>JAHQWA010000440.1 GCA_019634045.1 Saprospiraceae bacterium
CGAATAGCTTCTTCCAAATAGAATAAGTAGGCTCGGTGCCAGGGCAGAAAATAGAGGTTGGGTTGCCCGAAGCTATGTTGACATTTGCCGCTGCCATGAATCTGAGATTGTTTGCTCCAGCAGAAGGGATTATCTGGCTCCGCGACATCCAGAGCCTTTAACTGTCGTACCCCTTCCTGGTAGGTTTTTAGGTGCGGATGGCCAGGAGGCATTTCGGCAATATTTCTGCGGATGTATTTTGGGGCTCCGGCTGGTCGACTGCCCACGGTAATTTTAATGGCTTCACACGCTAATTCTGGTTCTCCATTAGCATAATAAGGAGTGACCTTAAGGAATGTTATGGAATCATAGAAAAGAAAATAGGCCGGATAGGAAAGCACATTTCCCAGTTTCTTATCGAAGAGGTTGAAACTATCCTTGATGGTCCCAGCCTGTAATCGATACCCCAAAGGATTTCCTTCCCCCGTTTCCCACTGGATTACGTCCGATAGCGATACATCGGTTGCTCCATCTTTAGGAAAAGTAATGGAAGGACAGCTAGAGGGCGACGTGATTTCTTCTTGGGTCCTAAAGCTAAACCGCTGACAATTATCAGCTTCCTGCCGACCATTGGCATTGTTGAAGGGAATAATCTCCACCTCGATATTGGTGCCAGATGGTAAGGCTTGGTTAGGTTGAATGGAAACCTCTGTTTGGTCCGTCAAAACCTCAAGATCTACTAATTCATGCTGTTGATCGGCATCTATTATTTTTACTCTATAACCATGTATAAGACCCGAAGCGCCAGTCCACCTAATCTCCGTATTGGGCAAGACATTGGTGGAAATGGCTGGCCTTCTAAGCACCAATTGATCACATAGAGGAGCAGCTGGTGGCTTGGGTTTCTCTTTTATGGTAAAGGAAAGTGTTTGGCAGTCTTGGGTTTGTCCCCCCTCATTTTCGGCTGCCACACTTACATGTACTTCTTGTCCAAATGGAAAGGATTCGGACCAATCCCCAAATTCCATCACATTCCCCAAGGAGAGACTGTCGATAATATCCCATTGATCTTTGGCAGAACCTACCTTTAGGATATAGTTGGAGGCTAGGTCTACGCTGTCCCAACGTACAGTAGGCAAGCGCTCTATATTGGTTGCACCATTTGCTGGGGCAGTATACTTGACACAGGGAGGAGGAACAGGGGCAGCAATAGTAGTGAATGAGTGACTACTACACTTCTTTGATTTTTTTCCCTTTCCATTCACTGCTCTGATAGTTATGTCAAACTCAGTTTCGTACGATAAGCTTGTGGGTAATATCAAGGTGGTAGTATCCAAATTAGTGGCTTCAAAGAAGGTTACTCCGCCCGTATCAATGCTTACTTCATACCGGGTGTCAGCGCTGCCCACAGCTGTCCATTGCAAACTACTATCTGGCGAGAAATCCGACTGCTCAGGCCTAGGGGAAATCAGCGTTGGGCAGTCTGGAGATTTATTACAGCCTTTTTCCTCTGTAACTACTGGCAGTACCGCAAACAGAAAAATAGATAGATAAACCGAGATTTGGCTATAGTAGGTTTTCATGGTTTCAATCTTTGAATTTGACAAAAGCCAATGAAGGACGAAATAGACATCTATGGGTATAATGAGGACAAAACACAAGTACTGATACTAGACCAGAACTGGTCCAGAGATAGGAGACAAGCTAATAAAGAGGTAGCCCTCGATTGAGATTACGTTTCTAAGGTACAATTTTTACATGAAAATTGAGCTGGAATGGCTAGCTTCTTCAACTGGGCAAGAAGAGGGTAGCATGTAGGTAAACGGATTGAGCAGCATCAAAGGTAACTTGATATTGCTCAATTTTGTCGGTCAACCTAAGTGACCTCTACTACTTTCGCTGAAGATCAACGATAGATATGAAATGCCTATCCTTCGAAGTACTTGCTCACCTTGGAAGACTAGAAAGACCATACTGGCAGACCAAGGTAAAGTGGAGTGGATCTGCCAAAATGGGAAAAGCTGTTTTCTTTGTGACAAAGAAACAATGAGTGAACCCACTAGAGGTTTACCATACTATGCTGAGAAAATTATATAGAAAAAGTCCGCTATTGGATAAAGGAATACTAGATCCTCAATGGTAGAATACCTGATAGATCATCGTTTCTGTCAAGCGAAGGCTCGTAGGATTCCCAAGGTAAGTCTCTATCCTGGCTCTTGCGCTCCGCCTTGGCGAAATTGTCTTTGAACATAAAGATCAAAGCAAAAAATACAATGATAGAAACGATCCATTTTTGCATTCTTCCCAGACCAAAGAGGCCAAGAATGAGGTAACCGAAAAATATAATGCTCAGGGTGAAAAATAGTGGCGCAATTTGCGGGATGTCAGACATCAAGGAAATGATGGACCGGAACTCGGTAGATAGCTGTCGGAAAAACCACTTAATGGGCTCAGGAATCGCCGGTAAGTTTTCCAGCACCTTGAAGAGATCCTTATCATATTCCTTGATCATGAAGAAGTTCAAGGCCAAGAAATTAAAGCCTACGATACCAACTACCATCATAATACGCTGTGGCAATTGTACCCAACTGTGAGAGACACGTTGAACATAGGACTCCATGCGACCACCGAGTTGGTTGGTCATCCACACGGTGATAAAGCTACCACCCATTCCAATGAGAATCGCTACTGATAAGGGATCGACATCCATTGCTGGTTATTTTGATAACAGTCTGTATTCGGGACCTAATTACTCAAAATTACCATTCAAAGCAATAAAAACCGCTAAATGTGTCTGCTTTTTCTATAAAGTGCAGCTATGAGGCCACTATCAAGAAAATTAGGGTGACTAATGTCTTACCGGAGGAGAGGTCCACCGCAATGCCTCAAGTATGGGCCAGAGCGAGCGAATTCCATCGGACCGAAAGGGAAGTCGGAGGAATCTATAGATTTAACTGTGCACGCGCACAATTTTTTCTTAAAGTAAGGTTAACATTTGCACAGCTACTAGAGTTTCCCTACCTTAATTGCTAGATTTATCACCAAGCGATTGAAACAAAGGACTGTTTTATAAACACTTGTGATGATAACATAATAACATCATTACTTACCAACTTTTCAAAAAATAAGCATGAAAAAGAAAATACAGGGTAGTGAGCGCCGCAACTTTCTAAAAGCCTCAGGAGCAACCCTACTTGCCAGTAGTCTAGGAGCCAATGTACTTGCTCACAGTACGTCTCCCTTTTTCAATGATAATGAGGTGTTAAAAGTCGGATTGATTGGCTGTGGTGGCCGGGGTACAGGAGCCGCTAATCAGGCCATGAATGCTGATCCCAAAGTGATCTTGACGGCCATGGCCGATGTCTTCCCGGATCGCTTAGAGAAGTCTTACAACGCCCTGAAAACCGAAAATGAGGAGAAACTACAGGTTGCCGATGACCAGAAATTTATTGGGTTTGATGCCTATAAAAAGGTGCTAGCTTCGGATGTTGACGTAGTTATTCTTTGTACACCACCTTCCTTCCGTCCGGGACACCTGGAGGCTGCCATAGAGGCGGGAAAACACGTGTTCTGTGAAAAACCAGTAGCTGTAGATGCGCCTGGTATCCGACGAGTAATTGAAGTGGCCAAAAAGGCAAAAGAGAAGAACTTGGCTTTAATGTCTGGCTTCTGCTGGCGATATGATTTTCCTAAGCGTGCGACCTACGAGCGGATTTTGAATGGCGACATTGGGAAAATAACAAGCATTTACAATACCTATAATACGGGTGCACTTTGGGAAAGAGAGCGGAAGTCGGATTGGAATGATATGGAGTTCATCATGCGTAATTGGTTATATTACAATTGGCTATCCGGTGATCATATTGCTGAGCAAGCGGTACATAGTCTAGATTTGATGTCTTGGGCGATGGGCGATGTATTGCCCCTCAAAGCGGTAGGGACGGGTGGTCGTCAAAGCCGCACCGAATCCAAGTATGGTAATGTGTATGACCACTTTGCCATCGTATACGAATATGCGGACGGGATCAGAGGCTTCCACTTTAGCCGTCAGCAGAAAGGCTGTAAGCGAGCTTATGATATTACCATCCAAGGAGACCGCGGCCAATGTTACATCGATGTATTCCGCAAGCATGAGATTACCGGTGCTGTGAATTGGAAATATAAGGGGGAAAAGAACAACATGTACCAGACGGAACATGATGAGCTATTTGCTTCTATCCGAGCTGGGAAGCCAATCAATGATGGCGTTCGTATGGCTCATAGCACAATGCTAGCGATTTGGGGTAGAATGGTAGCCTATACCGGCGAGGAATTAAGCTGGGAAACGGCAATTAATTCGGAGGAAAAACTAGGTCCTGCATTAGAGGATTACAATTGGGATTTGGCGTGGAAAATGAAGGATGTAGCGAAGCCTGGCATGACTAAGTTTGTTTAGATTGTCCGCCGGATAATAGTTTGAAGTTGAATGTTTAGGGTTTAGGTTTTGCCAGGCTTAAGCCCTAAACTATAAACGTTACCTTTGAACTGTACACCGCAACCTTCCAACGATCAATCCTACACTTTCAAAACCACCAATTCATGCAAAAACAAGACCGAAGAGCTTTTATAAAGACAAGTTCAGCCGCGGCTTTATCTTTAGCCGTTGCTCCCAACTTACTCGGCAATAATCAAGCCCTTAGCACCCAACCCTTAATCAAGAAGAGCCTTAAGTTTGGGATGATCAAGGAGGATCTTTCCATTCTGGATAAGTTTAAATTGGTAAAAGACCTCGGATTCCATGGAATCGAATTCGATAGCCCCAATGATTTGAATGATAAAGAGATCTTGAAAGCCAAACGAAAGACAGGATTGGAAATTCCAGGCGTCGTTAACTCCCGCCATTGGAAAATGCCGCTATCCGACCCAAATCCAAAGGTTCGAGCCACCTGTGTGGAATCGATGAAGACTGCCTTGAAGGCTTGTAAAGAGTATGGTGGTACTACCGTGCTATTGGTTCCTGGTGTAGTGAATGACAAAGTGAGCTATGATGAAGCTTATGAACGGTCACAAGTGGAAATCCGCAAGCTACTCCCAGTGGCTGAAAAGACCGGAATCAAGATTGCCATAGAGAATGTTTGGAACAACTTTCTGATTAGCCCCATGGAAGCGGCTCGCTACATTGATGAGTTTGATAGCGACATGATTGGATGGTATTTCGATGTCGGAAATATCATTCGATATGGTTGGGCGGATCAGTGGGTACGTATCCTCGGAAAGCGAATCATCAAGATTGATGTGAAGGAGTACAGCCGCAAAAAGCAAAAAGAGGAGGGAATCTGGGCTGGTTTCCAGGTGAAGTTGGGACAAGGCGACTCCGATTGGGCCAATGTCAATAAAGCACTTCGTGAGGTGGGCTACCAAGGCTGGGGCTCTGCAGAGGTGCCTGGAGGTGATCGAGATCGACTCCGTGAAATATCGGAGAATATGGACAAGATATATGCGCTCTAGAGTTGAACATCTAGTTAAGAACTAAACAAGAGAATAGCTGAAAGCTAAGATCACTCCCTGGTCTCAACTTTCAGTTGTTCTTATCCGTAACGCTCAACCAAACACTTTTTCCTACAATCCAAATCAGGGATAATTTTATTGCGTGTAAATGCGCCACTTCAAGACTAAACCTGTGGTCACTGTTCAATTTTTTGGTGGCTGAATCACCGCTTGCTTACCCCCCAACCTAGGGATGCATCTTCTTCACAAATACTTAAACTATAGATAACTTCATGGCTTGCCGCAGATCAAGATTTAAGCAGTAATCTTGTAGTGTCAGAATTCTTAACAACGCTCTAAACTGCCTGTCGCTCTAGTCAATCCTTCAACAGTATTTCTACTACTTTAAGACTATCCATTTGTAACGCAAAAACCGCTGAATCTCGGATTTAGTATGGGTTCTCTGCACCTGTCATTAAGGTATGACTTGTGGCAGGAAAGGTATATCTAGTATCTATCAGAACGTACTAAAAATGGAGTGATGCTGGTAGCTTGGTCGGCATGGTCAACACCACTCCTGTTTACTTATTATAAACACTTCATGTTATGAAATTTTTTCCAAAAAAAACCTTATTCCTAGGTTTTTTACTCGTATGCCTTTGTTCCGAAGCGATGCCCGCGCCCAGGGCCACCTTGGCGGAAACTGGCCTTGTAGAAATCCTTTCTAAGCTAGTGGTCACCAATGAGATGGATATCAAAGGTCTCGTCACTGATACAGATGAGCAACCGCTGATTGGTGCTACCGTTAGTGTGAAAGGTACAACGACAGGGACTATCACTGATGTTGATGGAAGTTTTACTATTTCTGCGACAGAGGGAGATGTCTTGGTCGTTTCTTACGTTGGCTATGCCACGAAAGAGATTGCGGTTGGGACTCAAACTAATCTATCCATTCAGTTAACTTCTGAAGCTACTCAATTAGATGATATTGTAGTGGTGGCTTATGGGGTTCAGAAGAAGTCTGATGTTACTGGTGCTATCGGGTCAGCGGATACTGAAGACTTTAACAAGGGTATCGTGGTAAATCCTGGACAATTGCTACAGGGTAAAATTGCGGGAGTGAATGTCTCTAATGTCAGCGGTGAGCCCGGGGCGGCCCAAGATGTGGTTATCCGTGGTATTGGTAGCCTGCGTTCTGGAACAACACCGCTATATGTAATCGATGGTTTTGTGCTGGATAATAGTTCCACTGGAGTGGCAAGCAATCCTCTTAACTTCATCAATCCTCAGGACATTGCAAGCATCGATGTGTTAAAGGACGCCTCCGCCGCTGCTATCTATGGTGCCCGAGCCGCTAATGGTGTGATCGTGATCACGACTAAAAAGGGGAAAGCGGGTAAAACTGAGATGAATTTGTCCGTTAGCACGGCTTGGTCTTCTATCGCCAATAAGATTGACGTATTCTCTGCTGACGAATTTCGTACCCAAGTACCTGCAAATGGTGGTAACCTCTTCGATGCGGGCGGTAATACAGACTGGCAAGATGAATTGACCCAAACCGGTTTGTCCAATAACGTCAACTTTTCTATGAGTGGTGCTGGTAGTGATAAATTTTCTTACTTCATTTCAGCTGGTGTCGAAGATCAAGAGGGCATTTTACTGAACAGCCAATTGAGACGTTATTCAGGTAGGGTCAACCTCAGCCAAAAAGCTTTGAATGGCCGCTTAAGCATAGACTACAACTTCACAGGAGCCAGAACAGAAAACTTCCGCCCTAATAATCAAGGTATCGTAGTCGATATGCTACAATTGAACCCAACGATTCCCGTTTTCACCGATGGACAACCTACCCTGTTGGACGATATGCTAAACCCGATCGTTCGCAATGATATTTACTCCGACGAAGCGGATAACAGTAGAATCCTGGCTAATATCTCACCTTCCTTAGAAATCATCAAGGGCTTGACTTATAAGCTAAACCTAGGAGTAGATTATTCTACCACTAATAGAGATCAGCAGCGTGAGCCCTATGCTTTGCTTGAGGGATTTGAATTAGGTGCGCTGAATTCCACCACTACCCGAAATGAGAACCAGTTGGTGGAAAATACGCTGACCTACAATTTCGAAAGAGGGTCACAAAACCTGATCTTCTTGGCGGGGCACTCCTATCAGAAGACCTTGGTACAGCAGCAGTCCTTTAACCTTACTGGATTTGCCAATAATGATGTAGAACCCATCTTCCAGGATCAAACGAGTACGCAAGAACAACCTACCACGCTGAGCTCCTTTGCCGTGGAAAATGAATTGCAATCCTTCTTTGGGCGTTTGAATTATTCCTGGGAAGGGAAGTACTTGGTCACGGCTACTATGCGAGCTGATGGTTCCTCCAAATTTGGAGAAAACAATAGATATGGCTATTTCCCTTCATTTGCTTTGGGGTGGAACATTAGCAAAGAGCCCTTCATGGAAAACTCAGCGTTTGATAACCTAAAGCTACGAGCTAGTTGGGGACAAACAGGTAATCAGGAAATCCCAGCGAAAATCACGCAGTCCAGTTTTACCGAGAGTAAAAACAACAACGATACTTACCCGCTGGATCCCAATGCTTCCACCTTGGATGATTACCCTTTCGGAACCATCTTCACGCGCCTTGCCAACCCCGATATTCAATGGGAGGTTTCATCACAGACAAACATTGGACTTGACTTCGGCCTATTTGACTACCGTTTGACGGGTACTTTGGATTATTTCAGCAAGGTCTCAGAAAACATCTTATTGGAGGTGGTACCAGCTGACCCCATCCAGCCAACGGCTACTTTCTGGACGAACGTACCCGACATGGAAATCCAGAATACGGGCGTTGAATTTGCATTGCAATACAATAGCGATCCACAAAGAGATTTTCGCTACAAGATTGGCGGTAACATCACGTTTATTGAAAATGAGGTGGTGAATTCTCCATTTGCGGTTCTTACTACGGGGAGTGCCACTGGGGCAGGACAGACTGGTGCGACGATCAATGGATACATCAATGGAGAGGCTATCGGAGCCTTCTACATGAAGGAGTTCACCGGTATTGGCGAGGATGGGCTTAATGCCTTTAGAGATGTAAATGGCGATGGCCAGGTATTGGAAAATGATCGTACCGTCGTCGGAAGTGCGCTACCAGATCTTATCTATGCTTTTCACATTGACTTGGCGTACAAAGGTTTTGATTTAGGGCTGAATTTCAATGGTGTAGCGGGCAATCAGATCTATAATCACACCACCATGTCACTCTTCAACAAGGGCAATTTGGCCTCGTCTTTTAACACCACAGACTTTGCTACTCAATTTGACAAAGAAGCTATTACCAACTCTAATGAAGTATCCACGCGCTATTTAGAAGACGGTAACTTCCTGCGATTGAACAATGCGACCTTGGGATACACCTTCAAGCCTGAAAATATTGGCTTGGGACAAATCAGCAGCCTTCGCCTATCCATCACTGGACAGAACTTATTCGTGATTACTGATTACACAGGATTTGATCCGGAGGTGAATACAGGTAGCTCTATTGGCGGAATCCAGACCTTTGGAATTGACCGCTTCACCTATCCAGCAGCAAGAACTATTCTGATTGGGTTAAATGTCTCTTTCTAAAAAAAGTGAGTGCGCCTTATTGCTTTATTTTAAAAATGAAGATAAAATGAAAAACAATATATTACGCTTAGCTGCGCTGAGCTTCCTTTCAATTTTGATTTGGGCTTGTACGGATCTGGAAGAACAAATTCTAGATGAATCCTTGACCGGTGCAGGTCAGGCGGAAGTGATTAGTGGTGCCGTAGCTCCAGCTTATGGCCAAGTATCCTGGACTTGGCGACACACCAACTACTATGGACTACAGCTAATTGCATCCGATGAAGCTATCTTGCCTTATCGCGGTGGAACAGACTGGTTTGATGGAGGTAAATTTATTGCTGCGCATCAACATCTTATGACGCCAGGGAATGACCTTGTTGGTAGTTCCTGGAATGAATTAACGAAGAATCTATCCAGAGCTATTTCAGCTGTAGAAGTATTACGTCCACTTTCTGAAGAAGGTAATGCAGAGGCTACCGTGGCGCTTTACGAGATGATTGCTTTGAGAGCTTACTTGAATATGCTGATGTTGGAAAGCTGGGGTATGGTTTTTGATAAGGAAAATTCCAGCGATATCTCCAATATCCTTAGAGGTCAAGAGGCAGTTGCCTACTTGGAGGCTGAACTTACATCGGTTGTAGATTTGATCAATACCAATTTAGGGCCAGGTAGATTGACCCAGGGAGCCGTTTGGAGTTTGTTGGCGCGTTTACATTTGAACGCGGCCGTTTATCGGGACCCCTATGGTACACCTGATTTCACCACTGATGACATGAATAAGGTCATCGAATACACAGATAAGGTCATCAGTTCTGGGCAGTACAGCCTTTCTCCCGAATACTTTGATCTGTTCAATGACGAGAACGACAAAAATCCTGAGATTATCTTTTCATTGGATCAAAGGGGCGTGTTGAGAAGAGAACACAGCCGCTGGGCGTATTGGTCAATAGCTGGATCTTTGTTTCCTCGTCCTGAATTCCCAAGTGCTGATGGAACCGATGGACCTGCCATGACTTCCGACTTTATCCAAACTTGGATGGATGCCTACGGTGATATTGATCCAGCTGAAGCAGATGCTCGATTCTATCAAGAAAACATTGATATTCCAGGAGAACTAGTGGACCTGACCGGGATGTCTCCTTTGAATGATGAGGATCATTTCTACTGCATTACTGATTTGGACTTCGAAATTAATCGCGGGATCCTTCGTGGCGTGTTGTGGGGCCCTAGAAAAGGTTCAGATGGTGAGTTCCTCCGCTGCGATGATGGGCAGGTGAAAATTTATCCAGTGATTCAGCGTAAAGGGAATGGTCCAGACCGTGACGTAGGATATGTAAGCCATACAATGGAGGTAGACTTCACTAACGAAGGTCGCTTACACAATAAAGGGTTTAGATGTTCTAAATATCAGTTTAGCCGAACCTCTCCAAACGGTAACAATTTTAGTAGCGTGGACCTCGTATTAATTCGTTTGGCTGAGATTTACCTGATGCGCGCAGAGGCGAAGTTGCGATTAGGAGATAATACGGGAGCTTTGGCCGATGTTAATACACTGAGAGCTTCGAGAACGGCTCGCCCAGATCAAACACCAGCCGCTTTGACGGAAATTGATTTGGACATGATGTTCCGCGAGCGAGGTTTTGAATTGTATTGGGAAGGCTTCCGCAGAGGAGACCAGATTCGCTTTGGCAAGTATGAAGAGTCTTGGACGGAGAAGACAAGTAATGATGTGAACAAGAGATTGTTCCCGATTCCACAGAGTGCTATTGACGGGGCTTCCAATGTGAAGGACTTCTTAGTGCAGAATCAAGGGTACTAGATATTGAAAGTGTGAAAGTTTAGGGTGGAAAGTTTAGGGGGTAGCATTTGCCATCTCTTAAACTTTTCACCCTAAACTTCTTATAGGCCCTTCCCTCATAAAAATAGTGTCGACTTGACCACCTCGTAATAACTGTCGCTCACCGGAATTGTTAAGTCCTTTAGTAGTAATTTCCGACCTTTTAGACTCGATACATGCTGTCCATTAACGATGTACGATCTGTGCACACGTAGAAAGAAATCAGGTAATGTGGGCAGTAGCTTACTCAATGATTGGTGGGCCGTGATCTTCTTCCTATTTTTCAAATGATAGTGCACATATTCGCCGTTGCTTTCTATATATAAGATTTCCTGTGGCGAAACTTTATACAGATCATAGCCAGATTTGATTACAATGGGCTTTGCGGAGACATAATCCCTTATCTCTCTTTTTGGAAATTTTTCTACCGCACTTAAAAACCGATTGAAGGTGATGGGTTTTAGCAAATAATCCAGAGCATTCAATTCAAATCCTTTGAGCGCATATTCAGAATAAGCGGTTGTAAATATAACCTTGGTGTTTGATTTGGCAATGAGCTCGGCGAAGTCAGTGCCTTTGAGATCTGGCATTTGAATATCCAAAAATAGAAGATCTACCGGGTGGGCTTTCAAATACGACAGCCCATCTAAGGGGTTTTCAAACGAAGCCTGCCATTGTAAAGAGGCTACTTTACTGATATAGGTCTTTAAGAGCTTCCTTGCCAATTCTTCGTCATCTATTATTACGCAGTTGATCATTTGAGATTCATTCTTAGGTATACCTTAAAAGTGTCTGACTCCCTGATATCTAGTTGGTGATTTTCGGGATATAGGATTTCCAGCCTCTTTTTCACATTTTGTAAGCCTATTCCGCCTTTCCCATCCTTTACTTGTGGTTCGGAAGTGAGGCTGTTTTCCACCGAAAATTCGATGGTATTGTCTTTCGATTTCAGGTAAATATTTACAAAACTGCTACCTCTTTTTTCTATGCCACTATGCTTAAAGGCATTTTCAATGAAGGGCACAAAAAGCATAGGGGGGACC
>JAHQWA010000441.1 GCA_019634045.1 Saprospiraceae bacterium
ATCGTTTTCTACGGTGGTAATGAACAGTGTTTTGGTAGGCCTGTTAGTGAGTTTAGTGAGTGACCTTCCTCAGATGAATTGGTATATGTTTTCGATGGACTATACCTTTGCCAATATCTTAGATCACTTGGTCTCCTTTACCTTATTGGGCATTCTTTTTGGAAAACTTGGTGTTTTTTCGGCTACTCCCGAGGTCAAGAAATAGCTTTGTTAAATTTCGAAAATTTGACAAATCTAGGTTTACACTCATACGCAAGCGCCTGTCTCACTGCCCTCTGCTCGCAAGTCTCAGACTTGCTATCATGCCGCATCGCGTCACAAGACGCTTGCGGGCGGAGTACAATGAAACCATGAAGCCATTCTTCCCAGGTATCACGCTACTCATGCCGAATTGTCCGGGACGGATTCAGGATAGCCAGTTTCCAGGTTTGATAACTGACCGTCACAAACGCAAGAAAGACAACGGCCAAGACCGCAATGGAAAGTACCCACCAAGGGAATGTAATTCGATTGGCATAACCGCTTAGCCAATCATTCATACCGAGATAAGTAACCGGAATGCCAATGGCTACTGCAATTAGGATGAGCCAAAGGAAATCTTTGAAAAACAGCAGTACGATATTACTCACGGATGCACCCAATACTTTGCGGACCCCTACTTCTTTTGTACGCTGAATGGCTAGATAAGAAGCTAAACCAAACAAGCCCATACTAGCTACGAAGATGGCTAGGAATGCAAAGTTGAAAAAGATGTAGCCAAACTTTCTATCCTCCTGGTAGAGTTTTTCAAAACGCTGATCCAGGAAGGAATAGGCAAAGGGCGCATTTGGAAAAAAGCGATTCCAAACGTTTTGGATGCGTTCAATGCTAACCGCTGAGGTGCTACTATTCAATTTTATGATGGTCTGACGCGGTACTTCCCGATGGAAGAAAATGGTAGGTTCCACCGTATTTTTAAGCGATGATCGATTGTAATCACTCATCACTCCGGTAATCAGAAACTTCGTATTTTCTGGATCAGTACCAAATTGCAAATATTCATTAACTGCATCTGCAGGGTCATCGACATTTAACAACCGCAGAAAAGCCTGATTAACGATCGCCCCAGAGGTGTCAGAAGCTCGCTCTTCATCAAAATTCCGGCCATGCGTAATTTCCAAACCAAGTACCCCTTCTAACCGATCATTAAAAGAGTTAATGTAAATGGTGGATTCTACCGGATCTGTCTTACCTACTATTTTGACACGGCCACTATTAGAACTGATATCAGAGCTTCCTCCTCCCGGCAGAGAAGATATCCCCCCGACTTTCACCACACCTTCTAATTGCTCTAATTCTTCAGTAAAGGCCTTATACTTACTTTCATACTGTTCCCGTTCCAGGTTGCCATAGGCAGGATTGCCAAAACCAATAACTTGTTCGGTATTAATGCCTAGATCCTTGCTGGTCATATACCGAACTTGCTTATAGATGATGACCGTGCTGGCAATTAACATCAAAGAGGCAGCAAACTGCACAACTACTAATGACTTTCGCAAGGCAATGCCTTTTTTAGAACGACCAAAAGCACCTCTTAACACCCCAATGGGTTGGAAAGAGGATAACACCAAACCTGGATACAGTCCAGTTATCAGTACGCCAAGTAGGAAAAACAATCCGAGTTTTTGCAAAAATGGTACATTCGTCCAAACACTGTCGATAACCGCTTTTCCAACCAAACTATTAAAAGAAGGTAGAAATATTTGTGCTAGGACCAGCGCTAGGATGGCGCCCCCAAAATTGATCATAAATGCTTCCACCAAAAATTGTGTGATCAATTGTTGTCTTCGAGCACCGACTACTTTTCGTAGGCCGACCTCCTTAGCTCGCTCAATGGCTTTGGCGGTAGACAAATTGATATAGTTGACCCAGGCAATGAGCAAAATGAAAATGGATATGATACTTAAGAAATTAACCGCTTTTGCACTTCCATGCATTTCGGGTTCGAAAGTAAAGTCAGAGTGCAAGTGAATATCCTCTACAGGCTGAATATTGAACACCAAACGGGTATCGTCCCCCATAAGCTTGGTAGAAAGTGCCGGCATTTTAGCTTGTGTAGCTGCCAGGTCCACGTTTTTATCAAGCAAAAGATAAGTGTAATAATTATAGCCATTCCAGGCATCATTCTCGATCCTTTCCTGAAAGCTCTTCAGAGAAACCAGCATATTGAAGGAATAATGGGTATTCGCCGGAGTATCTTTCAATACTCCAGTTACCCGGAAGGGTCGATTGAAATCATCTAATACTTCAATGGATTTTCCAATCGGATCTTGATTTCCAAAATACTTCTTGGCTTGTGATTCGGTTAGGGCGATCGTATAGGGTTCATTAAGCATGCTGGCCTGATCTCCACTGATCACCTTGTAGCTAAAGAGATTCAGAAAATTGGAGTCGACTGCAATGATTTCCTTTTCTTCAATTGGTTCTTCATCTTTTTTAAGAATCATCCCAAAGGTTTTCATCGTCGTGGTATACCCTAATATTTCAGGAACTTCCTCTTCCAAAGCCCTGCCTGAAGGTGCAAAAGACATGGCATCTCGGGTTTGTATTCTGCCATCAACTACGTCATCTGTCGTCAATCGATAGAGTTGACTGGAGCGTTCATGGAAGCGATCATAGCTCTTTTCAAAACTTGTGTATTGATCAATCAAAAGGAAAGCTGCTAAGCCCAATGCCAATCCTAAAATGTGAATCAGGCTGCTAGATGTTTGCTTCTTAAGGTTTCTAAAACCAATCTTAAAATAGTTCAAAATCATGTCGAGGTGAATTAAGCCGCTCCAGCGAAAGGAACGAATGATGGAAGGTCGAAAAAGCAAGAGCACTTCTTTGGCAAAAACCAACTCGGCACGGCGCAAAGAGCTAGCACCGAGTTGTCGCCTAAACAACTCATTCAGATCGCCATGGATATCCTCATAATAATCAGGATGGCAATACCATTTGAAGAATTTTTCTGCTTGCTTTTTGATCATATATGTCGGGTGAAAATTTCAGTCTTCGGTCTTCAGTCTTCGGTCTTCGGTCTTCGGTCTTCGGTCTTCCTAAATAGCAACTCCAAGTCAAAAATCAAGTGCCACATCAGGGATGTCATCCCACAAATTATTTCTGACCGTTCTGGTATAATTCAAAACATCCTTACCATGTGACGTCATTTTAAAGAAGCGCTTGCGTTTACCACCTCGCTCGTTAGTCTTTTCCCCATAATAGGATACCAGGTAACCTTTCTTTTCCATCCGGCGTAAAGCCGATTGCAACGCCCCCACACTAACCTTGCGCTCTAATCTTTTTTCAATCAAATCCTTAATCGTCACGCCATAGGCATTCTCAAATAAGACTCCAACTGTAAGCAAAACAATTTCTTCAAACTCGCCTAATGGATATTTTTTCATCGATATTATTCTTATTCGTAGTATTGATGACAAAACTATGGTATTTTTTATAATATTCCTATTCGTAGTATTGAAAAATATCGGTACTAGGTTTCGGGTGTCAGGTTTCAGGGCTGAATATCCTAGAAAGAGCACATCTGTTTAATGGTAAATGCTAATTGGTAAGCGGCATCTACTATGATTTTCTCACTCGTTATATTTTCACCCGAAACCCTGATGTCTGACACCTGACACCTGACACCTGACACCTTGTACCCATTTTCAAACTATTCCGTACCTTGTTTACTAAACTCTGCTTCACCCTCAATCCTACTTCCTATGCAAAATAAATCTGCCTTATTTACATTCTTCATAACGAGCTGCATTTGGATTACTCTATCGGCACAATCTCCTTCTTTCACCTGGCCCGAAGGCAAACGAGCCGCGCTCAGTCTTAGCTTTGATGATGCTCGGGTATCTCACCCAGAAGTAGGTCAAGCACTTTTCGAAAAGCTAGATGCCAAGGTGACCTTCTATGTAGTACCCAGCGGTATGCAGAATCACCTGGAGGGTTGGAAAAAAATTGTAGCAGATGGTCATGAGATCGGGAATCATACGATTTACCACCCTTGCACCGGTAATTTTCCTTGGGCTCGGGATAAGGCGCTCGAAAACTATACCCTGACCTCTATGCGGCAAGAGCTATTGGCCGCCAATCAGCAGATCAAGGAAATGTTGGGCGTCATGCCCCTCTCCTTTGCCTATACCTGTGGCAATACATTCGTTGGTCGTGGCCGACATACCCAGAGTTATGCACCACTGGTAGCCGAGTTATTTGAAAGCGGTAGAGGTTGGCTCAACGAAGCGTCAAATGATCCTAGCTTTGCCGATTTTGCCTTGCTACAAGGCATTGAAATGGATGGCAAAGACTTCGAGAAAGATATCAAACCCTTGGTTGATGCGGCAGTAGAAAATGGATCCTGGCTCTTATTGGCTGGACACGAAATTGGTGACGGTGGCCGCCAAACGACACTGGTGCCCATGCTGGAAAAGTTGGTCGCCTATGTCCAACGCCCAGAAAGCGGCATTTGGCTAGCGCCGGTGGGCACAGTCGGAGCATACGTAAAAGAACAACGTGCCAAACGAAATAGACCATTGCGGGAAGCGCTTAGTTTTTGCAGTACCTTCGACCATGGATTTGGCGCTGATTTTGCCCGGGGTGACGCACGAATCTATGGCGCACCAGCATATGACCAAGTGGATTTGGCTACGCCTTTTATGATTCCAGAAGAAGTTGGTCTGGCTACCGATAGAGGCCGATTTGGCAATGCGCTTGAATTCAAACGAAAGGGAAAATCTGTAATCTTTTATCCATCTGAAGGAAATATCGCCTACAATAAAACGAATTGGAGCGGGACCATATCGCTTTGGCTCAGCCTCAATCCCGAAATGGACCTGGCACCGGGTTACACAGACCCCATCCAAATTACAGATGTGGGGTATGACGATGCTGCGCTATGGGTAGATTTTTCCAATAAAAATCCGCGGGAGTTTCGCATGGGTGTTTATGGAGATGTCAAAGTTTGGAATCCCGACAAACTAAGC
>JAHQWA010000442.1 GCA_019634045.1 Saprospiraceae bacterium
AGACAGGCCGGGAGTCATCCTGCTGATGGAAGTAGAACACAAAGCGGAAGCCGAAGGGTTGTTAGCTACACTGCCGCTAGTTGAGCTGGGTTTATTAGCTTTTGAGTTAATTCCCGTCGGCCCATTAGAACCGCTGGCCCTATTGCTGTCCAATGCGGCTTAAAGTACCAAGTCTTATTTCTTGAGTGGTTTTTCCTGAAGGCTAAACTCCAACACCCCTCCTTTTACCATTTCACGATGGTCGAAGAAATAGTCCTTGACCTTTTTCCCATTGAATCGGATCTTATTGATGTACCGATTTTTGCCTTGCTCAAAGCCAGTCGACTTTATGGTTAGCTTCTTCCCAGGGTAATAGGTATCATTTAGGTGAATGGTTATTTCTTCGAAGGAGGGCGTGAATAAAGCATAGTCCATATCTCCGGGACAAACTGGATAAAAGCCCATCATGCTGAAGATCAGCCAAGTAGACAAGGTTCCCGTATCGTCATTTCCCGGAATGCCGTGCGGGGCATTGGGATAGTGTTTCTCAATTAAGTCCAAGGTAGTCTCTTGCGTTCGCCAGGCCTCTCCCTTCAGGTAATTGAACAAAAAAGGATAGGTGATGTCTGGCTCATTACCCATGTTGAAGTTTTCGGTATCGAAACAAGTTTGCAAAGCCTTAGTGAAGGCTTTTTCACCCCCCAACAACTCAATCAAGCCTTTGATATCATGGGGGACATAAAAGCGGTATTGCCAGGCATTTCCCTCTACGTAACCCGTGACGGGTTCAAAGTTCTTGCCCAATTCTGGATCGAAAGGAGCAAACCAGTCTCCATTTCCGCGCTTAGGACGGAGCATTCCGGTTTCTGGGTCAAAGTAGTTCTTGTACCCCAAGGAGCGACCCAGGAAGTAAGTGTAATCGTCTTGTTTCCCTAGGATTTGAGCCAATCTAGCGATGTTCCAGTCTGCAATATAATACTCCAGAGCAGTGGAAACCGTGCCATCATACGGACCTTCCTTATCCATAGGGATATATCCGAGTTGCATATACGCATCGATATCGGGACGGAGTGGGTTATCCTTTTCTTCCGTCATAGCGGCTTTTTTCATGGCTTCATACGCCACTTCTACCTCGAAATCCCGAATACCTCTAAGGTAGGTATCGGTAATGACCGGAGTTCCAGGGTCTCCCACCATCACGCCCGTTTCCATCCCCATCAACTCCCATTTGGGTAGCCAACCGTTCTCCTTGTAGATATCAACCATACTACGCACCATTTCCGATTGTAGTTCGGGGTAGATCAGGCTCAATAGAGGATGTACATTCCGGTTGGTGTCCCATAATGAGAAAACCGTGTATCGGTTTCTACCTTCTACCTTACCTGTACCGAATTGTCCCATCAAGGGATATTCACCATTTACATCCTGAAAAATACTAGGATGGGTGAGTACGTGGTATAGTGCTGTGTAGAACTTAATCTTATTCTCTTCGGTTCCTTTCACCTCGATTCGCCCCAACAATTCATCCCACTTTTCTTTGGAGGCGGCTGCGGTCCCCTCGAAATCAAAGTCTGCTTGTTCCTTTTCCAGGTTTTCCCGAGCATTGTCAATACTGACATAGGAAACGCCTAATTTAACCTCAATCGTCTCATTTTCCTCGGTATCGAAGGAGAAATAAGCACCCAGATTCTCACCAGCCATCTCTTGTTGAAATCGAGGATAAGGCTTGTATTGATCGTTGTATTTCACCCAATCCCCCTCTACGCCCTTGTAGGTGGGCATCTTTTTCCAAGCCCCAAATTCCTTCGGGGCTTTGCTCAACCTGGCTACAAAGTACACCGGTCGAACATCCTCCGGATTATAACAGAAGGTCCCAATCATTTTAAAACCTTCTACTTCCCGATCTGATACTAGGCGGAGCATAGCCCCTGTCTCATTGGTCAATCCCAAACCTAAGTTGAGTAGAATATGAGAAGATCCGGCAGGAAAAGTATAGCGACTGAGTCCTGTTCGCGTTGTGCTGGTGACTTCTACCTTGACCTTGTGTTTTTCTAATGTATTGCTGTAATAGCCGGGGATGGCCGTTTCCTCGGCGTAGGTGCTACCGTATTGTTCTGGATCAAGTTCTAGCGCACCAGTGGTAGGCATTAACAATAGGCTACCTAGGTCTGGACAACCCACCCCACTCAAATTCACATGGCTGAAGCCCGTTAAGAAAGTGTTCTCCTTCACATAGGGGCGGGAGTGCCATTCCGAATCTTTTTCGAACTTATTCTCCTCCCCTTTTTTAAAAGCAACGTTAAAGGGGACGACCGAGGCCAAGCCATGAGGGTACTGGGCTCCTGGGTGGGTAGCCCCAAAGTTGGAAGTACCGATGAATGGATTGACAAAATCGGATGGAGACTGTGCGTGGAGCATTGCTATGCTCAAGGTGAATAGGAGACAAGTTTTGAAAGCTTTCATGGATGGACCGTATTTGCCCTAAAATTAGAAAAATCTGCGTGCCTGTAAGTCGGCACACAGATATGTCTAGGAACTGATCTCTACAATTCCAGCTGGATTCCGGACTAAAAGGTTCCAGCTGCGCTATAATTTGATCTTCAATTCCGTGATTTCCTCATTATGCTTGAAGGCAGCCTTTTGGAATTTTGGAGGGCCAAAGGTTGTAGCTGGGTTTCGGGAGAAACCATAAGGCTCCTTGGGAATCCTCATCCAATTGCTATCCAATTTTCCGTTTCCATTGCGATCGTGGTATAGACTGATAGCATAGGTGCCAAAAGGAATATCCTTCAGACGAACCGTGAGGAGATTTGTGCTAGATACAGGAAGACTTTGAAAGTATAGGGGTTTCTTCAGGTAACTATCTTCATCCGCATACACCCCGATGCGCATCACTCCTCGTGCCTGTTTAATATTTTCAATTTCCAGGGAGATTTGCCCTTGATTTCCCTGCGGCAACGATAGCAAACTCAAGTACATCCATACAAAAAGCATCATAATAGATTGATTTGGTTGACCAGCAATCTGCAGGATTTTATACCAAAGAGTGTCTATTTGGATCGGGATGGACTAGAAGTGGACTTAAAGGCCGTAGGCGTCATACCTACCTCTTTTTTAAAGAACTTAAAAAAGGTCGATCTCGACTTGAACCCGCACTCGTAAGCAATACCTTCTATGCTTAGGTGAGCTGCTTGGGGGTCCAGTAACAATAACTTGGCCTGCTCCACCCGAAATCGGTTCACTAGATTATAGAAGGAAGTGGCCATTCGTCTATTCAAGGTTTCTGATACCTTTTGGGAAGACTCTCACATGGACCTTTTCAAAGGATTGCCTTTCGTCCTATTCCTCTTCCTCCAAATCCCTTAAAGCCATTTCAACTTGCCTTATCAGTTCTTCTTTGTTGGGTAAGTAGTAAATATATCTAGATGCAAAGATTTGATTATTTAACCCCCCTAATGCGTATTCTGCTACAATTTCGTCCTTGTCTGCACAAAGAATAATACCGATGGGTTCAGTATCTATTTCTTCATTAATCTCGGTTCTATAATAGTTTAGATATGTATTCATTTGACCAATATCCGCTGGCCTCAACTTATTCATCTTTAGATCTATCAATATATAAGACTTCAATATTTTGTTGTAGAACACCATATCTACATAATGGTGATGATTTCCTATGGTTATTCTTTGTTGTGATCCCACAAACATAAATCCTCTTCCTAATTCAAGTAAAAAATCTTCTATGTAGCGAATCAGTTTCTTTTCGAGATCCTTTTCCAATAACGGCTTGTTCTCTGGTATGCCTAAAAACTCAAGTACATAGGGTTCTCTAATAACATCCGCAGCCTTTTCAATTACTTGCCCTTCTTTAGATAATCGTAAGATTTCTTGCTTATTTGTTTCCCCTTTCGATAAAATCAATCTCTCATACAATGAACTATTAACCTGTCTTTTCAATTCCCGAATTGACCATCTCGAATTTATTGTCTCTTTTTCATAGAAGGATCGTTTATCGGCTTCTGCAATTGACAATAATTCACAATAATGACTCCAGCTCAGATGTCCAGACAGTGTCTGGACATCTTGATAATTCAGGAAAAAATTTCGCATGTTGAATAGATTGGACCGGGAGAATCCCTTTCCTAATTGCTTGGTCAATTCCTTAGAAAGATCTAAAATCAGGCCTCTAGGTGTTAGGCCCTTGCTAGCTTCTCTATCCACAATCAATTTACCAATCGTCCAATAAGTTTTCAGAAGTTCTTCGTTAACCTTAGTTTCGATTCTAGCTTTAGCTCCATCAACGACGGATTTAATCTCATCAATAAGATCATCAAGGAATTCAGATCCACCATCAAAGTTTTTTATCTCCACCTATTCATTATTTGATTTTAGGAAATTTCGTTAATAAACGACAATTAACCTAACAATGTCTTTCTTTTATAATCGATTAGGATCGGGATGGACCGGAAGTGGACTTAAAGGCCGTAGGCGTCATACCTACCTCTTTTTTAAAGAACTTAAAAAAGGTTGATCTCGACTTGAACCCGCATTCGTAAGCAATACCTTCTATGCTTAGGTGAGCTGCTTGGGGGTCCAGTAATAATAACTTGGCCTGCTCCACCCGAAATCGGTTCACTAGATTATAGAAGGAAGTGGCCATTCGTCGATTCAAGGTTTCTGATACCTTTTGGGAAGACTCTCCAATTTGGTCGGCCAGCTTCACCAAGGTGAGTTGCTCGTCAAGATACAACTGTTCTTCCTTTACGGATTGTAGGATCGCCTGTTCAATACGTTGCATTTCAGCATCAGACAGGGAAGACTTGGCATATTTATTTGTGGGAATCAAAGGAGGAGCTGCCTTTTGCTGTAGGAACCATTCGACCTGCTTCAAATACCGATAACCATAATATACCGTAAAGATGGTCAAGGTGAAACTCACCCATCGGAAAACATATTGTCGATCAAAAAGCTTAAAGGTACTTCCTAGGGTAATCAAAAGAAAAATGATCAGAAAAAGCAGGCCAATGAAGGTGGCCAGGCGCTTAATCCAAGATAGGTCTACTCCCTCAAGATTGGCATAGTAGCCAGGGAGTGCTTTTTCATAGTCCCGCAAGGCCAAGACACACAAGACTACATAAAAGGCTCCCGAAATGGCAATGGGAATCCCATTGAAGCCCCGCATGATAGATTGTCCCCCAGCAGGAAAAGCTAAGAATCCATCCCGCAAGCTGAGCCCTTTGGATTCCGTCAGGTAATACCCGATCAGGTATAGGGCATACATGCAATACGGCAACACATGCAGGAAAATAGCAAGGGCGGAGGATCTTTTGAACCCCATCAGTTCCCGTAGATTGAGATAGAAGACGGGCATATGTAGCATGGCCAAAGGGAACCCTAGTAAAGCGAACAAGCTATTCGTGGCCACCCACTCGTTCAATACCAAAACGTAATAGATTTGGTGTAGAGAAACAAGTCCCAACCAAAATAGAATCCAGCGCCCCCGAAAGGGATAACCGCTCCTCCCAATGAAGATCATCAATAGACCACCGATCAATATCCCGGCAATCGTAAAGCCATTAAATAGAGATGATGTCAAGTCTTGCACAACAGCTTAATTTAAATTGCCTTCCTCTTCTAATTCTTGTACAGTCCAAAGCTACAATCCCGAGGCCGATATCGACCCATTTATCTGGATTTTCTGGTCTCTCTGGATCGGTAGAGACATACCTAATGGATTTAGTCTGTTCTTTTGAAGTATGAAAAAATCACTACTACTACTATTCCTACTGATTGGTGCCGTCAGTATGTTAATAATGGCCATGCCGTATTTTCAATCGGTTGATAATGGCGTTTTAAGAACAAAACCCGCCAGTCGTTCTGCACTGTACCTGCTCTGCTTCTATGTCCACGTTTCGGGGGGGCTAGTGGGTATACTAATAGGGCCTTTCCAGTTTATCTCCAGTTGGAGAAAAAGGTACCCGCAATGGCATCGCTGGTTAGGCACCATTTACTTCCTCAGTATTTTCAGCAGTGGTTTGGCCGGCTTGTGTATTGCCCCTTTTGCGATGGGTGGCCGCGTGGCGCAGTCGGGTTTTTTTGTGCTCGGGCTTGTTTGGTTGCTAAGCACCGGGATGGGTTTGAGAACCCTCTTGCGCGGACAGTATCAAACGCACGGGCAATGGATGATCCGCAGTTATGCCCTCACCTTTGCTACTATTCCACAACGCACCCTATTGCTATTGGCCCTGTTCACCCCCATTCCGTTCTTGGATATTTACCGATTGTCAGCCTGGCTGCCTTGGGTTCTGCAACTGATACTAGCTCAATGGATTATTCAGCGTCACAAGTATCCGAAGTTGGACCTAGCCATGTCTTAGGAAAGCTTCAGATGCCTAGCGTCGCCTGTCATCTCCATCCGTCTAGCTGAACTTAAAGTGACTGTGGTTAATTCAAGTGCAAAATATACGAACGTGTTTAAGAATTGCTTTAGGAGACAGTTGGAGACAAATTTCTTTCGTGTGATGCATTTTTTACAGTCGGACCTGTCTCGCTGGCGCAACCAGGCAGGTGCGGGCAATCCGGCGAAAACCCGCCTACCGGCCGGCAGGAAATAACGAAGCACGGGATGAAATTTGCCCCAAATGGGCCTTATTGTAATTATTAAATACGTTCCTACTTCAGTAAGTTTGTAAACTCGTCAATAGGGATCGGGCCAGCTCGCAATATAGTATCCATAAAATCGATCAGAACGAAGTCTTTTCCAAGCCGTTCTTTTTCACTAGCCAGTAAATCAGTGAATTGTTTACCGCCAAGGAAATAGGAAGTCATCTGCATAGGAGAACGCATCAACCTACCCCAAAGACTCTTGGCAAACTGTGGCGCTAATAGTGAAGTTTCGGTGGAGAACTGCATGACTTGTTCTTGGTTCCAATTTTGGCAATGGACTTGTACCGAGGTATAAGCCCGATTTGCATTCTCTAAGCGTTTTCTAAGATGAGCAAGTAAGGTAAGTTTGTTTTCTTTTTCCCAACCAGCATCTAGCAAAACCCGCTCTGTAAACGTAGCCCAGCCTTCGAAGTAAAGTCTATATGGGAAATATAAACGAACAGGATGAGGGCTTTCCCGACTAATCTTAATTTGCATATAGTGACCCGGAAATAATTCGTGAATCACGATCATCCGATTAAAAGGTTTATTAAAAGATGACCAAAACTCTTTCTGCTCTTGAGCGGGTAAGGTATCGGGGATAGAGGGCAGATACAAGGTGGTTAAGGGGTTGGGCGCAAAAGGAGGGGCGCTTTCTACCCAGCCTATCCTGGCAGCTGGACCAGCACTTTCAGGGGCGGATTTTATTTCCAGGGTTTGAAATTTTGGGAGCGTTGCAATTTGATGCTCTTCAATGAAAGTGATGGCCTTAACCGATAGGTCTTGCCAAAATGCCAAATAGTCTTGCCCGCTAATCGGGGCGTCTTCTTCCATGTCAGCAAAAGCGGCCTTAATAGCAGCCAGTCGATTTTTAGGAATCGCTTGATCAGGGTATCGTTCCAGTAAGTAGCCCTTCGATACTTCATAGATCAAGTCTCGGACCTTCTCAATCTCTTCTAAAGCCATTTGGCCGAGCGCTTCAGGCGAAAGCTCATTGTCGAAATAATTGCGAAGCCTCCTTCCATATTCTTGTTTGCCAAGAATGGGGTTGGTAATAGTCGCTACTGGAGCAATCTCAGTTTTCAAATGTTTGCGGAGCGCTTCAATTTTACTAGCCGTGCTTTGGTAGACCTTGGTATAGTCGGAACAGTAAGAAGACATCTTCCAATCTCGGGTAAGTTGGGGTAAGGTCTCTGAATAGAAAGTCATGGTCTTGGCCAGCTGTTTCAATCCACGCTGGAGCTCCGATTCTGGACCAGTTTCCAGGGATTGTATGGCTGAGATACATAGGGCTTTTACGGCAGTGAGTCGGTGACAGATCAACTGCGCCTTTTCAGCATCATCCAAGAAATCAGCTTTCAAAATATCTTCCATGGCCTTGCTGATCAGGCCAATATAGAGCGAAGGGGAATTGATATGCGGTTTTTGTTGCTCCCATTTATGAATTTCTGAACGAATTTGTGCTCGCAATAATCTGGCGTCAATGTGCCGCCCCTGCACTGCTGGAGCGTTCAAATCCGAAACCACCTTTAATATTTCTTTATTGAAGTCCAACCAAGTAGCAATTTTTTCAGGGCTAAGGTCTTCATAATCAAAGATGGCGGCGTGAATGCCTTGATCTAAAGCTTTAGATGGATAAAATGCTGTCCATGCCGCAATATATCGCTGACCAAAGTCTATAGTTGCTGTATGAATGGTAGTGGTCATTAATAGCGATAAAAAACAAAATAGTAGGGCTCTCATTGGCTATGTTTTATGTCTGGTATTCCCTTTCCAAAAGAACTGTAGATAAATTCCTGGAATCAACGTGAGTGCGGCGGCGGCATAATAAGCACGAGCAAAAAAGGCGGGGTTATTGTCATAGACCCAAGCTGAGAATAAAGCCCCAAAGCCAATACCTATTTCCAGCGCAATAAATACTGTGGCCATATACCTTCCCCGTCTGTCCTCCGGACTAATGTCAATCACCCAGGCAAATACGGCGGGAGCGGCGATACCGGTAGAAAAACCTAGAGCGCCAGCCGCTATCATCAACTCGGTGACATTGCTTACCTGTCCCATAAAGATAAGCGATAGCACTAAGAAAACAATTGATATTTTGATGACCGAAACGCGCCCATACCGATCTGATACTCGCCCTGCGGTGGCTCTTGATAGAATCGTGAATACGGTAAAGCTGGTAAATAACATGCCTTTGTTTTCAAGGCCAACAAAATCTGCCTGATCAGGAGAAATAGTTAATAGAATACCGAAAGTCAGGTAAATAAATGCAGTCACTAAGGCCACAGGAAGTGCCTTTCTCTCGATAATTTCGTTGGAGGATAGCTTTAATAACTTTGGACGAAACCTTTGCGTGTTGGGTAAGGTTTCTTTCAAACCCATAAGCATTCCGATAGAGATGAGCGCAATGATAGATGAAACGTAAAACATGACATTTACCGAAAACTCCAATACCAAATAGCTCCCTAGAGGCGGGAATAGAGAGGCCCCTAAGTTCATGCTTACCCCCATAATGCCCATGGCTTCTCCCCGTCGATCAATAGGCACAATATCTGCGGCAAAGGCTGTAGCTGCTGTGGGTTTGAATCCAGTGGAAAAGCCATGTAAAAAACGCAATAAAACGAATCCGGCGACAGTGGTCAGTATTGGATAAAGCAGGCTACAAACAACACAGACGAGGGTTCCAAAAATCATCAAGGGAATTCGGCCTACTGTATCAGCCAACTTGCCACTGAATGGGCGAGAAAGTCCAGCGGAGAGCGTGAAAACAGAAATGATTAAACCTTTGTAATCTGCTCCTCCTAGCTCGGTTAGGAAATTGGGCAACTCTGGAATAATCATATTGAAGCTTCCCGAAAATAACACATTACTGAGGCATAGCAATAGGAAGGGAGTCGTATACAAGGAGCGAGGAGATGTAACCATCCGCGAAAGTAGCCAATCGACCATTCTTAAGCAACTTCGCCTTAGAATAGAGATTCGCTACAAGTAAGTACAACAAACTCCTTACAACTCAATGGTTTTATCTTTCAAGAGATAGGGTTGAATGGTCCGAGCACATTAGTCTTTGAATATTTACCCCCTTAATGCAAGCAGACACTATAATGGATTGACGACCGTCCGCTTGTAGATGCTTCGTGGGTATCCCATCACGTTTAGGCCTTTCTTTTCGAACTCCCGTAGGGCATCCTTGGCAATCCAGTTCGCAGTTTTATTATTGAGGTCCAATATTTCTCGGGCCACTTCGCTTGCCCGGCGATGGAGGTCGATGTTGCGTTTTCCAATATTTCGCAAAGCCCAGTTCACGGCCTTCTTCACATAGATTCTTTCATCCTTGGCCTCTCTGATGATGAGGGGAAAAAAAACCTCAAAAACGGCATTGTCAGCCTTTTTATCTGCCATGCAGTAGGCCGCCATAATCACAAAGCCTGATCGCTTTTCGAATTCTGGTTCTCTTTCTGTCCACTCGATTGCTTTCTGGACAGCGAAACTGCTTCTGGCATAGATGGCCATGCAAAAGGAATCGCAGATCTCCCAGTTTTCGAAAGTGGCGGTCCACTTCTCCATCAAATCT
This sequence comes from Saprospiraceae bacterium, assembly GCA_019634045.1. Lineage (GTDB taxonomy): Bacteria > Bacteroidota > Bacteroidia > Chitinophagales > Saprospiraceae > DT-111. Next base: position 10,199 of record JAHQWA010000442.1, read on the forward strand.
TCCGTTAAATGCTTGGGACGGAATAGTTTGCTACATAGCAAGCGGCCTTCGTATAAGCCACTATCAAATAGCTGAAGCGCCAACTCATGATCAGCGCCTATCTCTTTCGCTAATGCCTTCAGGTCTTTGTGGTAAACACCAATTGAGTTGTGCGCCACCACACCGAATTTCTTTTTCTTGAATTCCACCTTTTGTGGGTCTGCTAATTGATGGAGCCGATCCATTACTTCGTCCAAGGTCATTTGTCGGGGATTTTATCGCTTATTCATAAATTTCTACGACTAGTTCAATCTCTACGGCTTGTCCTCTGGGTAGAGAAGCCATCCCAACGGCAGCTCTAGCGTGTCGCCCTTTGTCTCCGAATACTTCCACCATTAAATCGGAAAAGCCGTTAATCACTTTCGGTTGATCCACAAAGTTAGGATCAGAATTAACCATACCTAATACTTTAACGATTCGCTTCACTCGATTAAGATTCCCGAGCATTGTTTTGAGTACAGCTAACTGATTAATAGCAGTCAATCTCGCTCCTTCGTATCCCTGTTCAATTGTCACATCCTGGCCCACTTTACCCGTGATCTCTCTTCCATCGGCATAACGAGGCCCTTTTCCTGCCAGAAAAATGAGGTTCCCCGCCTGCACACCATTCACATAATTGGCTACGGGCTGAGGAGGACTAGGTAATGTGATTCCTAATTCTTTCAATTTGGCTTCTGGATCATAGCCTGCTTCAGGTCCGTCGACGGTTTCTGATTCGGGGGTGGTCTCAGAGGCAGCGGTCTGCTGACAAGCTGTTGTACCTAGGAGGAGGACGAGGATCGCAAAAACGCTTAGATAGCTGTACTTCATGATTGTATTGATTTCGATTAGATGTTGGAATCTAGTTGTGATGGAGGCGGGCTATTGCTTAAAATGCTTGATGCCCATTGAATTGTATAATTCTTTGACATAATAAAGCTTACCTTCTTTCATGGTGCATTCTACCTTTCTGACATCACTCATATTTTCTAATGGATTGCCATCAATGAGGATTAGATCTGCTTTTTTGCCCACTTTAATGGAGCCTAATTCATCTGCCATGCCGGTGATTTTTGCTGATTTGATCGTAGCCAACTTTAGGACTTCAGCATTGGGAATTCCGGCTCCAGCATATAACTCCAGTTCCCGGTGATACAAAAAGCCAGGTAGGCCATCTGTGCCAGGTACGACGGTAATATCCTTTTGAAACAGATCAACGAGCACTTCTAGCATTCGATTAAAACTCTCTTTATAACGCGCCACCTTTTCTCCGGACTTCTGCAGTCCACCACTGTAAAAACCGCGCTGGTTCATAACGGGTAGCCGATCGATGATCTGGCTGTAGGTAGGGCTAGGCTCACCTTTTTGAGCTATGTACATGTTTTCAAAAATGGCTAGTGTTGGGTCAACCAGGATATCCTTGGTCTTTAAGAGTTGGACGAAGTCCAGGTATTCCTGGGAGTTAAGATCGAGATCGGCTCCGTGCTGAGCAGGCATGGTGTGACGGAGGGGGGTGCGGGTGTCGATGGTATCCGACAAGAAATTCAGGAACAGCATGTTCATATGTTGAATCTCATTATATCCCTCATTGATGGCTTGTGTGGCGGTCATGTAGGCGGGAATATGCCCACTTACGCGCATCCCCAATCCGTGCGCCTTTTCTACCAGCGGTCCTACCCATTCTGGACGTATAGAGCTGTATAATTTGATCTGCTGATAACCCAATTTTTTATAGTCCTCAACTTCAGCTAGTCCTTCCTCTAAGTTATCCACCACATTCCGCTGATTCGCAAAAGGTCCTGAACCATCTATAATGCCACAAAAGGTCACGATGCGAGGTCCCAGGATTTCATTTTTGTTGAATTGGGCGCTCAAAGCCTTTAGCTGCTTATTATTGGCCAAATCTCTAACCGAAGTCACACCGCCTGCCAAGTGCAATATCCCCCGAAACTTCGTGTTATGCGTATGCATATCAAACAGGCCAGGCATTAGTGTTTTTCCTTCGCCATCAATCACCAGGACTTCCTCTGGGATAGTTTGTTGCTTATGAGGTTCTATGGTCTTGATCCGCTGCTCATCCACCCACACATCTTGTTGCAGCAGTAGCGTTCCCTCTTCCGTAAAAACATTGACATTGGTGATGATTGCTTGCCCCAAATCATGGGTGAGATTCTTAGCCGCTTCTGCCAAAAAGTCGTCCTCTACCTGATCCTGCAAAGCTTTCATTTCGAGCCGTAAAGAGCTAAAATCTTCGCGAATCACATGTCGGTTGTTGGTTATTTTACCCACCATATCCGTTCCCATCATCCAAAGGAAGGTAGGATTCATATCCAGTCCTTTGATCATCATTAATTCCACCGCACGATCATCTGAAAGTTCAAACGGAAATTGCGCTACCAGTTCCGCTGTGCCAACGGGATATAAGTCCACTTTTTTGCTTTCCGTAGCCAATAGTTGCCAGGCTAGGATTTCATAGATGGCAGGAGAGCCATCGTACCGAAAATAGAGTTTATTAGGATCAAAATCGGCCTCATTTTCTTCTTGGGGATTTAACCAGGAAGCCTTGGCTTTATCACACTCAAACTTTTCCTCTACCGTAGCTTTGCGGTAATTAACGCCCGAGATGGTTTGTTTGACTATGAATTGCTGATCGTTCAATTGGATTTCCTCCTCTAGATCCGGCCCCCTTCCTCTATCCGTATAGGCGTAATGATAGCCATAGTTATTTTCTCCGATCTTCCATTTTTCGTAAGAACCCGCCAGTTTTTCTCTAAAGACTACCTCATATTTGGTTTTATCTTGTTTCTGATTACTTGTCTCTGCGGCATCCTGACAAGCTGTTAGTAAGCCCAATACTAAAGACGTAGCTAGTAGTAGATATTTCATACTTTACAATAGAATTTCAGATTGAATAGATAATCGCTAGATTCCAGTCGAATACCACTAAGATTTCAAGGTCTCTCGGAGATGCCTAAGCCAATTCTGCCCCAAAATCTTTTCGATATCGCCAGTGGAATATCCTCTTTTGTCCAACACCCTCGCCACATGCTTGTATCGTTCGGGGGTATCCAGTTCTGGTATCCAGGGGGGCCAGCGTACCTGATAGGAGGGTTTAAATCTGGTCAATCGAGGTACATACCAGTTCTCACGTGTAGCCCCATCTGCTTCCAGTCCTTGGATGGCAAAATCTGCAGCCAGCCCCACATGTTCGATCCCAGCAATCTTAACGGCATAGTCTATATGATCTACATAAGTCTCCAGCGTAGTCTCGCCACCAGGGTCGGGTCCAATCATATAGCCTAGGCAGATAATCCCCATCACCCCGCCCTTCTCGGCCATGGCACGAATCTGCGCATCCGTTTTCGATCTGGGGTGATTTTTGTAGAGGGATTCACACATGGTATGATTTAAGGTGGCACCGGATTTACTGAATTTAATGCCGTCATCGGTTGTTTGTCGCCCACAATGAGATAGGTCAACAATGATGCCCAGTTCGTTCATCTTTTCCACAGCTTCCACCCCAAAGTCCGATAGCCCAGCATTGGTCCGTTCGGTGCAGCCATCGCCCAGCAAATTGCGTTGATTGTAGGTCAATTGAATCCAACGGGTACCTGCGGCATAGAGCGTATCTAGATTGTCAATCGATTTTTCGATCATCGTCGCATTCTGAAAGCCCAGCATAACCGCAACTTTATTTTCTTTCTTAGCTCGGACGAAATCATCCGCCGTAGTCGCATAGATCAATCGATCCGGATTATCATCTATCCGCTGACGCCATTGTGCCAGAGACCTCATGGCAGCGCTTAAGCTACTGGAGGCCAGGGAAGTATTGAATCCAGTGTATCCCGATTTGGCCAAGGCGTCAAAAGAGTCTTGGTCCCAGCCTCGGGTGATTACTAGTCCATCTATGACGATGGCCTTTTCAAAAAGCTTATCGATATCATTCTGCTGCCTTTCTTCGAAAGGACCGGACGGAACTACCTGATCAGTGTGTGGAAGGAAGGAGTTACTTAGGAGTTGTCCAGGTATAAGGGCTCCCAAAGGAAGCATCTTGACGAATTTCCTACGCTTGATGTGCATCTGATGGTTGGTTTTGCTGAGTAGTTTCTAAAAATAGCTAAACTATTGAATACTTATCCTTATCGCGTACAGCTTCTTCTAAAAACTCAAGACAGAATCAAGTGGGCAAAGCTAGGCCAATGGTAATTAGTCGTTGGGGCTGCCGAAAAGTAAGGCCAGTTGGTCATAGGTAAAAATTGAAATGAGCGATCTCCTCTCCACGATAATTATTGCATCAACTCATGAATCCAAGGCACTCGAAACTGCGTACCCGGTACAACAATGCCTCCCCGATCCCCCACTTCGATAGAACCATAACGGGTGGCAAAGACGGGTGGCAGGGGACGATCTCCGGGGATGGACAACCACAATCGTAACAAGTGTCTCCTCTTTTCTACCGATTCCCAATCGACAAAGCCGGTCCGATCATGCAGCATGGCGTGATTGTAGACGAACTGGATATCTCCTTTTTCCAGCATCATAGTCAGGTGAAAGGCGGGATCGTTGCATATTTCGTCAAATAGGTTCAAGGCTTCGAAATGCTTGGGCGTGAGGCGGGGTGCCTCCGGAAAGCGCTGGGCGGATTCTATGTATTGTCTTTGGTAAAAGGGGGTGATGCGCGATGCAAAATGATTGAAGACCGGGATCAGAAGGTAGGGTAGCATGCCTTCCGGAACCTCTCCCCTCCGATCAGTCGCGACAGGCTGCAACAGCAAGGACAGCAAATCTGGCCGGCGTCGACGCATTTCGTTGAAGACTGTATTGGCGCTCACCAGGAGAGACTGCCCTCCTTCCATGGCAGGTTGCAAACAGAGTAAACCAACTACGTCGGCAGAATCCGTATGAAAAGTCTGGCGCTCACTGGTTTGATAGATTCTGACTTTGGGATCCGTACTATCTAGACCAAGGTTTCTGACATGTCCAAGCACATGGCCCTGTGCGTTTTGGGAACGGGCACTTCCTAGGTGGGTTCCGATACCGAAAAAAATGGTAATGATTTCCCGTTCACTGTATTGGTCAAGCGGCAATCCTTTTAGCAGGGCAAAACCTTTGCCCTTGAGGAGTTCAGTACGCAGGGCAGCTAGCTTTGGTGCTAGAGTAGCTAGTGGAAAATCCTGCTGTTTGATCTGCCCGATCTCTATTTCTTGTTTGACTAAGGGCTCCGCCGCTTGCTCTAACTCGGCTATTTCATCTTTTGACCAAAACCATTGCCAAGATTCCGGTTGCGCGGCCATTTCCGGTCCCAACCAGCTAGAAGGGTCAGTCTGAAGAGGAGGTAAAAGGGAGGTGTCCATTGGGCTGCTTTTGATTCTGGTTTTAAGGTAAACAATGGAAATAAGGCAGCCCAATGAAGGAGAAAGAATTTAGCAATTGGCTACTTCTCGAGTTTGGTCAACTCACTATAACCTGTCAATTTTCCTTTTTTGTTGTAAGATTCCGATCGCACCATGCCAACACCCTCAGAATACCATTCTTTAGAGCTAGCCTGTATTTTCATAATCATCTTAGTGGTCACAGTTTGGGAAAGAATCACGCAGGGGAAGGAGCCTGCTGGCGTCGTCAATTCTTCTCTGGCCTCTAATTTGCGATCAGTGACATCCACTTTCATTTTAAACATATTCACACCGCCACTCCCTACGCTAACGGCTAAGGACCCGTCCGGCAAGGAGGACCCTGCCTTCGCCTCTAGGTCTGGCACGGTGAAAGAAGTAGCATCTACCTCTAAGTCCATATTTTGATAAGCTTGCATAGCTCCTCCATTCATTTTAAAAGCCATGTCGAATTCGAAAGTTCCTCCTTTACAATAAGCCTCAAATTCATTTTTGAAAGATTCTTTGTCCTTTTTGTCGTAGTAAGTGGTGGCAATCTTAAAGGTCACGTCCTTGCCATCTACGATCTTATCTACCAATTCAAAAGTAGATCGGCCCAGGACCTTGCCCTTAGGAGAATAGTCTGTGACTTCCCATTTTGTTCCGGTAGTGGTAGGTACGAAAGGGCGGCAATCTATTTGTGCCCAGCTTAGACTGGCGCAGCACAGCAGAAATACTAGGGATGCTAATTGTCTCATTTGTTGGTGGTTTGAAAGGTTGAAGTTAATAGGTGCAAGAAATGCATAAATGACATGAGTTAAATGTATCTCAAGTATTTACATCTAATTTACACCACCGCTTAAGATAGGTATTACCATACAATTAGCCAAGGCGCAGGCCTAGCCCGATCATTATCTGCCGCTCCCCCTACTATCCTTTCCACTCCTCATCAACCGGTTCATCTTGTATCCTGAGGAAGGATTCAATTTCCTGCTCCACGTAAAGCGCCTGTTCTGAGCTTTTCAACCCTTTGACCAATTTCACCCTTTTGCCCCCTGGCAAAACAGCCTGTACTTGAAAAGCATAGTTTGGTGTACCATTCGTTTTACCTGCCACGTACTTTTCCACAAAAATTTGTTCAATTTCCCGAGAAGTGATATAGCGATTGGGATAGAAAGGCGACTTCAAGGGACGGTGCTCAATACTCAATTCTCGCTGATTAACGACAATGTAAGTCGTATTAAACAATACCGAGAGAACATAGTAAAGTAGACCGATACCTATCAGCAGATGGATACTAATGGCCGCTAGCATTCCGTAGGACCCCGTAAGCAGGGCAGTTACCACAAAAATGGAAACAATACCGTTCCAGAAGAGGGTAAAGAAAAGGAAGAACCCTAAAGCCTTGGAAGATTTCCGCCAATTGAGCTCAATGTCTAACTCATAATTGGTCGCATAGGCCTCTATCCCTGGTGGCAGCAGGATTTCTTGCTTTTTGTGCATCGGTCGCTTAAGGAGCGGCGCAAAATCAAATACAGTATTGCAGGCGGCACATTTGGCCAAGGTGTTAGCCATATTGATATCCGCAGCCTGAATTTCGGCTTGGCAATTGGGGCAACGAAGCTGTAGCTGGTTCATGCTCTCAAATTAGCAAAAAGTCAATTTGTAAGCAAGCCTCTTTGCGCAGCTGTCCTATTTATTGAGTGAATGGAGTCTTTAGCAGAGAATTAATCTGAAGCACACATACTAGGAGTTGCCCTAGACTGGTTATGAATCAGGTCAAGAAAAACCCTATATTTAGGATCAGTAAAAAAAAATCGACAGTTAGCAAAAAGATGAACCCTGTATCAATGGTTTTCCTGTATGCTTCCGAAGCTTCGCGTACGGAGTTTGAAGCATTAGAGCAATTTCTTACGCCTCTGCAAAACCAGGGGCTCATTCAGATTGAAGGGCTCGATATTACTCGCGACGAAATTAATCGCCAGGAAATGGCAGACGTGGGGATTTTGGCTTGCCTAATCAATCCGGCCTTTCTATTCTTCTTTTTCGAAGAAGATAGCCGCAATGGCAATCTAGACTTCTTATTACGAGAGAAAAAGGCAGTGGTTCCCATCATCCAAAGTCCTAACTTATATAAAACCACTGCATTCGCTGATATTGCGGCCTTACCCTCCAATGGAAAACCCATTTCGGTTTGGCCGAGTAAGGATGAGGCTTATTTAGATATCGCCGTTCATCTGAAAAACCTAGCTACGGCTATTCAGTTTGAACAAGAACAGGATCAGGACCAGGAATTGGATGAAAGTATTCGCCTCATTATGCCCACAGAGGATGAATTCTATGCCGAGGTAGATGAGTTTGAGCATCAATTTAAGACCAGTTATGATCGTTTTCTCAGCGCAACTTTCTACTGGAACTTTTTTGTTAACGCATATGGCTACCCAGCAGCTGTCATGAGTAAACCTGAATTGGAGGCGAGGTTGTTGCAACGGGAAGGGCTACACATGCGAGAGATATCCGCAGAGCAAAGCCTAGAAGACATTGTTTCCTATATAAAAGAGCTATACAGTTTGGAACTTCCGAAAGGGCAAATGATTTGTTTGGTGATCTATGACCACGAGACAACAGCCCAACCTTCCTACGAATATTATCAAGAATTGTATCAACAGAAGTACCAGAAATTCTTGCAAGTTATACATGACACAAAAAAATATCAGTTCGATGGGAAACTAAGAATCGCCTTTAAAATGTTTAATAGAAAAGAAATTTGCAGTTTTTAGCCATTTTTTCACTCCAAATAGGTTAAATTTATGGATTGGAATTATTGTCAAACTATCAATTTCCAGTCGCATTACCTAGTCAGGTACGCGTGGCCGGAATTCAGACAGGACCAACAAATACCAGTTATGTCAAAAACGACTAAAACGAGCCAGGTCGGCAAGATTAGGCCAAAGTCCTTAAATGCGGAGGAGAACTTGGATATTTTGTTTTCTAATACGCCAATCATCAGAAAACATCGAGTACTTCCCAATCGGACCAACGAGAAGAAATTAATTAAATGGTTGGTAAAGAAAGATAAAGCCTAGTTATCCCCTCCTATTCTACCTGTTTTCATCCCTACCTACTGATTTTTCGCTCTAATAATACGACAACAACCTATTCTACTTCGTAAAGCTTGAGTTTCTGTTTGGCTACAATAGCAGTCAGGCTATTGTAAAGTGCTATCCGATACCGAAAGTATTTACGGCGAGCCGAGATGCTGGTCGTAAACAGGCCTCCTTTGGGATCAAACACAAAGGGCCCATACTTTCGTTCAAAGCGGTTATCAATAGGATCAAAATAGGCGGAAGGGCTTCCATTAGCTGGCAAGCGATATAAAATAGTATGCTCCTGTTTAAAGGCATTCCGAATCAAGCGCAGATAAGCGAGACTGACAGCCTGTAAGTAAAAGCTGGCTGAACGATAGTGTTTTTCAGGTGGCGTATAGGCCTGGCCTTTTTCCAATTGTGACAGAATCAAGCCCGTAATCGTATTCAACTCCTCAAACCAATCCTGCGCCATTTGCTGTTTGATCAGCGTATCACTTGCGGGACTAAGCGGTTGCCCTCGCTGCTCTCGGATCTGGCGATAGGCGGCCATGAGGTCAGCCTCCTCCCCCCAGGACTGCTCTAAGGCTCCCAGGTATAATTTGGGAATGATTTCGGTGGTGATAAGTGTCTTGGCTTGATCAAACCAACTCTTCAATACCTGTACGGGATTATTCTCCAGCATTTCATCCACTCTCTTACGAATATGGATAAACCATCGGAACCACAGGTTTTGCAGCTCGGGTAAAGGGGCTACTACTTTAGACCTAAAGTATTGAGCATCGTGATCTACGAACTCAATCAACACCATCATGCGAATCAGGTAACTCACAAAGAGATTTTCGTCGATTTCGCCATTCTTGTGATAAGCCCCAGGTTGCTGCAAAAACTGATGCCAGTACCAAAAAAGAAAGAGATCACTATCCTTATTGAAGGTTACATAGTAGTTGAACAGCGACCCCAAAAAGGCATCTACTTCATGGTCCGTACTCAAGAAGGGCAACTCATCTTGCTGGCCAAGTAATCGAGCCGTCTGCTGATGAAATTCTTCGTAGGGTCCAGAGAGGCCTGCTGTTCGAACGAGAAAATCGCTGGTGATTACATGGGTGGCCATTGATAAAAACAAGCATGGCTGTATTAGATGGTGCAGGCCGACCTCCAATATACTCCCCGAAAAATTCAACTCAGAAGTGCTACTGATCACTAGTGTTGGCCCTTCCTTGATCGGGAGGTCGATGCAAGCAGCTAAGATCTTAGCCACCCCATCAAAGAGGCTTCCCATTTGCTGGACCCCTACATTGAAATCGAGATGTAAGCTTTGATGGTTTTGTGAATGATAACTTAAGTTGTAGCGGTTGTTATAGGCTTGTTCAAAATGATTGGTCCAAGCCCATAGTTGCCTGGTAATTTGATCCACAGAAACATCTTGCAGTTCCGAAAAGTGTTGCAATCCCGCTAAAACATCTCTGAGGAAAGGCTTCAGTTCGATGAAGTAGTTGAAAAGAATAGGATCCTGAATCTGATGATTAAAATTCACAAACATATTGATCACCTTCTCTCGTACCCCTTTTGCCACTCGGCATCGTATCAGTTGCTCCCGCAAGGTCTTGATCTCCTCCAAACCAAAGGCAAATTGATGCAGTCGATGAGTATAAAAGAAATGTTCCTCTAAATCTCCTCCTTTAATCTTGGCCGGATCCAGGTTAAGATCAGGGGAGGCGTGAATGCGGCGAATGTGCTTACTGAGTTGATTGATGCGCTCTTGTTTCAATAAATCGCGGTAAACCATTCCAATATCTCCGCCTTGTGACGGATAGATAAAATCACCACTTCCTATGCTAATCTTCGCACTATCCGGATCACGCTGCAACTTCCCTAAAAGGGTCTTGAGATGGCCTGGTTTCACATCAAAGCGAATATTGAGTCGGAAGGGTTCGTCTTTGATGGGCAAAAAATCATTGGGGTAAGCTACCCCTTCTTCTGTCATATAATCAAATAAAGAAAGATCAAATCCAAAGGTAGTATGAGTATGTACAAACAGATGGGCCTCATCAATCAGGTGATCGTCCCCTTCTTGCCATTCCTTAATTAGTTTCCGAAGCAGGCAATTATTTTTGACGTCATTGATCGTAGCCAAATCATCCTCTCCCAACACCTGTAAATCCTTGCATTGCAACTCCCGGATAGAAAGAATCAGAGAAGTCATCAGATCATAGCTATCTGTAAAAAGTACGAGCGTGTACTCGTTCCAAGATGTGGTTCGGAGCAAGATGAAATCGAAGTCCTCTCCCCCTCCAGGTGTGGTAGCCAATACGTACTCCACCTTTTTGGCAATCAAATATTCTACGGCATCTCGCTCGCCTATCAGTAAGCCGTTATTGATTTTCAAAGAGCAAATCCCAATGAAAGGGTACTTTCCCGTTTCGTCCCCGGATTTGAGGAAGGTATCTCTGGCTCTACTAATCAAAGAAGAACTGATATAAGGCACATCCTCTGTATTTCCCACAGCAGAAATACCTGTCATGGTATGAAAACTAAAGGTCTCCGGTTCTGCTCCGGGCAGTTCCTCCGCGGCCACTAAATCTTCGGACAGGTAACTATAGGGATGGAAGTTTTTATTCCCAAGTTTAAAATCATCCACCAAGGCCAAGACAGCCAATTCGTAGGTGCCAAAAAGATAATAGGCTCGTGTTTGATAGAAATACTGTTCGAAGGCCTCCACAGCAGAAGCTTCGTCCTGGTCTTTCGTAAAAGCATACTCTAATACGGTATGTCGGTACCGATCAAAAATCCCTTCACGAATTTTCTTTTCATAAAACTCTTTCCCCTTGGAAAATGGCAAGGGTATAGATGAAAGGCCTATAAAAATTCCACAGTCATCAATCGCATTCGTTCCTTCCTGCATCTTTGTTTTGGGTTCCAGCGTTGTCGTGTATAAGTTTGAATACTAAATGTATAATGTTGAATTGTTAGTGTTTAGTGTTCAGAATCTATTAGTACATGAGGCGGATCAAATTATTCATTATGCATTACTAAATCATTTTCAATTCTTCATTCTTACTTCTTAATTATCAATTATCCATTTCGATTCCGGGTATAAATATAAAATTATTTCCATATGCCTTAATTGCAGCAGGACTTTAGGAATAGAACTCCTTCTTTTGGAGGTCTAGCTTTTTAAGTAAAAAGCCCTTACCCTATAATATCCATGCTACTTTTAGCTGCTGCTTCATTTCATTTTACGATTGTGCACACTAATTGTCAAAGAAGGGCTTTTTTTAGTAATTTCGGCCTCTTCATTCTGAAACAATTCAACATTCATCCATCATGCAGTATACAACGCTTGGAAATACCGACCTAAAAGTCAGTAAGATATGTTTAGGTACCATGACTTTTGGGGAGCAAAACACCGAAGCTGAGGGTCACGAACAATTGGACTATGCACTTGAGCAAGGGATTAACTTTATTGATACCGCTGAACTGTACGCTGTTCCTAGCAACGAGAATAATCAAGGAAATACGGAGCGGATCATTGGTACCTGGATCAATGCGCGTAAGAATAGAGACCAGTTCATATTAGCTACTAAAATCACTGGTCCCTCTAGTGGATTGAAGTACATCCGAAACCCGCTGCGCTTTAATCGAGAGCAGATCAATATTGCTATTGACCAAAGTTTACAGCGCCTCCAAACCGACTATGTAGACCTCTACCAATTACACTGGCCAGAACGCAGGACCAATTTCTTCGGCAAAAGAGGTTTTAAGTACAGTGAAAGTGACCCATGGGAGGATAACTTCCTATCGATCTTGGAAGTCATGCAAGAGTTAGTGGATGCGGGTAAGATTCGACACTTCGGGATTTCTAATGAGACGCCATGGGGCATTATGCATTACCTGCAATTAGCGAAGGTGCATAACTTGCCACGCATCATGAGTGTTCAGAATCCATATAGCTTGCTGAACCGCTTATTTGAGGTGGGATCAGCAGAAATTGCTATTAGAGAACAGGTTGGGCTATTGGCCTATTCTCCGATGGCTTTCGGTCGCCTTTCCGGCAAATACATCAAAGGTACAGACGAGCCTACTTCTCGCCTAAATAAGTTTGCTGTCATGTCAAGGTATAATAAAGCCAATTCCCTCAGTGCTACCGAGGGATATTTGAAGATTGCCGAGGAGCATGGTTTAAGTCTGGCGCAGATGTCTTTGGCTTTCGTCACACAGCAGGCCTTTGTGACCAGTAATATCATCGGGGCTACAAGTATGGCTCAATTGAAAGAGAACATCGATAGCATAAATGTGACTTTGTCCAAGGACATTCTGAAAGCTATCGATGCAGTACATGAGCTCACCCCCAACCCAGCCCCTTAAGGTATATGCAGTTAAAACTAATACAGGCCGACATGGCTGCTTTTAAGGCATTTCTCGGCACCGCAAGGGCCGAGAAATACTTATCTATTTGGGAATCCCAAAAGACTTTCCAGGAGCGGTGGGACAAGGACGAGCCAGATATAGGCAAGATGTACGACCTCAGTCTTCAGAATAGTCAAACTAAGCGGCTATGGAAGCGGGAAGCCTACGAGCCCAAGCGAATGATGCTAGCCTTTATGGAAATGCAAGCAGACTTCGTAGGCTATATGTTTAAAGACCTGTTCAATGAGGATAAATCCATTGGTGGGCGGGTTGATCGTTTCGTATTTCACTGCGATGAATTGCTACAAGAATACAAACAGCAGTTTCCGCGATCGATTGACAACAATCATTACCATGGAGATCGATACCAAATGTTGTCCTTGTATCTAGCCTTTCGGTATCCTGATCAATATACCTACTATGACGGTGCTGTATTTTGGAAAGTACTGGGCCGTTGGGGTACCGCCAATTTGCCTGCAGCAGACGATTTTGAACGCTTTTGCAAAATTGCTAGAACCATCTACACTTTATTGGCCAAGGATGAAGCATTAATTCAGCTACACGAAGGGCGCTTGGTAGAAGGCAAGCACTATCAAGAGAAAAGCTTGTTATTGGTGTATGATTTTTATCAATTTTGCTACCGCCAAATCCGTTAATCACTGAACTGACCTATAGAAGTTGTCTAAAAATATCTCACTGGCGGCGATGAAGCCCTTTTTGAGTCCGGAGACATCCCTAAACAACCTTTAGACTTACACTCACCTTTGCTCGTATATACTTGTAGATTTTGAATAGTTGATGATAGACCAATATAGTATGAAAAGAAGATTATTGAGCAGTGGCCTGGTTCTCCTATGTATCTCGATCCTATTCCATTGCGATAGCCAAGCCCAAGAACAGCAAACCTTATTTCCTGATCTTGCGGATGCTGAGCTCCTGAGTGCCATTCAAGATGAGTTCACACCCGCTGTGACTCAGACTTATGCCATAGCAAGAGACTCCCTTTTTGGTCGAATCGATCAAGTTAATGATACGCTTCGCTGCGTTTACACGGGTTATAAGATCTATTTAGACCCAACGCTAGATCCAACGATGGCGGCGTTCATGGATGGGAGTGGTTTAAATACCGAGCACACCTACCCACAAGCGAAGGGAGCCTCACAGGAACCAGCCCGGGCAGATATGCACCACTTGTTTCCCACTCGTGTAGACATTAATCAGGTCAGAGACAATTTCCCCTTTGCTGAGATTCCAGATAATGTGACGGAGCGTTGGTTTTACCTCAACCAATTTCGAAATAGCATACCCACCAGTAATATTGATGCCTATAGTGAGTTCCGCAATGGGGCTTTTGAACCTCCAGAGGCGCACAAAGGAGATGTTGCCCGGGCCATGTTTTACTTCTACACGATTTACCGCGATGAGGCCTTAGCTGCAGATCCCAACTTTTTTGCGACTCAAATGCAAACGCTATGCAATTGGCATTACCTGGATCCAGTGGATGAGAAAGAATGGAACAGAACTTGGCAAATTGCTCACTATCAAGATGGAAAAGCCAATCCTTTTGTGCTGGATTGCACCTTACCCAAACGCCTTTATTGCGCTAACACCGAAGGAAGTTGCTTGCTCAGCTCCCCCACTACAACCGGACAAGAGACCAATATTCAAATACAAGCTCCTTATCCAAACCCTTTCAACGAATCGATTACGATTCCTTTTGAGTTAGCAGAACAAGCAGAGATTGGTTATAGTGTTTGGAATGGGATGGGACAGCGGTTTTCATCCAAACAAAAACTAGGCTTTCCCGTTGGTAAACACCAATTGAAAATCACCCGTAACCAGCATCCTCTACTCAAACCTGGCTTATGGTGGCTACGATTGGAGGTCGATACGGGAAAAGAACGATCCGCTAAATGGTTAAAAGTAATCTTTCAGGACTAGGCAGGCAGTAGATTGAAAGAAATCAAGAAAACAAGCACCGTTAGGATAATTCCTACCATAAAGATATTGTAACATACCCGAAGCTGGCTGTACTTGCGCCCCAAGGATTTCCCTAGGAAATATAAGTCCCGCATAATGGCTCCCTCCAAACGATCTTCCTGCTCGATCGTTTGCTGCATTCCCCGGAAGTATTCATCAAAACTCATCTTAAAAAAGTTACCAAAGAAAAAGAGATTGGATTGTCCGGCTTTGATTTTTTCTTCATCCGTAAAGCCCATCATTTTGATGGGACGAGTGGCCAAGGTGGCAAAAACCATAGAAGAAAGGCAAGTGACCAGAAGCGTAATCGATGGCCATAGCAAATAGCCTAGCGTGCTGATATAAGACCAAGCCACCGGTAGCGCAAAGGTCACAATGGCCGCATTAATACTGATCATGATATTGGCCTTGTTATCTGCCAAATTACTTAGGTCCAAATGATTACGGAGAGCCGTTTTAAACATCATTTGTGCGCTACGGCTACCCGTTATACTGGTGGGTGTCGGCTTCTTTGACTTTTTCATGTCCTGCTTTTGTGCTTTGGCTAGCTTCTTCAGGGCTTTTTGGTTTTTCTGTACTTGTGGGCCAAAATGTGTATCTGCGTAAGTGGTGTAATAGCTGTGATTCTTGAGGAAGGAGCGATTCAATTCAAACCATTCTTCGTTGGAATGAACCTGCCCGAGCATCACCTCCCATTCGTGCCGTAAACCATCGAGTGTCTGTAGATAGTCTGTGCTACCCAGGTTGGCCAAATCTGCATCCTTCATAACCTTCTCCAACACAGTGACTGGTACCTTCCCCATTTGAGTGATTTCTATGCAGCTGAGTACCTTTTCTATTTTCTTGTTCTTGTAGTCTTTTTGTTCCAAGAACGCTTTGGCGATCTGCTGGCTAGCTTCTTCATGACCATCGTATTGGGCCACAAAACCTGTGTCGTGAAATAATGCTGCCAACTCCAGCATTTCCAACTCTTCCTTCTTAAGATTCATTCCTTCCCCTATTTCCAGACAGGCATTTCTTACCCCTAAGGTATGGGCGAGATTGTGATAGGAATAGTTATCTCCCAGTTTCTCCTCAAGTAAATCAGTGATGTATTTTTCGGCTTCCTGCGTTATGGCCATGGTCAGCTGTTTATCCCCAAAAGAATACAATTTGGTCGAGTTTGCAGTAGAAAATTTCGTCTACACTAAACCCTTTACGCACTTATATCATATTTAATGCAAGGGTGTTTAAGAGTAAAATTAACAGAAGATTCCAATTCTTCAAATAAACAGTATAGATCATGGCTTTCAGAATTCCATTTTTAATGGCAGCTACCCTGCTCCTTCCCCTCCTTGGGTTTGGACAGCCTATTGCTATTGATTCCAGCGCCAAGGTCTACCAGGTCAACCGCCTATTGAGCCTAGGTATATTCACTGCCGGAACACTAGGAAACACCGTTGGCCTCCAGCGCCTGAGAGATAAACCCGACATTCCACTCACAACCCTAAACGGACTCAATAGAGATAAACTATGGGGAATTGATCGGGCGGCACTGAAGGTAGATCCGCTAAAAAAAGATCGGGCAGCAAAAATCTCCGATCAATATTTGTATAGCAGTTTATTATTACCTGTCGCATTATTTCTAGACAAAGATATTAGAAAGGATTGGCTGGATATCGCTCTCCTATACGGCGAAACTCAAATGTTAGCCTCTAACTTTTACACTTGGGGGCCATTGGGTCCGACCTTCATCCAGCGTTTTCGTCCAGCCGTGTACTTTGAAGAGCTTCCCTTGGCAGAACGGAACTTTGG
>JAHQWA010000443.1 GCA_019634045.1 Saprospiraceae bacterium
TGCGTTAACTCTTGAGCCTGCAGGCTTACAGAAAACAAGCAGGCTACAAAAAAGTACAGTCTGGTGCTTCTATTTCCCATGGGGCAGAATGGTGTTTCTAAGAATAATGGTGTTAAAGGTCTTCAGTAGTCTCTGCCTTATCTTACAATAATTACACTGTCCGTTTGTAATTTGCTGGTATCATAAACAAAAGGAGTACCAAACTCGAGAACATCAATTATTTCAAGCAGATCATCCGCCGGCTGATTCGGCATAGTGTAAGGAAGGGTCTGAACTTTATTGTTCTGAACGTCAAATCGAATTCCGAAATGCCTTTCTAAATCTGCTAAAATCAAGGCAACGGGAACATGATCAAAATCGAAAAGTTCAGTTTTCCAACTTGTGGCATTGCTAATAGCCTCCTCCTTCTTTTCAATCGTTTGCTTGGTTTTACTCAAAATGGCGGAAGTATTTTTAACCAAGGTCACTTTTTCATCGCCGCGCTGTTCTTCGAAGATCACTGTGCCAGAGGTAACGCTTATTTCGATCACCTCTTCTTCTGGGTAAGCTCTCACATTAAAGGAGGTACCCAATACCGTAGTTTTTGCTTCTCCACTGTAGATTTCAAAAGGAGAATCTTCCATGCGAGCGACATCGAAGAAGGCTTCTCCTTCCAATCGAATCTGTCGCTGAGTAAAGCTTTCGGGATAAGAAAGTCTAGAATCGGCTCTCAACCAGATCTGACTACCGTCTGGTAATGTGATTTCTTTAACCTCACCATCGAGGGAATTCACAGCTACCCAAGCATCCGTCTGACCACTACTGGTACTCCACCACCATCCCACTGCCAAAACGACTACGGCAGCAGCGGCGATCTGCAACCAGCGACGGCTAGTCCTTCTTATGAAACGAACCTTAGCGCCCTTAGGCTGCTCGGACTCGACAGACGGCAGCTTTTGATCGACTTTCGCCCAGGCGGCCTCGATATCCGCATCGAAGTCCGGCTCAGCATCTGCCGTCTTTCCCCACACATCAATCATATCCTCTAGATAGGATTGATTAGTGGTATCGGACTCCGCCCAGGACATGAGTTCCCGCTTCTCAGGCGGACTCATATTCCCCGAAAGGTACTTGCCGATTAGATTTGTAAATTTTACATCTTCCATTGCCTTATTTTCCGTTTCCACCTATAGGATGCATTTTACATAGGGATCCCCCTATAGGTTTTTAACTTTTTTTTAAAACTTTTTTGCCTACATCAAAAGAAGCATCAATATCATCATGGTTAGGTAGTTCTGAAGCTTGCTCCGCAGTACCTTCAAGGCTTTTCCCATCTGGTTTTCTACCGTTTTGATCGATATCCCCATTTGATCGGCAATTTGCTGATAAGTCATTTCTTCAAAACGACTCAGTTTGAAGACGGCCTTGCATTTGGGAGGCAAACTATCGATGGCTGCCATGATATTGCCTTTCAATTCTCCATATAGATAGTCATCTTCCCCACTGTGATCGTGCCCCAGTGAAATATCTGGTTGGATTTCTTCTTCTTCGAATTTCTTATTTTTCCTTAGATATCCGAGTGCCTCGTTGATGGCCATGCGACGGATATAGGCTGAAAGAGAGGAGGTAATATTGATCTTATGCCGCTTATCCCACAATCGCAGAAAAACTTCCTGCGCCAAGTCTTCGACCAAACTCTTGTCCCGAATAAAGCGGTGGATCGTCTTGCAAACAGAAAGATATTCGTTTTTAAAAATATCTCTTAGTGCAGTACGATCATCGGCTTTCAGTCGGTCGATTATATCGTTCAATTCAGGTTGCGGCATAAGTATTCTCAGGAGTGATTCTCGTTCAGTCAAAGATTCACAGGGCTAAAAATAAACAAAAAACTAAGCTAATGCGACAATTTTTGCTGTCGTTGTCTTAGAGTCAGGTATTACGTACAGCAGAAGTCCGGCATTTAGTCATCGTTAAAAGGGTCGGCTCAAAAACATAATTTTTTCTAAAGAATCAAAACTGCTAATCCGAGAATCGACGAAATACAGGTATCGATGGAAGAATGGCCAAATTCGCCTTCGCGAAACTTATCGTCCTAAGCATTAATTACTTAACTTTGTGCCGCTTTAAAAATCTAAAAAGAGTGCCTATGTTTTTAATCAATCCATATTTACGTTTTGCTTTGATGGGTATTGGCATTATCGGCGGTATAGTGCTATCGGTTTTGTATGGTTTTTGGTATGGTTTCCCTTTGTGGTTCTCTGGATTACTCTTGTTGGTAGGATATGTCCTATTAGGAACAGTCGGTTCAGCGGCGAAAGCTATGCAAACCATGGATATGGATAAATCTGAGCGTCTATTGAAATTGACGCTATCCCCACGTTTGCTTTATCCTACTAATAGAGCTTACTTCTACATGATCAAGGGTTCCGTAGCTTTGGCGCAAAAAAATACGGACGAAGGGGAAAAATGGTTGAAGAAAGCGGAAGAGATCAATGTTCCTACAGATAATGAGAAAGCCATGCTACAAATTCAATTGGCTAATATTGCCGCTTCAAAGAATAAGTGGAAACAAGCTCAACAACATTATCGGAATACCAAAGGATTAAAGATTACGCAGCAAGAAATCCGTGATCAGTTGAAGCAATTCGAAAAAGTGTTGGCCAACCGTGGACAAGCCAAGGCGGCTATGCGTCAAGGTGGCGGACAACGAGGGGGTATGATGATGCCAGGCGGGAAGCGCCGTCGGCCAAAGATGAGATAATACAAGTAGATTAGATACCTTTGTGAGCACACGGCTCTCCGCAACTGCCCAGTATGAATTCCATGCTGGGCAGTTCTCGTATAAGCCCACAAATCTCCTGAAAAACTCAATTTTCTCCCTACGTAAATCCAATCTTTCCCGACGAAGACAGCAACTCTATACTTTACGTTTTTTCCTATAGACAAGTCTCGCCAATATCCATTTTCCCGAATTTTCTGGATGGATAGCCTCATTTTCGAACTGTGCTAAATCCTGCTCAACAGGAAGCTAGCCTGTATGGCTTTAGCTAGACAAATTTCATCATCAAATATCCGACTTATGAAAAGAGGGCATACCACCTCCTATTTATTCGCCTTATTATTACTATTTGCGTCCAGCCTAACTTCACTTACTGGGCAGCCATTAACCACACCAAGGCCAAGCCCAGCAGCGACGCTGAGTCAGCAAATTGGCATGGCCCAGGTAACCATCAACTATTCTCGGCCACAGGTCATTGCCAATGGGAACGATCGTACGGGAAAGATCTGGGGAAATCTAGTCGCCTACGGTTTCAACAAGATCAATTTTGCCTCGCAGGGTGAAATTCCGTGGCGTGCCGGTGCCAACGAAAATACGATCATTACCTTCAGTGATAATGTAAAAATCGAAGGGAAAGCCTTGAAGGCTGGCTCCTATGGCTTACACATGGCCATCCACGAAGAAGGGAAGGCCACTTTAATATTCTCCGAGAACACCTCCTCCTGGGGCAGTTTCTGGTATGATGAGAAAGAGGATGCTCTGCGCGTTGATGTACAAATGCAAGATCATGGCTTTACCAATGCCTTGACCTACGAATTTGTAGAGTTTGGTCCCAACCATGGTACCCTAGCGCTGCACTGGGAGAAAAAAAGTATTCCATTTAAGATTTCCATTGATGGACATGAGATGGCCTTGGCTGCTTTCCGAGACGAGTTGCGAGGCGTGAAAGGCTTTGGCTGGCAAGGCCCCTTATCTGCCGCCAACTACTGCTTGCAAAACAACATTAATCACGAAGAGGCTTTGAGCTGGGCAGACCGTGCCATGGGCAATACAAAGAACTTCCAAACCCTTAGCGTGAAAAGTGGTCTCATGCTCCAAATGGGCAAGCAAGAGGAGGCCGTTCCCTTTGCGGATGAGGCCTCAACCATGGCTAATGTGAATCAACTGAACGGCTTGGGTTATTTGATGCTGCAAAACCAGCAAACCAAGCATGCGGTGAGATACTTCAAACTGAATACCGAGAAAAATCCAAAAAATGCGAATTGTTACGATAGTTTAGGAGAAGGCTATATGGCTTTAGGAGAAAATGAGAAAGCGATTGAAAGCTTTAAGAAATCTTTGAGTCTCAACCCTCCTCCTTTTGTCAAGGCTAACTCCTTGAAGAACTTGGAGAAACTTGGCGTGAAGTAGATTAGGCGCAGGCACAGCGCAGACAGGCTTCCGAAGTCTGTCTGCGCTGACTAAGGCCTGCTCACTCCTTCCCTACCCTTTTCAGCCACGTCTTAGCGACCGTATTCATCATCAACAAACCAGCTAAGAAGAGCGATATCCTAGCGATGAGATCGCCCCATTTCACATAGAAAGTAAGCTTATCATTTAGATTTATGTCTCCCCTAATGGCAATAGCTTCGTCATATTGGGTCGGCTGCGAAATAATGCCCCGCTGATCCACAAAAGCGGATACCCCTGTATTTGCAGATCTTGCAATACTGCGACGTGTCTCAATGGCGCGCAGGGAGGCGTAATATAGATGCTGGCGATGTCCCGGCGTATTGTCCCACCAACCGTCATTTGTCATAATGAAAGCAGCGTTACTTCCGGGAGCAGTAAGGCTTTGCGGTCGAACATAGCCGGTGAAATAGTCGCCAAATACAGACTCATAGCAAATCACGGGGGCGATTCGTGCCGTTTCGCTAACTAGGGGACTTCGTTTCTTCTGTGTACCTAAGCCAGCAGTGGTCCCGCCGAGTTGCTTGACCAGAGGCTCCATGAAGGGCACAAGATTCTTAAAGGGAAAGATTTCCGCGCCCGGTACCAATTTCGATTTCTTATACATTTGCACCTCCTCGACTCCGATTGTTAGCTGGGCGGCTAGGTTGTAGGTCTCATATCGGAATCCTTGACTTCCATTGTTGGGTCGGTATTCCCGAACAGCTCCCGTCGATTGTTCTCCAGGCTGAAATTTATAGTAAGCATTTAGTCCGGTAATGATTTTCAATTCCGGATAATCAACCAATTCTGCTCTAATTCTTTCGATACTCGGATAGCTATTGACTACTGAAGTTTCTACTAGCCCAAAACTGGTTTCTGGAAATACCAAATAGTCCGTTTCTGGGGTCAATTTATTTTTAGCCAGGAGGACAAACTGCTGCACCTGCTCTCGCTCTGGCACCGCGAATTTTTCGTAATGGGGTTCATAATTCGGTTGGACGACGACGACCTCTATCACATCTTCCGCTTCCTCATAAGTATAAAACAGAGCCAAGGATATAGCCATCGGCAAAAAGGCCAGTGTAAGCGAACGATACATCAGCGGCTTTGATAGGGTCTTATTTGACCGATAATACTCCCAAGCCTTCAACAGCAATAAGTTCATTGCCAACACCCAGGCCGTTCCCCCAAAAACACCAGTATATTCGTACCACTGTACCAAACTCGGTACGGCGGCAAAGCCATTTCCTAGCGTGAGCCAAGGCCAAGCCAGATCCCAATGGTAGTGCAATAACTCATAGGAAATCCAATAAACCACAAAGCTCCAATCGGCCCACTTTGGCAATATCTTCTTTGTAGCTTGAAAGGCCAGGATGGGTAGAGTCATCAACAAGGAATTCACAAAGATGGCAAACATCCCTGCTAGCAAAGCAGAATTGGCTACCCAATAAGTGGTGATGATATTCCAAAGCACGAAGGTAGCGTAACTATACCCGAATAGAGACCAACGTGCCTTTGGTTCACTTGAAAGTTCTTTCTCCAGTAAAAGTAAGGGAATGAAGCCCACAAATAACAAGAACGGAAAGGGTAAGAAGCCTGGAAACCCCAAAGAAAGAAGTAGCGCGCCAAGGTTCGCCAGCCCCAATCGGCGCCAAGATATTGGCATCTTCCTGGCCGAACGTCCAAGGATCCACCACAATACTACAGCCCCCCATGCACCTAACAAAAAAAACAAGGGCCGATGCCCCCATAGGAGTTCCTCTCGGCCTAATCGGACCATATCGTACCCCAGCCAAGCGGCAAGTAACAATAAAAGAAGAGAGCTAATCAGTATTATTTTGGAATGCTTCACTGCCTGATAGATTAAGATTTGCCGCAATTTGGTAAAAAAACAGCAGACCTCAGCCTTTTGTTGACAGGATTAACCATTAGTTCGCTTTTCTACTAGCTATCTCTAGGTACCGGCTTCCGGTGTAAACTTTATAGCGGATAACTTGCGCCTTACCACAATGAATTAGTACTTTTCCACATCTGAAACTTCTTTTTATCTGAAAACCTATTCTATACCCATGTCAACCACCATCAAAAGAGTCTTGCTAGGCTTAGTGATCGGGTTTCTGATCATGCAGTTTTTTCAGATCGATAAAACACAGCCCCCCAGCGATCCAGAGAATGATTTTATCACGCTCTTGTCCCCTCCTGATGAGGTAGCAGCCGTGCTGAAGCGAAGCTGCTACGATTGCCACTCCTATAAAACCAATTATCCTTGGTATACGAGTATTGCACCTATAAGTTGGTGGATTGGCCATCATATAGAAGAAGGCCGAGAGCATTTGAATTTCTCGGAATGGGGTAAATATACAGAGCGGCGACAAAAGCATAAATTGGAGGAGTGTTGGGAAGAAGTAGAAGAAGGGAAGATGCCCCTTGACTCGTATTTATGGGTCCATGGCGAGGCTAAACTAAGTGAAGCACAAGCCAGCTTATTAATTGATTGGTTCAAGAAACAAGAGAACGCCTTTTAATGATGTTTGAAGATCTGATCCCATACGATACGGCGCACCTAATTCTAGGTGATTACCTCAAGTATCACTATCAGTACAAGAGAATTACCAAACGCGCCAAGATACGTTTTGAGCAACGAGATTGGCACGGCATGCAGGAAGATTCAAGAGAAAGGGTTTCCCTATATAGGGAGAATGTCGGCGCCACCACCGAACGTGTCTTGAACTTCTTGGGTGGACAGTCGCTAGATGCTGATACCTGGCGAGATATAAAGATTATGTTCCTGGAGGAGATTACTAATTTCAATTCCAGGAATATCGCTGAAACTTACTTCAATTCCGTATTTCGGCATAGTCATAAAGGCTTAAGTGTGGATGAGGATAGTATGTTTGTGCATGCGACCGCAACCTATCGGGAATTCAAGTCGACCCAGCCCATTTATCACACCCTTTATCTGACCCGCCCCTTTAACTTTGTGATTCGTCAGTTGTTCGCTTTCTTCCGATTCAAGGCCCCTTTTGAAGACTTGGACCGCGACATTGAGTACGTTTGCCACACCCTGGAGGAAAAACTTAAAGAGTTGGACTATCGGGGCAATGGACGTATTGAGATGCTCAAGTCCATCTTTTTCCGAAACAAGGGAGCCTATCTAGTCGGCAAACTTATTGTCGAAGCTAGAACAAAGCCTTTTGTCATCCCTCTTTTACATCGCGAAAACGGGATCTTTGCGGATGCGCTATTGCTAGAGAGTAATGAGATTAGTTCGGTATTTAGTTATAATCGAACTTACTTTTTGGTAGATACAGATATCGCGAGCGAGTCCGTGGACTTCCTGCGTACCATTCTCCCGACCAAAAGTCTAGGTGAATTGTACAATTCCATTGGTTTTGAAAAACATGGTAAAACGGTATTGTACCGCGACTTCCTGCGGCATATGCATCAGTCCATTGACAAATTTGTCTTAGCTCCCGGTATCAAAGGGTTGGTGATGGTCGTGTTTACGCTCCCTTCTTTCCCCATGGTTTTCAAGGTCATTAAGGATAAGTTTCCGGCACCAAAAAGTGTAACGGAGCAAGAAGTGAAGAGCAAATATGAGCTCGTATCCTTGCATGACCGGGTGGGTCGGATGGCCGATAGTCATATGTTTGAGAACTTCGTTTTTGATAAGCGCCGCTTTTCCAAGGAGTTAATAGATGAATTGGTTCAATTGGCTCCTTCCAAGATCAAGATCGAAGGAGATTCCATCGAAATCAAGCACTTGTATATCGAAAAGAAGATGGTTCCACTTAACTTGTATCTAGAGGATGCCAGCATTGAGGAGGCAGAAGAAGCGATCAACGAATATGGTAAGGCAATTAAGGAAATGGCCGCTGTCAATATCTTCCCAGGAGATATGCTGCTTAAGAACTTCGGAGTAACCCGTTTAAAACGAGTGGTCTTTTATGACTATGATGAGATCGGGTTTCTTACCGACTATAGATTTAGAGTTATCCCGGAGCCCCGCGACTTTGAAGATGAAATGAGCGCAGATCCTTGGTATTCGGTTGGGGCGATGGACGTTTTCCCGGAAGAATTCCCTCGCTTTTTGATTGGCCGGCGGGAAATTCGGGAAATATTCTTACGCCTACATGGCGATCTCTTCACACCTACCTTCTGGATTAAAACACAAGAGCGTTTGAAAATAGGAGAGCTCGTTGGTGTATTTCCCTATCATCAAAAGTTAAGATTTCGCCGGAAGTATCAGTCTAATTCGTTGAAGAAAAAATAAACAGAGTGATGCATGTCATCGATTCTCTTTGATCAAATAGGGGCAAATTTTAAAGAGGTCAGAGAAACCCTCGAACTCCCTTTCGGGCAAATTGACTATACGAATTGGGATCTAGACGGTATTAAACTCATTCATGGTATTACGAAGTTCAACACGCAATCCGTCATGCCCTTCAGCGATCAGTCCGATGACATCAATCTTCACTTCAATCTACGGGGGCGTTATTTACTAGACTATAAGCAAGTGGGTCAAACCTTCGATATTGCAGCCCGTCAGCACAACATAATGTATTCCCAGGGCATCAATGTGGCGATGACCAACCACGACCCAGAGGCAGAAGTTTTTGAGGTACGGTTTCGCAAGGATGTCTTTCTCTACCTGGCTGAGCACGGAAATCCCGCTTTACAACGATTTGCAGAAGATATCTTGACCGGACAGGGGCGCGTTTTCTCGCCGCAATGGGCCGCCATGCCATCGGCTATTTGGCAACTCATTCAACAGATTACACACTGTCGTTTCAAGGGCGGGATGAAAAGGCTCTTTTTGTTGTCAAAGAGCATTGAGCTACTGGTACTGCAAGCCGAGTCTATCTACTCAGACTTAGAGCCTCCTAGGCCCTCTCCGCTGAGCGAGGCAGATCATGAAAAACTGATGGAAGCAAAGCGTTTTGTAGAACAACGAATCCATCATCCCCCCAGCCTCGCCGAAGTAGCTAAGGCTGTGGCCCTAAACGAATACAAATTAAAAAAGGGCTTCAAACAATTGTTCCAGCAGACCGTTTATGGCTACCTCACACAATTGCGATTGGAAAAAGCCTACCAGCTCCTGCAAGAAGGAGAACTTACCGCGAGTGAAATTGCTTTCCAATTGGGCTACTCTTCCCCACAACACTTTCATACCGCTTTCAAAAGGAAATTTGGGGTGCCCCCTAAAAGCATTTCAAATCCATAAAGCAAATAGCTCCTGCGCCTAAATATATGAAGGATGCTCCTGAATGTGTGAAGGGCTAAAAGCGCTCAGCGCCTACTTTTGTCCTAAACAAATAAGAGCTTATGACTGTCATCGATTTTATCATTGGATTGACCCTGATGAACGCCATGCCTCATTTTGTACTGAGTGTGTACAAAGGGCGCATGTTGAGTCTTTTCGGCTATACCCCACGTGCCAACCTCTTCTATGCAGCCTTTAATGTCTTGGTAGCCGTGTCATTGTATTTGTACAAATACGGAATC
The DNA here is from genome assembly GCA_019634045.1 of Saprospiraceae bacterium. Taxonomy (GTDB): domain Bacteria; phylum Bacteroidota; class Bacteroidia; order Chitinophagales; family Saprospiraceae; genus DT-111. The sequence continues at coordinate 9,695 of JAHQWA010000443.1, forward strand.
GATTCCTTTTGGGAAAATGGTATCTTAGTAGGGGCCTGTTTTACACTAGTAATGTACTTCTTAACGGGCCGATATTTCTATCGCAGCTTTCATCAGCAGTATTATGCCAATCAAGAGGCCACTGAGGCAAGATAGGCCCTGTGCAGGCCGTCTAGGCCGGTTTTAGCTAGGCTCCAAAGATACCAGAGGAGAGGTAACGATCCCCGCGATCACAAATGATGCAGACGATCAGGCCTTCATCCAGGGTCTCTGCCAGTTTGGAAGCCGCTTTTATTGCGCCCCCACTACTCATACCAGCAAAGATGGCTTCTTCCTTCGCCAAGCGCTGCATCATCTCCTTGGCTTCCTTTTGGGAAACATCTATGGTGGAGTCCACCCGTGCAGGTTCAAATATTTTTGGTAGGAAAGCGGGTGACCAGCGTCGTATCCCTGGAATTCTTGATCCGTCTGTAGGTTGCACACCGACGATCTGTATCGCTGGGTTTTTCTCTTTCAAGTATCTAGAAACACCCATAATGGTGCCAGTAGTTCCCATAGAGGAAACGAAGTGCGTAATTTTACCATCCGTATCCTTCCAAATCTCTGGGCCAGTGGAACGATAGTGCATCCCCCAATTATCGGCATTGGCAAACTGGTTCAGCATAAAATATCCACCTTGTTGTACCAGAGAATCCGCATACTCTCGGGAATATTCAATGGTCTTTTCCGCAGGCGTTAGTATCACTTCAGCGCCATAGGCTTTCATCGTTTGGATTCGCTCCGTGGTAGAACCTTCCGGCATAATTAAAGTAATCTTGATGCCAAAAAGCTGAGCGATCATTGCCAAGGCAATCCCCGTATTGCCGCTAGTAGCTTCGACCAGACGCATACCAGGCTTCAATTCACCACGATCCAAAGCGCCCTTGATCATTCCATAAGCAGCTCTATCCTTAACACTCCCTCCTGGGTTTTGGCCTTCCAATTTACCGAATACCTTAATGCCGGGCTTCTGAATCACCTTTGTAATCTCAGTCAACGGCGTATTTCCAACTAAATCAAGAATTGTTCCCATAAATTATCTTGTGTCTCGTCCTTAAGTATTAGTAAAGTGCCAAAGCATGGAGGGAAATCCGTCCGCACCTTAGGGCATATGTATATGTCGAGCTTTTTGGTGAAAATTTGGTTAGAGAAAGCTGCATTTCGGCGGCGATTCATCTTAAGATTGGAAATTCAATCTCTATTCTGCAGCTGTATTGGGTTCTACCTTCAATCCTGGATTATCAGATTTTTGATTGATGTGTCCATTATAATAAACCCTGGAGAACGGGGCTACACTTTTGGTAATCCATACATTACCGCCAATAATGCTGTCATGCCCAATAATGGTGTCTCCGCCTAAGATAGTGGCACCTGCATAAATCACTACGTTGTCCTCTAGGGTAGGATGGCGTTTCGTCTTTGCCAATTCCTTTTTCACACTAAGTGCCCCTAAGGTGACGCCTTGATAGATTTTGACATTATTGCCAATTTGACACGTTCCACCGATCACCATCCCTGTACCATGGTCAATGCAGAAACCCAAGCCTATTTTAGCTCCTGGGTGAATATCTATCCCGGTCTGACTATGAGAGTACTCCGTCAATATCCTAGGAATTAAAGGTACGTTCATTTTCTGGAACTCATGGGCCAAGCGGTAGATAGCAATGGCAAAGAAGCCAGGATAGGTCCGGATCACTTCGGTCCGATCTTCGGCAGCCGGATCCCCCGCAGTGATCGCATCCGCATCGATCAGCAGGGCGCGTCGGAGGGATGGAAGGCGCTGCATGAAATGCTTTTCAACGATCTCGGCGGAGTAATCGAGTCGATGCTCGATGGTATCCAAAATTGTATACAGCTCCAAACGTAATTGCTCGAAATGTTGTCGAAAGGTTCGGTAGTTGGAGAACTTCTGATCCGCCAATTCGGGAAATAGAATTTTCAAGACTCCATTAACCCAATCCCGAACCAGTACCGGCGAAGGGATGGATGGTGTATCAATATGAGCGTTGTACAGCTCTTCTATAAATTTTTCATCCATAACTAATGACTCAGTTGCAGCAAACTTACAGGGAATATTAGGGATCCACAAATCACTTTTTGGAAAGTGCTATTCCCGACGATCAAAGTCAGCACTTTTATCGCCAAAGCGACACCCTAATCATTAATACTGTATGAAGTGGGAATTAGTTGGATCGGAATAAATATTAACAGGATTTTTCTAAGGAAAAAATTATTCCCAGGGCCTAAACGGCTTACCGCTTCGGAAAGTATACGAAGGATTTTAGTGCGATTTTCCAATCGCCATTAATCTTCTGCAACTCCAGGCAATCTATATAATGACTATCCTTAATGGGAATCTTAACTACGGCCAAAGCCAGTTGTGCATCGATAATCTGTAGGTTTTGGATGGTGTACCCCACGCCATAGCCCGGTTGAGGTTTCCCCCTATCCATTAAATCCGCTAGGCTCATTGACTTCAACCGCTCCTCTTCTCCTTTTTTATCCACCCAAAGTACTATACCGGCATTCAAATCAAAGGCTTCGCGGAGTAGCGTTGAATCAGCATTGCGCCAACCGATGATATATTTTTCAATAGCCTGTTCTATGCTCGTCGAATCACTTGCTTGTGACCAAGCGTTAATGGGGCTAAACAGTCCAGAGATTATCAGACAGAAAATGTGCAGAAGTTTACAGTCGGTGTACATAGAAAGAGTTAAGGTTGGTTTGAATTGATAATTGTAGGGCGAGGCTCTGCCACTCACCTATTTGCAAGATAGGTCTTTGCTTTACGGCTACCCTTCTGCTTTGTACATTTGTTTTGTCTTCCAAAATTCAATAGTGAGGACTTTGACATCTGTTCCTTCTATAAGGTCAATCATGTTCTAACTGTCCTTTTTGCTTTGGTCTTTTGCAAATTGAGTTGGGGAAATTCCGAAAGCCTTCTTAAAGTTCTTTGAAAATTGGGCAGGTGAGGAGAACCCAGTTTTATATGCAATTTCAGACATATTACCATAGGCTTGCAGGATCAATTGTTTGGCTCGTTTAAGCCTGTAGGTTCGCAAAAAATCGCTGATCGCTAA
>JAHQWA010000034.1 GCA_019634045.1 Saprospiraceae bacterium
GGCGTTCGCGGTAGAGTCGCAGCCGATTGAAGAATTGCGCAACAATGCCGGCCTGATTTCCGGGACGGCCAAGATCTACGAGATTGCCACAGTGATCACCACCGTAGCGGAGAAGTCCTTTAGCGGACCTGTTTTTCCAGAAATCCGAGAGTACTTTCCTGATTCTAAGCAATACATTGACAGAACGACTATGAATTCTTGGGAAGATAAGCGCGTAGTGAAAGCAGTCGGCGATTTTGGGAAGAAAAAACTGGTCATTGCTGGCCTGTGGACTGAGGTCTGTGTACTTACAGCTGCCTTGTCCGCTATCGAAGATGAATACGAAGTGTATGTGATCACCGATGCTTCCGGCGGTATTTCTCAGGAAGCGCACGATATGGCCATTACTAGAATGGTACAGGCTGGGGTTAGGCCCATTACTTCTCTGCAATATCTACTTGAAGTACACCGAGATTGGGCTAGAGGTGACATGTATCAAGCTGTACTGAAAGTGTCGAAAAAGTACGGAGGAGCATACGGCCTTGGCATCGACTACATCAAGACGATGACAGATTGGATGAAAGAAGAAGGTACCGACCATTAATACCGTGGAACAAAAATAACTTTGCCTCTTGAGCGTGTCTTTTGGCAAAGGACTTCGTTTCTCATCGGTCAGGTAGCTATGGCTATCTTCCCTCTTCGGGGCTTGCCCTTCAACAAAATCCAATGCTCAAAATTCCAAAGAACTTTTGTTCCACCGTATTAACTCAAATCAATTATTTAGCTTTTTAGGCCAAATCGGTCGAATAGCAAACGGCGTGCAGTTTGAAAAAGGCAGGAGTAAGTAGTGGAGTCGAACAAAAGGATGTACTTCTTCTGCTTAGCTTCTGCCTTTTTTCTTAGCAACAAAAGCCAAAAACAACTAAACCAAAGAGGCTATGAAATTTACCACTAATTCCTATTTGGCAGGGCTCCTCATTCTACTACTGGTTGCCTGCCAACCGGCAACACAACAAAACCCGGCAACTACAGCAGAGCTCATTGTTACCAATGCTAAGATAGCGGTCATGGATGCGGAGCAGACCTTTGCCGAGGCGATAGCTGTCAAAGACGGAAAAGTCCTAGCGACGGGTTCCCATACAGAAATTATAGCTTTGAAAGGCGACAGCACAAAGATGCTGGACGCTGAGGGCCGGACCTTAATCCCTGGCTTAAACGATTCACACCTCCACCTGACCCGTGGAGGACGCTTTTTCAACGCTGAGTTGCGTTGGGACGGCGTCAAGACCTTGAAGCGCGCTTTGCAAATGCTCAAAGAACAGGCCGAGCGCACCCCAGAAGGACAGTGGGTGAGAGTGATTGGTGGATGGAGTCCCTTCCAATTTGCAGAAAAGCGATTTCCAACACCTGCTGAAATTAATGAGGCTACTGGCAATGTCCCTACTTATGTGCTTTTCTTGTACAGTAGAGCCTGGCTCAACAAAGCAGGACTAGAAATACTAGGTATTGACGAAAACACGAAAGCACCGGAAGGAAGTCAGTTTGAGAAAGGACCTGATGGAAAGCTTAGCGGGGTACTCTTGGCGGAACCTAACCCCACGATCTTATATGCGAGGATAGGCTCCTTACCTCCGCTATCGTCCGACGAAATGATCAATTCGACCCGTCAGTTTTATCGAGAATTAAATCGATTAGGTGTCACGAGTGGGATTGATGCCGGAGGTGGCGGACACAAATTCCCCAGAGATTATACGGGTACGGCTTCTCTAGCCACCGCTGGCGAAATGCCGATCCGCTTGTCTTATTATCTATTTCCCCAAAATAAGGGAGCGGAGTACGAAGAATTCCAAGAATGGATGGCCAACAATGAAGTTGGGCACAACGGGGAGATTCATCTTGATCACGGATACGAATTAGAGGGTGGGGGAGAGTTTCTGGCTTGGAGTGCTGGTGATTTCGAGAATTTCTTGGCGCCCCAACCCCTGCTCGAAGACCGGCCTACCTGGAGAGCAGATATCAAGCGCGTCATTCGGTTGCACGTAGATAAGGGCTGGCCCTTCCGTATTCATGCCACCTACGGGGAAAGCATTGCCAATATTTTGGGGGTGTTAGAGGAAGTGAATGAGGAAACTGGAGGAAAGGTGGCTCAACTTCGCTGGTTATTCGACCACGCTGAAACCGTTCAAGAATCTGAACTGGCCAGAATCAAAGCCTTAAATGGCGGGATAGCTATTCAGGCCAGATTGGCCTATGCAGGCGAGTATTTTGTAGAACGATATGGCGCGGACAAAGCAAAGCAAGCGCCTCCGGTCAAGAAGATGCTGGAAATGGGCATACCTGTTGGGGCAGGCACTGATGGTACGCGCGTAGCCAGCTATAATCCATGGCCGGCGCTGTACTGGCTGATCACTGGAGAGACTGTGGGCGGGCTCGGGCTCGCCGAAGCCGCCAATCGCCTGAGCCGATCGGAAGCGCTACACTTGTATACTCAAGGGAGCGCCTACATCTCTAACGAAGAAAGGGTGAAAGGTACCTTGGAAAAGGGCATGTACGCCGACTTCGCTTTGCTCTCGGACGACTACTTCTCGGTTCCTGAAGCACAGATCAAAGATATCCAATCGGTTCTTACGGTGGTAGGAGGAAAGGTGGTGTATGGAAGTGGCGCCTACTTGAGCTTCAATCCTCCGCTTCCAGCAGTAATACCAGAATGGTCTCCCGTTAAATTTTACGGAGGGTATCAAAAGTAGAAGACAACATATCAGGGGGAGGGGGCAGGGTTAAGCTCCTAACTCCATTTTCAGAAAGAGTAATAAGGAGTAAATCATGAAAGGTATATATATCTTATTTACGCTGGCTGTCGTGGCCGGTGCTGTTCTGCCGATTCAGGCTGCTTTAAATGCCAAAATGGGGAGGGCAGTTGGCGATCCCGTGTATGCCGCATTGATCTCTTTTGTCATCGGATCGATCGGTTTATTGCTCTATAGCTTGGTCACGAAGGTGGATTTGAGTCAAATAACAGCAGCAGGGAGTGTTGATTGGTCTGTTTGGTCCGCGGGATTGTTGGGCGCATTTTACGTAGCGGCGGTTATCATTTTGGTCCCCAAAATTGGGGCGGCGCTAACCTTTGGTTTAGTCGTTGCCGGGCAGTTGTCCTTTTCCCTGCTGTTGGATCACTATGGTTGGTTAGGCATGCACACGCATAGTATCAATTGGCAAAGATTATTGGGTGTGGTGTTGATCATTGGCGGGGTATTGTTGATTCGTAATTTCTAAGCTATGAGCACTCAGATAAGAGGGCTATTGATCCCCATCTTCTTGGGTTTGTTCACGGTAACTTGGGGGCAGAATGAGGCCGAACTGAGCACAAAAATGCCGGAATTTTCATTACAGCGTGACCTAGAGGACTATCGATTTCTATTAGGAGATTCTACAAGTTCTACCTGCTGGCGAAGACTCAAATACATTCCATTAGGTCAGCAGTCATCTTTGAGCCTGGGGGGGGATTTTAGATCAGAATTTCAAGTGCTCCATAATGAAGACTGGCGTAAAGGCGAGGATGACCGGCCTTTGTTCTTGCGCTTCATGTGGCATACGGACTGGCGTTTTGGTCGAAATTTCCGACTCTTCGCCCAATTCAAAAGTGCCTTTACAGTTGGGCGAAATGGTCCGGTTCTAGGTTTGAATGCCGATCACCTAGACCTCCATCAGTTTTTTGCAGCCTTCCCACTTGGGAATGGTACGCTCGAAGTAGGGAGACGAGAATTGTGGTACGGATCCCGACGATTGATCAGTATTCGAGAGGGCACCAATGTCCGACAGAGTTTTGATGGACTACGTTGGATCTGGGAAGACCGGACCAAGCGGCTGGACCTACTGGCCTATGCATACAATCCTCAGGTGCCGGGGGTATTCGATAATCGGCCCACTCTGGATCAACTCCTTTGGGGGGTGTATTATGTTAATAAGGATATTCAATCCAGTCGGATGAATATTGACCTATATTATATTGGCGTACGCAACAAAAAGGCTAGATTTGAAGAGGGCCAAGCACGCGAGCTTCGTCACTCCCTGGGGATACGTCATTGGGGCGATAATGGTACGCTCATCTACAATAGTGAATTGATATGGCAATTCGGAACTTTTGGGGGTGGGCGGATCTCCGCCTGGACCGTTTCCACGGATCTGTATTATCGCTTCTCCGCTTATTGGAAAGCCGGGCTAAAGGCAGAGGTGATCAGTGGAGACCGGATGGCCCAGGATGGGAATCTTCAGACCTTTAATCCACTGTATCCGAGAGGCGGATACTTTGGCTTACTAGCGGTGATTGGTCCAGCCAATCTGTTTGATGTGCATCCTTCCATCCAGTTTAATCCCACGAAAGATTGGATGGTAAACCTAGATTGGGACTTTTTTTGGCGACATCGGTTGGCGGATGGAATTTATTTTCCTTCGGGGCGGTTAAACATAGCTGGAGACAATAGCGAAGAGCGCTTTATTGGACACCAAATGGGCATACAAATCAGCAGAACCCTTAATAGGTTTATGGAGATCGAGACCTCCTATTTCTATTTTTTTGCAGGTCCCTTTCTCCGGGCCACTACCGAAGGCGCTGGTTTTTCTCAATTTGGGGTTTCCCTGAGCTATGCCTTTTAGCGCTTCCGACAAATACAAAGTACCCCGTAATTATGACCGTAGACCAACTGATCGAAAACGCGCGTAAATTGTATGCTGAAGGGCAGACCAAAAAGGCAATATATACTATAGATCAAGCCTTGGAACAAATGCCTAAGCATGCTGAGAGTTGGGAATGGAAAGGCTTGTTTTTGAGCGGTATGGAGGAGTTTGAAAAAGCTTTGGTGGCCTATCAAAAGGCTATCGACGCCGATCCCGCCAACTCCCACCATGTACAGCTTAGGGGGGTAACTTACTGTCAGTTGGATCGATTTGAGGAAGGTTTAGTGGATTTTGAGAAAGCGATCCAACTGAACCCTGGCAGTGCCGAGGCCTTTCACCTAAAGGGCTGTGCGCTGGAAGACTTAAAGCGCTTGGAGGAGGCCATTGAGGCATACGATCAAGCCATAATTTTTGATCCCTTACATCATCGTGCCTACTACCAAAGGGGACTTTGCTACAATAGGTTGAAGCAGTATGCCGAAGCTTTGGCGGATTTTGATAAGGTACAGCAAAAGGCGGATACACTTCACGATTATAATTATCAAAAATCCTTTGCACTTTATAAACTAGACCGAGCTGACGAAGCCTTGCTGCTGCTGCATGCGGATGTAGAGGAGAATCCAACGCTGGCAACGAGTTATGCTTTGCGCGCTCAAGTTAGACTGGCACTGGACGATCCTGAGGCGGCGCTTGCCGATATCGACCAGGCTATTTCGCTGCAACCGGAATATGCGGGATATTTGGTTACGAAAGGTTTTATTTATCATGAAATGGATCTTTTAGAGGAAGCCAAAGAAGCCTATATGACGGCCATGGATCTCGCCCCTAGTTTTGAGTTGACCTATACTAATCTTAGTTCCTTATTGGAAGACCTTGGAAAATATGAAGAGGCCCGTGATGTCTGCTTAGAAGCGATTAAGATTAACCCCAATTCCGAGGTGGCTTACAATAATCTTGGATCGGCCTTACTATACTTGGAGGATTATCACGGAGCAAAACCAGCCCTAGAAAAGGCCATTGAACTTTCACCCACCTATATTGCGCCCCACTATAACCTGGGAAACCTATATCGTTACACAGCAAAATGGGAACCCGCTTTAAGGGCTTATGAGGAAGTACTCAAATTAGACCCAGAGGACGACGATGCTATTTATCACAGAAGAGAGTTGATCAAGAAGTTGGCGAAAAAATGACCTTTGGCCTTGGCTGCTTTTGACCCAAGGGTTCAGCTTACCAGCACTCCTGGCTACAATGACCAATTCCCTTCCTTGCTCTGCGTGGATACGCGCCAATTCCCTTCCGCTTCCGCTACCTGCCCCCGTAGTTAAAGCTACCCTTTTCATGCTTGAGATCATTTTAGGTTGTCTTGATTCGTGGGATACTGCTTTTTATCGCTAGATTACATCGACAAAGATATGAGTAAATCTTACCGCTGGAAACAGGCAAAATGCGGATAGTCTAACACAAAATGCAGAATTCCCGTTTGATTGGTTGTCGGCGCAATCCATTGAACGGCGCCTTTAATTGCGGCCATTATCAAACCTCAAAGTCTAAACTGAAGACATGAAAAATATATTTTTGCTGCTAATACTTGGAAACATCTTCCAACTCGCCATCGCTCAAGCCCCTTCTAATGACATAGTTATTGGCCATAAGGATAGCCTCTACTCTGATGTACTGCAGGAGGCTCGACAGATTTGGGTGCATGTGCCTTTCCAGGGGCAGGATCTCTATGAGAAAAAGACTTACCCGGTCGTGTATCTACTAGATGGGCCTGCTCACTTTTCTGCGGTCGTGAGTATGATTGAGAACCTAAGTAGCAACCTGCTTTGTCCAGAAATGATCGTAGTAGGCATCCCGAATACAAATAGAACTCGAGATCTAACTCCTAGAAAGGGAGATGATAGCCATCCATTTGTTTCCCCAGAAATGGCAGAAATCTCTGGTGGAGGAGAAAACTTTCTACGTTTCATGAAAGAAGAATTGAAACCCTATGTGGAGGCTAATTATCCTGTCAATTCTTTTGAAATGCTCATTGGCCATTCCTTTGGCGGATTATTAGCTATGTATGCTTTTAAGCACCAACCAGACCTTTTTAATGCTTACATCTCTATTGATCCTTCGATGTGGTGGAGTCAGGAAACGCTACTAAAGGAAATCAAGGAAGCTAGTTGGACCAGCGAGCATCAAGGTAAAATGCTTTATCTGGGGATTGCAAATACCTTAACTGAGGGAATGACTGTGGAAGCAGCTTTGAAAGACAATACCCCTATGACAGGACATTTTCGTGCCCTGATGCAATTGCATGATCATATGCTGTCAAGCAAAGGAGATATGATTAAATATGAAGGGAAGTACTACGAAAAAGATGATCATGGCTCCGTCCCTTTCATTACAGAATATGATGCCCTTCGATCCTTTTTTGATTTCTATAAACTGGTAATGGGGCCACAGGATTTTATAAATCCAGCCATAGACATTGCCGCTAAATTGCAGAGACACTTCGAAGTGATTTCCAAGGAAATGGGCTTGACTATTTTGCCCGATGAATCCTCGGTTAATCAAATGGGATATCAGGCACTGGAGATGAATTTTCTACCTAAAGCCCAACAGCTTTTCGAAATGAATACCAAGAACTATCCTAATAGCTTCAATACCCATGATTCTTTAGGCGATTATTATATGGCCGTTAAAGATTGGGGCAAGGCTAAGCAATGCTTTAAGAAAGCGCTTAGTCTTAACCCGGATTCACCTTCCAAACAGAAGTTGGAAGAGATTGAAAAGCAAGGGAATTAGCAGGCTGGAGACCCGGCTTGAGAGGGGCTATCCCTTGAGCTCCCGGCGGGCTTGTTTCACCATCTTATTCCACAATTTTCTTTGCTCTTTCATCGCGGCGACTTTATTCGCTGGATTGGTTCGACATTCTAAGAGTATCCAGCCCTCATAGTCTATTGCTGTGAAAAGCTTGGCTAGTGTTGCATAGGGATATGCTCCGACATTTACTTCACGTATATGGACCGTATCCCCAAAACGATCTTTGACTAAGTTGAAGTTGGACTCCAAGCCTTCTCCAATTAGGTCTTGATCATTGCAATTCCAACAAACCTTTACGTTGGGATGGTCGGCAACGTCCATGATGGCTTTCAGGTTTGGTAATTCTTGGGTGCCTCGACCATGGACCTCGACTCGAATGGCTTGACCATAATCGGCTCCAAATTTCCCGACTTCATTTAAGGCTTTGCCAATCTGCTCGATCGTCTTTTCTTTGGATACTCCTTTGGGAAAAGCGTTAGGCTTTACTTTGACTCCTGTCCCTCCAATGTCATGACTCAACTTAATGAAAGCTTTTGTACCCTCAATTTCCGCATTCAAGCGGGTGGTATCAGTATAGTGATAAGCTTGATTGGTGCCCATACCCAGGCAAGTTACTCGACTATCCGTAAACTGCTTTTTAACTTCCAGTCTTTGATTTTTAGAGAGATCTAGGGTGACAGCATGTGCATGCTCAATGCGCAGCTCTACCCCGAAGGTTTTGGCTTTGGCGCAATTGGTAATTAGGGTCGGGAGGTCCCAGTCCTTGCCCCAGAGATAGGTGACAAGACCCATTTTCATTTTGCTACCCAACTTGGGTGGTGGTACTTTGAATCCGTACAATGGGGATAGTAAGGCGCCAGTGGCCAATAATTGATTGAAGGAACGTCGATTAAGTATGGATGAATTTTTCATAAAGTATTACTTAGTGGGTGGGGCAAGCAGGGTTTCGGTTGCTGTCGGGAACTGATCCGGAACGGCCTGTGTCACTTGACCAGTAGCCACCCATTCCGCAGCGCGTTGAAAGATGGTTTTAAAGCCCATACATAACTGAGACTCATTGAGGTGGCCGAGGGTAGTATGAAAAACCCGTCCCAATCCATAGTGGACCGTCATCATCATAGGCTCATGTCTGCCTTGCCCTCCTTGTGCAGGATCGCCGTATGCGGTAGCCAGGATATGCATGTTTTTAGCAGGGCCTCGCATCATATCATACAATTCATCCTCAATGTGTAGCCAGCGGGTAGGTAAGCCTTTCATGATGGCGTGCGTACTATCCCTAACCTGAATGAGAAACTCATGTCGCTTCCCATGATTTCCACCTTTGCCAGGCGAATCATCTCTAATAACTTCATTTTCTTCATTGATATATACATAGGGACCATTCTTCTCGGTTCGGCCAGCCCATCCACCAAGGCCAATCATCTCATTAAAAGCTTGCCACTGTGGGAAAGCATTGTCGGCAGCGTGTACGGAGATAAAGCCTCCGCCTCCATGTACAAAGCGCTCAAAATCTTGCTGCGTTTCAGCAGGCCAGGAATCGCCATTGTAATTCGATATGACCAGGTCATAGGCGTGAAAGGGGGGGCGGAAGTCGTTCATAGGTTCCCCTTTAGCAGGCGTGGTCGCCACATCGACTACGAAAAGTCCTGTTTCTTCTAATTGTTGCTTAAGGATTGGAGTGGTTTCCGGCCAGTTCTTGTGGTTGTTTTGGCCATCGACGATCAAGGCACGATGTCTCTTCTTCAATAAGCCCCTTCCAGCCAGCCATTCCTGAGCTACCCTAGGCCAGCCTTCCACATCTCCCCGACCCGTGCCAAAGGAAAAACCGTGGCCACCAGATTCAAAGATATGCAGGGCTGCTGGAACTCCGTGTTTTCTAAGGCCTTGGTAGTAGGCTATGCTATTCTCAGGCAGGACAGCTCGGTCATTATCCGCATGGATCAGCAGCGTGGGAGGTGTTTCTGCTGTGATTTGCTTTTCATTGGAATAGTAAGCCTCCATTTTGGCAGTTGGCGAATCTCCGATGATGTTTCTACGAGACCCCATATGCGCTATGCTGGTGTCCATTGATACCACAGGATACATCAGGATGGAGAAATCTGGGCGGGAAGAGAAATGCTCCACGGGGGAGTCTGCCTCTTGGTTTCCTGGATCGAAATGAGTAGATAAAGAAGAAGCCAAGTGCCCGCCGGCAGAAAAGCCCATGATACCGATCCGACCCGGATCTAGTCGCCAGTCTACGGCCTTGCTACGTACCAATCTCATGGCGCGCTGTGCATCCATTAGGGCTACCTTATCGTGGCATTCATCCGATTCCCAATGAGGCAATCGGTATTTCAATACGAATGCGGCGATGCCCATTTCGTTGAACCATTTTGCCATCCAACTGCCTTCCCAATCCCAGGCTAATACCGTATAGCCACCACCAGGACAGATGACAACACCTGTTCCATTGGCATTTGACTTGGCGGGCAGATAAACCGCTATCTCGGGTTCCTGTACGGCACTTATTCTTCGTTCGGAGCCATTGTTGACCTCTCTGGCTTTTTCTTGATTATCGCTGGCGCAAGGAATCCCCTCTGGAAACAATGGAAGGACCATGTCTTGCGAATGAGACCAAATGAAAGAGGATAGGAAGATCAGAAGGGCGAAAGTTGACTTCATTTTGTTCGTTTTACAAAGTTCTTAGTGTGAAATACTAGGAATGGCAAGAGGTGGCTGAGAACACCGACTGGACTTGTAGGAAGATTCCTTTCGATGTCTCGCCATATCATAAAAGGATCGATTTAAGCCATAATATCTTTTACAGCATGTCCATGGACATCAGTAAGTCTAAAGTCTCGACCTTGAAAGTGATAGGTTAATTTCTCGTGATTGATGCCCATCAAATGGAGTATGGTGGCTTGCAAGTCATGGGTGTGAACGCGGTCCTTGGTACCGTAGTAACCGATTTCATCTGTTTCCCCAAAACTAAAGCCTTTCTTCACTCCTCCACCGGCCATCCACATTGTGAAAGCTTCCTTATGGTGATCTCTTCCTGCAAATGGATTGGATATTCCGCCACGGTTTTCCATCATGGGGGTACGTCCAAATTCTCCACCCCATACTACCAGGGTTTCTTCCAAAAGGCCCCGCTGCTCTAGGTCTTTTAAGAGAGCAGACATAGGTTTATCAATTTCCTGGCAACGTTTAACAAAGCCTATATCTAGAGCTTCAAATTGATTGCTACCATGAGAATCCCAACCTCGATGGAAAAGTTGAATGAAGCGTACGTCTTTTTCTGCCAAGCGGCGCGCTAGGAGGCAATTGTTGGCAAAAGAGGCTTGTCCGGGGGTGGTGCCGTACATCTCGTGAATGTAATCGGGTTCATCATTGATGTCCATAACCTCGGGCACGGTCATTTGCATTTTAAAGGCCATCTCGTATTGAGCGATTCGGGTGACGATCTCTGGATCTTGCACTTCCTCGTAACGCTTGCGGTTCAGTTCATTGATGGCTTCGATCGTTCCTTTGCGAATATTCCTGGGCATCCCATCAGGATTATTGACATAGAGCACGGGCTCTCCCTTCGATCTACATTGCACGCCTTGAAACACCGTGGGCAGGAACCCACTACCCCAAACACTCTTACCGGCACTAGGAGCCGATTGACCGGATACTAGGACGACAAAGCCTGGCAGGTCCTGGTTTTCAGACCCCAGCCCATACGTTACCCAAGAGCCCATACTGGGGCGCCCCAGGCGGGCGTGTCCGGTATGCATAAAGAGTTGAGCAGGTGCATGATTGAATTCATCCGTATGCATAGCGCGGAGGAAGGTAACCTCATCTACCACCTCCTTGAAGTGGGGCAAACGATCTGATACATAGCTTTGCGTTTCTCCAAATTGACCAAATTCGAATTGTGGCCCTAACATCTTGGGGACACCGGTAATGAAGGCGAAACGCTTGCCCTCCAGCAGAGAGGGCGGGCAATCTAGCCCATCTAACTTATGTAGCGCCGGTTTATACTCGAATAACTCGAGCTGTGAAGGAGCACCCGCCATATGCAGGAATATTACCCGTTTAGCTTTGGGGGCGAAATGGCTGTCTCTAGGGCGCAGTGGATTGGCTAAATCTATCAGAGGGCTATCATGCGAACTGGTGATTCCACTGGGGCTGTCGCAGGAAGAGAGGAAGGATAAAGCCATTGCACCAAGGCTTAATCCGCCGACCTGTAAAAAGGAGCGACGCGTTAATTCTTTTTCGTATTCTTGTAGCAGTTCATTGATCAATTTCATAGATCTAGTTTTGGACCTTTAAGACAAGACTGTTGTTCTCTAATGGACAAGCGGCGTATAGCCTATTCTCTTACCACAAACTCATCTAGATTGAGGATAACATTACTGACCACCGTTAGGGCGGCTAATTTTGTTGGGTTAGCTGCTTCGCTTTGAGCAATCTTTCTAGCTTCATCCAGGTTCTCTTGATAATAGTTCAGGTTCTCTTCGAAATGTTGATATAAAAGGTCTAAAGTCTCTGAAGATGGCACCTTCAATAAGGCTTTTTCATAGGCGATAGCGAGCGCTTTTTCTTCCTTCTGCTCTGCTTTATCCAAGGCCAACTTGGCCAGCGCCCGGGCAGCTTCGACGTAAACGGTATCATTCATGGTCGTGAGTGCCTGGAGTGGGGTGTTGGTCTGGATTCTCCTAGAGACACATATTTCTCTACTCGGACTATCGAAAGTGAGGAAGGAAGGGTAAGGGCTAGATTTTCTCCAAAAAGTATATAGGGCTCGACGGTAGCGGTCTTCCCCTTGGCTTTCTCTCCAACGTAGCACCTGGCGAATCACTTGCCATACGCCATCCGGTTGTGGCGGCATTACGCTAGGTCCATACATCTTGGTGCTCAAAAGCCCACTTACAGCTAAAGCCTGATCCCGTACTTGCTCCGCAGTCAAACGCTTGCGATAGGCCCTCGACCACCATTGGTTATTGGGATCTTTCTCCTGTGCGATAGGGGACGTAATTGAAGCTTGTTGGTAGGCACTAGAGCTGGCCATAAACTTTAATAGCTTCTTAATGCTCCATTGCATATCCTGCTGAAATTCAATAGCCAACCAATCCAATAGTGCTGGATGGGAGGGTGGGGTGCCCTGGGAGCCAAAATCTTCTACCGTTTCTACAATACCTCTTCCCATCATTTCTGCCCAGAAGCGATTAACAATTACTCTTGCAGTTAGTGGATTTTCTGGATCTACCAGCCATTGTGCCAGGTCAAGTCTATCCGCCTGATCTTGTTTCTGTAAGGGGGATAAACTGTTCGGAACATCTGCTTCCACAAGCGCTCCATGTACTAACCAATTCCCTCTTTCGAAGACATGCGTTTTACGGCTCTTCGATTCCGGAAGGTCGGTCATGATGGGCGTTGGAATTTGTGCTAACTCTGCCAGGCTATCTGCCGTTTCAGGTTTTGTTACGGTAGAAGAACCCGTTCCAAAACTCAAGTCCTCCACTCTGAAACCTCGAGGGATTTTAGCTTCTCCATGGAATTTGATGAATAAATCTTCCTTAGCATCCGATGGACCTCTTAGCTTGATTTGGGTCTGTTCGTTTCGACTAATGCTCGCCTCTCCAAGAAGTCGGCCATCCAAAGTTCCAGAGAATACTGAAACTTTTATGCCCTCTTGGATCTTGTTATGACTAAGGGTAATGGCATCTACTGCGGCTAGATTCACTCCCTGGAACTGGAGCCAACCTCCGTTGGCTATACCCCGAGCTCTATTCTTATCATCAATGTATAATTTGTCCCAGTTATCACAAAAGCCAGGCTTCCAATTCGGGAAGAGGGCCATTCGTCTATATTGGTTCAAGGCCTTGCTATCCTCTATTGTGTCAGCTATCTGGATGGGCGATAAATTGTTGGTCCATCGTTTTAGGTTTTCCTTATCCGCTTTGGAGAAACTCATCAAATTAGGAGCATCATTCCGAGTATCAGCATCCTCCGTATTGTTAAAAAAGGCCATTGAGGTATAGAAATCCTTGTGAACGAAGGGGTCGTAAGGATGGCTGTGACATTGCACACATGACATGGTCGTTCCCTGCCACACTTCCCAAGTGGTATTGATACGGTCAATAACAGCGGCCACTCTAAATTCTTCATCATCTGTACCCCCCTCATCATTGGTCATTGTATTTCGGTGAAAAGCCGTTGCCAA
Organism: Saprospiraceae bacterium; assembly: GCA_019634045.1. Taxonomy (GTDB): domain Bacteria; phylum Bacteroidota; class Bacteroidia; order Chitinophagales; family Saprospiraceae; genus DT-111. Next base: position 13,661 of record JAHQWA010000034.1, read on the forward strand.
GAGTTCTTTTTCTGAAGGTTGAGGCAGGAGGTCTCCAGCCAGTTGTTGAATGGTGAATTGATCAAAGGGGAGGTCCTCATTAAAAGCATCGATTAGCCAATCCCGGTAGCGCCAAATGGAGCGATAAGGATCTTTCTGGTAGCCTTGAGAATCCCCGTAGCGTGCCAAATCCATCCACATGGCTGCCCACCTTTCCCCAAAATGCGGGGAATCTAACAAGCGATCTATTACTTTGTCAATTGCCGATTCGCTTTCATCTGCTAAAAAGTTGGCTACTTCAGCATCGGTGGGAGGAAGGCCGGTTAGATCTAGTGTTAATCTTCGGATTAAAGTGGTTTTGTCAGCCACTGGAGAGGGAGGTATCGCTTCTTGCTGTAGGCGGTCAAGAATGTAGTGATCAATCTCGTTTTGTAACGGAAAAACCGATGAAGTGGCTGGATCGGCAAGAGCGGGTCTTTTAGGAGGTATATAGGCCCAATGTTTAGCCCATTGAGCGCCCTGATTAATCCAATCAGATAACAATTGAATTTCTTTCTGGGACAATGGATCAGCATCTAGGGGCATCCGCAATTCCGGATCGGTATGTTTGATTCGTCGAATCAATTCACTTTTGCCCGCTTTGCCCCGAACGATGGCTAATTGGCCAGATTCCGCTGCCTGAAAGGCTTCCTCCTCAAACAAAAAACTCAAGCCACCTGAGGCTTTCACCCCACCATGGCAACGGAGACAGTGTTGATTAAGAATGGGGCGGATATCCGTATTGAAATCGATTGCATGGGTAGGGAAAATAATCTTTTTAACCCCCCAAACACCTAGGAGTGTCAATCCAACTACGGACAAGATCCTTAGATAGTTGTTTTTCATAACTACATTGCTTTTATCTCAGCCCAATAGGCTTCATCAACGGGAATCCCTAAACGCTCGTTTTCCGTTCTAGTGGCTAAAGTGCGCTCTCCGGGGTAGTACGCTTTTTCTCCAGGGGTAGCAGGTTCAGCGCTTCTTATGGCGGCTAGCGTATTTTCCAACATCTCTTCGTAGTGGGCTTTAGCACCCAGGCCCTGCCCATCAATGGCTATAAAGACCTGAGATAAGCCATATTCATCGTCACACTGTTGACCAATTTGAGTGGTGGCTAATCCTTCAGATAAACTGCTTGCCAGCAAATCTAACATGAGCGAAAGACCTGAGCCTTTCCAAAAACCGAAGGGCAGGGCTCTACCACTTTTTTCGATTTCCGCAGGATCTCTGGTGATTTCACCTGTTGAGTCAAATCCCCCCGCAACGGGGAGTAATTTTCCCTGTCTACGGTAGCTTTCTATTTTTCCAAAGGAGAACTGAGTCATAGCCGTATCCAAGACAATATGCCCATCAGGCTTCGGAAATCCAATGATAAGTGGATTGTTACCAAACACTGGATTTTTAGCTCCCCAAGCAGGCATATTGGGGATGGTATTGGTCCAACAGAGCCCAATCATCCCGGCCTCTGCTGCTTGCCAGCCAAAGGCTCCCCCGCGCATCCAGTGATTGGTATTTCTTAGGGCCACTAAACCGATGCCGTGGTTTTGAGCCAATTCAATAGCACGACTCATACAAGCCCAGGCGTTGAGATTGCCTGGCCCCAACTGTCCATCCCACTGTTCTAAGGCCCCCAATTGCTTTACGGGAACGGCTTCTTGATCGATTTTTACATAGCCCTTCTTTATATACTCGATGAAACGGGGAAAACGATTTAGCCCATGAGAATATACTCCATCCCTGCTAGCCTCGGCAAATAAGCGAGCACTTAGATCCGCTTTGTCCGAGGTGAATCCAAGCTTGCGTAGTACTCTGACTAATTCATCGTGCATTTCACGGTAGGGCACTCGTTTCATATTTCTTAAATTGTCGGATTAGGTCTAAAATAAGCTTAATTTCGGTTTTTATCCATTACGATAGCTACAATTGCTATGATGGCCAACAAGCCCAGGAGGATCAGGTCCATTCGGATCCCAGCTATATTATTCGGAACGATACTAAATAAGGACAAGACTAGAATTAGTAAGGCGACTAGGGTAGAAAGGGGGATTATTTTTAGGAATCCCGACCGATCATAGAAAATTCCAGTAAAGATCATGGGGGCCATGAGCGCTGTACCTGCAAAACTCATTCGGGTCAATAAAACCAGCTCATCACTGCTCATCAAGGCGAAGGCCAAAGTAATGATGGCAAAGAAAAGGATCGCTATTCGGGCATAGCCCAACATCTTTTTATCATCTCCCGATAGCAAAGACCGAATCTCTCCCCCCAAAGCAAATAATTGAGAATCTGAAGTGGAAATCGCTGCTGCGATCAATCCAATCATAACAAAAGCGCCTATCAGTGGAGCTTGATCTTCTAGGAAAGTACGATTAAGGAATTCCGCGGTACTGGCATCTGGATACTTCGCTGCTCCATACATGCCCATGAATAGGGTCGGTAGAATGATTAAAATTGCAAATACACCTAGCCCCACGGCAAGTTTATACAAGGATTTAGTATCCTTCATAATAATCAAGCGAGTCGAAACCTGTGGTTGGGTAAAGGGCAAGAGGACAATGGCGATCATAGAACCGAAAAGAAATTGGAAATCTAGCAGCCCATTGGGCCCCGGTACCGATAACAAGGCCTCATTCTTTTGTTTAATCTCTTCGAACATCGGGCCAATCCCTCCAAAGTAATTCAGGCAATTGATCCCAATGATCCAGATTACGGTAAGCAATAAGATGCCTTGTAACATATCACTATAGATGATGGCTTTCAGCCCCCCAATTTCACTATAGACCAGCATCACCACGACCATCCCGACTGCCCCTACCCAAAGGGGAATGGAATCCGGGAAAGCGCCACTTAGAAAAATGGCTACCCCGCGAATCTGGATGGCTACGTAGGGAACCAAAAAGATAAAAGCCCCAAAGAAGGTTACGAGACCTGCCACTCGCCATTTGTAACAATAACTCATGAAACCGGCCATGCCATAATACTCGTGCCCTGCTGCTTTTTTGCGAAAAGCATAACCAATTGAGATAATTCCGAAAACCATAACCGCATCGGAGATGGCCAGGAATATCCATGCTCCAATCCCGTGATTGCGGAAGAAGTCCGGCATACCTTGTAAGGTAAAGGTGCTAAATAGAGTGGCCGCGAATGTGAAGAAACCCAGTACAGCGCCAATGTTGGCGCCTGCCATGAGGAAGCCCTTAGAACTCTTTTCCTTTGTTCTGGCGCTCATGGTAAAGAATACCAAAGCTGCGATGTAGATGATTCCTACAATAATTAGTGATTGTAACATGGCTTAGTCGTTTTTGCGTCCTGGGTGAACAAGAGTGCCGAGGTAAGTTATGGCTACCAGTACAATGGCTTGCAAGATGCCCATCCAGAGTGTGTAGGGCATACCCATGAGTTGGGGCTGATAACGGCCCGCGGGCGTGATCACTGGAGTGAAGGTCAGGATGGCCACCAAGATTACTGCGGCGCAACAAAGTTTCCAAAGCGTCTCTCTATTCATAATATTTTGTTGAAGGTCATAGTTGGTTTAGTATCTCTTTTTTTGCCCTGGCCATAAGGCTAGTAGATTACGATACTTTCTAGCGTTTTGGTGAGCAAAATATCAAGGTGTTTTCCACTTGCTTTTGGGAGTTACAAGCTCTTTTGGATTTTGTCTTATTTTTGAGATTGCCTTCGGCGACCCACTTTTCGTCAATCCATGCAACTTGCTCGGAGCTAGGCTCCTTAATTCTACCTTTATCGTTGGTGTTTTCACCAACAATTAGGTGGGATCGTGGTCTTCTATAGCCTCGGCATCGTCAGTGCTCCGTCGACCATGATCACTTGGCCGGTAGAGTAGGGAAAGTCCCCTCTGACGAGCGAGGCAACTGCTTTGCCGACATCTTCCGGTAGACCCCAGCGGGGCTGTACACAGAGATCTCCGTCGAGTATCAGGTTGTCGTATTTCCCCTTTACGGTAGAGGTCATGTCTGTCTTGATGATTCCGGGCCTCACCTCGTAAACCGGTATCTCGTCCTTTCCCAAGCGGGCGGCTAGCAATTGGGTAGCCATACTAATGCCCGCTTTAGACATGCAGTATTGTCCACGATTTGGGGAAACTACGGTGGCAGAGACGGATGAGATATTGACGAGGTAGGCGGAAAAATTGGGATCCTTTTGCTTGAATTGTACCATTAATTTGGCGGCGGCGAGACTGAGGAAAAAGGGGCCTCGAAGATTGATGCCCATGACCCGGTCATAGCTTTGCTCACTCATGTCCAGTAGGTCGTTTCGCTCTTTGGGGGCTACTCCCGCATTATTGACTAAAGCATTGAGTTGTCCCCATTTGTCCAAGATCTGATTGAGCATCCGTTTATGATCTTGCGTATCCCCGACATTACCTTGACAGTAGATGACTTCCGTCCCATGCTTTTTCAGTTCTTCCAAGGTAGCTTGAACTTGCTCGGCTGGCCGCATTCCGTTGATCGCTATAGACCAACCTTCCGCTGCCAATGCATGGGCTATACCCAAGCCAATTCCCCGGCTCCCACCGGTAATCAGTGCGACTTGTTTCATTCTGTTGGTGTTTTCGTTTTAATGCACTAGGTCAGATGTCAGATGTCAGAGGTCAGATGTCAGAGGTCTCTGACTTCTATCCTCTCGCCTCTGACTTCTCCTTTTATGGCTTACCTAGACCAAATTTGGCACATCTAACCAGCGTCTTTGTGCCCAGCTTTCCAAGCCTAGTTCGGCTAACTGTACCCCTTTGGCTCCTTCCAAAAGGTCATTCTCGAAAGGCGTATCTGTTACCACGTGCTTTAGGAATAATTCCCATTGCGCTTTGAAGGCATTGTCATATGGTTCCTGTTCTGGCACTTTAGACCAATCATCGTAAAAGTTGATCGGTTGTGGCACATCTGGGTTCCAAACAGGTTTTGGCGTGTTGCCGTAATGCTGAATATAACATTCTCGTAAACCGGCCACTGCCGAGCCTTTGGTACCATCGACTTGCAAAGTCAAGAGATCATCCCGGCGAACCCTTACGGTCCAGGATGAGTTAAAGTGGGCAATGATGCCTCCTTCCAGTTCGAAGGTCGCATAGGCTGCATCATCAGCCGTTGCTTGGTATTCCTTTCCGTTTTCATCTACCCGTTTCGGAATGTGCGTCGCGCCCAGACAAGATACTGCTTTAACTGTACCAAATACATTATCGAGGACATAACGCCAATGGCAGAGCATGTCGACGATAATTCCACCATCGTCTTCTTTGCGATAGTTCCAGGAAGGTCGTTGAGCAGGAATGGAATGGCCTTCATACACCCAGTAGCCAAATTCCCCTCTGACACTCAAGATGTCTCCAAAGAAACCACTTTGCATCAAGCGCTTTAATTTCAAGATACCAGGAAGCCATAATTTGTCTTGCACTACGCCATGTTTTACCCCGGCTTTCTTAGCCAATGTATACAATTCCAGAGCCTCCTGGGAGCTAACGGCAGTAGGTTTTTCACAATAAACGTGCTTTCCGAGCTCGATGGCTCTCTTCACACTATGATAGCGACGACCGGTAATTTGCGCATCAAAATAGATTTGGTTGTGATCATCTTGCAGTGCTTCCTCTAGATCGGTGGTCATTTTATCAAAACCCGAGATATCGCAAAGCCGCTTTAGTTTTCCAGCGTTTCGCCCTACCAAAATGGGATCGGGCATGATCACCTCGTTGTTGCCAATTGGGATACCACCTTGATCTCTAATGGCCACCATGGAGCGCAGTAGGTGTTGGTTGGTTCCCATTCTACCCGTCACTCCGTTTAAGATAATTCCTATCGTATGTATTTTGCTAAATGTATTATCAGGCATGTGTTTGATATGCTTTTATTATTTTTTCTAAAAATTCGGACTGATCAGCTTGCCAGTGCCGATGTGAGAATATTTCTACTTCTGTAAATCCCTGGAAGCCCGCTTGGCTCATCCAATCACTGATTTCAGGGATGTTAATACAACCTTCTCCCATCAAGCCACGATCATTGAGCATGTCTTCGGTAGGGACTTTCCAGTCACAGATATGGTAGGCGAATAAATAGTCCTTGGCTCCGGCTCGCCTGATTTCAGCTTCCAGTCGCTCATCCCACCAAAGGTGATAGACATCCACCACCACTCCCACCAAGGGGGATTGGATCGCTTCCGTTATATCATTAGCTTGATTAAGGGTAGAAACGGCTGAGCGGGTATCCGCATACATGGGATGTAAGGGTTCTATGCCCAGTTTAATGTTTAGCGATTCCGCTAAAGGGAGCAAGGCTTCGATCCCCTCCTGAATTTGGGACCTCGAAGTAGATAGTGATTGCGTGGGTTCTGCTCCACAAACTAACACGATGAGTGGAGCGCCTAATGCTGCTGCCTCTTCGATGAGTCGCTTGTTATCATCAATCGCCTTTGTCCTCTCTGCTGCGGTAGCTTTCGGAAAAAAGCCACCGCGAACCAAGGAGACTACATCCAAGGGAGAGTCAGCTATTAATTGACCAGCCTTAGCCGCACCCATTTTCGCGTAGGCGTCCGTCCATACACTGATACCTCCTATTCCACTGGCCGCGTAGTGTTCCAATGATTCTTCTAGCGACCAAGGTTTTGTAGTGATAGTGTGAACGCAGAGCTTGTTTAAATCTTTCTGGTTTTTCGTCATGATTACTGCTATTTCACACTGCCATAAAAGGTATAATAGGTTTCGTTTTTGATTAAGCGTTGGGCGTAGAGGGTGACTTCTCGAAGATGATAATCTCCCCACATACAGGATTCTCCATAAGGGATCTTACTGCCCGGAGGAACATAATCCCAGCCGTTCGGTTGATGATAAATGGTGTGCAGGAGCAGACCTTGGTGATCTGGGTCTTCACTGAGATAGGGCGCTTGCAATAAGCTATCAAGTACCGTGAGTCCAGCTTGCCAATATCGTTTTCCCGCTTCTCCCAAGTATTTACCCAGTCGCAAAAGTCCTTGCGCGGCAATGGCAGCAGCAGAACTATCGATGGGTTCAAAATCATTGAAAGGATCAGAAACTCGATTTAGGTAATCCCCTAGTTGGTGAATTTGGGGAGCTCCTGTATCCCAATAGGGAACACCATCTGTGGGTGTATTGTCGATATAGAAATCGCAGGTAGCTTTGGCTGCTTTGAGGTAGATTTCCTCCAGAGCTGAAAAGCCGCCGTAGGGGGCGAGTTCTTCCTCAGATAGCGTCTTCAAATACTCCAGTTGCTCCGGATAGCCGGCAATAGCCCAGGCTAGGCCTCGGGTCCAGGTCGTAAAGCCGGAAAAGCCTTGTTGAGCATTTGGACAACGGAAGTTACCATCATTTGTATTGAAGATGCTCTCATGAGCTGTCCGACCCCATTCATCATAGCTGTCTCGGCCTTCTCCATAATATATGGCGTATTTGGCCGTAGCTAAAGCATGCTGGATGCCCCTTTCTAAGAGGCTGACACGTCGATCGTTTTCTCCCCAAATTGCATAATCCAATTCATGACTCACCATGACCGCCCTCACGGTTCGGATGGTGTCCACGAAGAGAGAATGTGGTCCATTGAAGGAATACATATAGCCCCCATCGGGCAATTCCGTCCATCGTTTGGCTTGTACAGCACCAGATAGCTTCAGAGCTAACTCATAGAAATGCTGTTCCCAATCTACTTGTGGAATTTTGCCCTCTTTCATCAGGCGTAGCAAATTGCCGTAGGTGCTTACATTATTGAAGCCGTGATCATGAACACCAAAGTGTCCGACGTGCGAGGCCATCTTTTCTAAGGTAGCCTTTCGTCCGATCTCCAAAAATGCTTCGTCACCGGTAGCATCATACTGTAGGATACTGGAGCCATATTGGAACCCTTGGGTCCATTCGGTCCAACCCCGAGTAGTGTATTTGCCTGCACGTGTGAAAACGGGAGCGCCTTGAGAAGGGTCATATTCTTGTTCGATACGTCGTATCTTGTGGGCAGAGAGTTCCCACAGCAGTTCCACCTTGGGCAGAAGCTGCTCAATTGTCAGTTTTTCGTTTATATTCATCAGTTAATAATTAACTTGCCCGAAAATTAAGGAGGTTGATCGGTAATTAAAAGGGAATTAGAAAAAGAAGTGCACTAAAATCAAGTTTTAGATTTTTTCAACGCAAGTTTTAGATTTTTCAACGCTATAATCCATGATCATACATACGAAGTCATATCCGAGAGCGGCCTTGGTGGGCAACCCTTCGGATGGCTACTATGGCAAAACCATCGCTTTTGTCTTCAGAAATTTCAGTGCTGAGGTCATTCTTTACGAAACACCGGAATTGGAAATCCTCCCTCAAGAACGCGATCGCAGCATCTATAAAGATATTAATGGACTTTTTGAAGATGTGCAGCTTTTTGGTTATTACGGAGGTATCCGATTGCTAAAAGCCACCATCAAGAAGTTTTTGGAGTATTGCAGAACTAATCGAGTTGTACTGGATAATCGAAACTTTACGATTCGATACCAATCTAATATTCCCAATCGATTGGGGCTGGCTGGATCGAGTGCGATTATCACGGCCTGCATGAAGGCCTTGATGGCTTTTTACAAAATCCGAATCCCTCGCCAGCTACTGGCTAATTTGGTGCTTTCGGTAGAGACAGACGAACTGGGGATCAGTGCCGGATTGCAAGACAGGGTAGCCCAAGCCTACGAAGAGCCTGTGTATATGGACTTTGATCAGGCGATTTTTGAGCGGCAAGAATATGGAGATTATCGGCCTTTCTCCGCTGATCATTTGAAACGTATATACATCGCTTATCGTACAGACCTATCAGAAGGCTCCGAAGTGTTCCACAATGATATTCGGGCCCGGTTCGACAAAGGAGACCAAGTGGTGATTGATGCGATGAAAGGGTTTGCCGATCTTACGGCGCAAGTCATGAAGCTCCTGGAAGTTGGAAAATTTGAGCAAATCTCCCCCCTCCTAGATGCTAATTTTGATTTACGTAGCTCGATCTACCAAATCAGTAGCAAGAATACCGAAATGGTAGCACTGGCTCGGAGTGTTGGAGCAAGTGCGAAGTTTACCGGATCTGGGGGAGCTATCATTGGCACTTATGAAAATGAAGAAATGTACGAAGCCCTGTGCGGGATTTTTTCCCAGTACAAGATAGAAGTATTTAAACCCATAATTGTTAGCTAACATGAGCACAGTAAAGAAGGCCATCATCCCGGCCGCTGGTTTTGGCACACGCCTATTACCCGCTACTAAATCCCAACCCAAAGAAATGATTCCCATTGTGGATAAGCCCGTTATCCAATATGTGATTGAGGAAGCGGTTGCCTCGGGGATAACCGACATCCTAATGGTGATTGGCAAGGGCAAACGCGCCATAGAGGAACACTTTGACCACAACTTTGAGTTGGAATACAATTTGGCGCAAAAGGGTAAGAAGGAAGAATTAGAAATGATCAAGCGCATCTCTGATATGGCCAATATCCATTTTGTGTGGCAGAAAGAGCTCAATGGTTTGGGAGATGCTGTACGTTACGGTCGCTTGCATGTGGGTAATGAACCCTTTGCTGTCTTGCTAGGGGATACCATACTCGACTCCAATACGGAGAAACCTGTTATGCGGCAAATCATGGAAGTCTACGAACGCCATAAGGCATCTGTTGTGGCCCTGGAAGAAGTACCGCGTTCTCTAACGCATCGCTATGGGGTGATGGGGGGGACAGCCACGGGGGAAGATGGATTGTACAAGGTAGATCAATGGATCGAAAAGCCTAGACCAGAGGAAGCGCCATCGAACCTAGTCATCGCTGGGCGCTACGTTTTTACGCCAGAGATTTTCGAATTGCTAGAGGTGATACCGACCGGTGTGAATAATGAGATCCAATTGACGGATGCTATGCGATTGTTATTAAAATCGCAAGCTATGTACGGTTTGCACTTTGATGGGAAGCGCTTTGATGTGGGCAATAAATTGGATTTTATTAAGACCCATTTATTGTTTGGTTTGAAGCGGGAAGAGTTTCGGGAGCCTTTGAAGGAGTGGTTAAAGGGGTTGGAGTTGTGATGTCCTGAGCCTGGCTTTCTGGTTGGTGAAAAACAGAAGGGGTGCGGGATTTGTGTGGCTTGTTGGGGTAGGGCTTCACCGGCTTCGATTATCTGGATTGTGGCTTGTTGGTTGGTGGAAAACACCAACCAACAAGGGTGGGGAGATAGTATAAATAGGAGTTTATGGAGATATTTATGGATGCGGCGCTAGCCGAAGCTAAGAAAGGAATGGATGAAGGCGGGATTCCGATTGGAGCTGTCTTGGTTCATAATGGAGAGATTATCGGTCGAGGGCATAATCGGCGGGTGCAGCAGGGCAGTGCCATTTTGCATGGCGAAATGGATGCCTTGGAAAATGCGGGACGACAGCCCGCCTCGGTTTATCGGGAATGTGTGATGTATACGACACTGTCTCCTTGTTCTATGTGCTCTGGGACAATGCTGCTCTATGGGATTCCCAAGGTAGTGATTGGAGAGAATCGGACTTTTATGGGGGAGGAGGAGCTGCTGCGTGAAAGAGGAGTAGAAGTGGAGGTTGTGGATGATGAACGCTGTGTTGAACTGATGCGACAGTTTATTGAAGAAAAGCCGGAATTATGGAATGAGGATATTGGGGAGTGAGGAAGCACCCGCTGAAAATACAAACCAAGGTTTAAGCGCTAATGTCTAATTACAGAATCCAAGCCGATCACTACCATGCCAAACAAACACAAGCTCGTTCCCGCTGTGCATCTATTTATTTTCAACAATACAGGACAATTGCTTATGGCTCGCCGATATAATACCGGCTATGAAGATGGCAATTACAGTGTGGTGGCGGGACATGTGGAAGAGCATGAGACAGTGCTGGAGGCTGCCCGTCGAGAGGCGAAGGAGGAGGTAGGGATTGGGATTGCTGTTGAGGATTTTCGCTTTGTACATGTGATGCATCGACGACGGGAGAAACAGCATCTGCCGGATCGGGTTGACTTCTTTGTATCGGCTCATAAATGGACGGGAGCCTTGAAGAATATGGAA
>JAHQWA010000444.1 GCA_019634045.1 Saprospiraceae bacterium
AATGAGTACAATAAGTTTGATAAGGATGAAACGCCAGGCCATAATGTGGATTTAGTTTATACTCGCATGATTGCCGGGCCAATGGATTACACCCCTGGATCTATGCGGAATTCCGTGAAGGGAAAGTTCTTCACGGATTTTAGTAACCCAATGAGTCATGGTACCCGTTGTCACCAGTTAGGAATGTATATCGTTTACTATAGCCCAATGCAAATGCTCTGCGATGCACCTACTGCTTATCTAGCTTATCCAGATATACTGTCCTTCCTTTCAGAGGTGCCAGTTAGCTGGGACGATACGCTAGTCTTGGACGGTAAAATTGGAGAATACATTGTACTGGCTAGGCAGAAAGGCGAAGATTGGTACATTGGAGCATTAACGAACTGGACAGAGCGAGAGCTGAATATCGATATATCATTCTTGTCAGAGGCTACCTATCAGGCGCGCATCTTTATGGATGGTATTAATGCCAACCGGCATGCAGAAGATTATCGAGTGATCGAAAGATCTTTGAAGAGCAACGACAGTTTAAAACTTAGTCTGAAGAGTGGTGGAGGTGCCGCGATCCAACTAAAAGTAGTCTAGTGTTGTCTTTATCTAGATGGCTAGACCATAATATGGACACATGATCAATTTGGAGGAAGGACAGTACTTTGGTAAAGCCCTGCGATCCACGGATCAACCAGGGGTTAGACTGAGTTTAACCTCCTATGAAAAAGGTGAACGAATAGAAGCCCACTATCACAGCAATCCTTACCTCAGCATTCTTACGCATGGCACCTATGTGGAAGATAATGGAAAAGAAAGCCGCTTGATCCGAGCTGGAGATATCGTTTTCAGACCAAGTCATTATATCCACCAAAATATATTCCAAGATCGGGCCTCGACTTGTTTTAACATAGAATTTAAGGAGGGCTGGTGTGAAGAAGACGTTCAGGATTTTTCTTTTCCTTCCCGTTTTATCAAGTATACATCGGCCAGTCACCCCAATATATTTCAAATTCTGTGGGCCCAAAACCGCGCAGCCAGTACCGAAGCTGTGTTGGAGATTCTATACAAGTGGCTAGATGAGGCCAATCATGCTCCACTTCCAGGAAAGCAATCCTTACGGGTAGTTCAGGAGGTTTGTAAAATCCTATCGTCGGAACTGGATCAATTCCATTCCTTGCAAGGCCTTAGTGAACGGGTCTATGTCCATCCCGTGTATTTAGCGAGAGCATTTAAAAAGCATACGGGCAAGACGATCAGTCAATTTCAAATGCGCATAAAACTGACCAAGGTGGTCGAGCTATTGCTTGATACCCAACTCAAGTTGAGTGAGATTTCTTTCCGATTCGGATTTTATGACGATGCGCATTTAATACGTTCATTTAAGGCACACTACGGTATCTCACCCCACCAGTTTCGTTTGCGAATAAAAGGTTAGTCTGGTACAATTTTACGATTGGAGTTTCCCATAGTTTTGGGAAAAACCCGACTTTATGTTTAAGATTCTTATTCAGTTCCAGCTGCTGCTCGGACTATTGACTCAGGCGGTTCCCGGCTTTTCACAACACCAATATGAGCATCCATCTCAAGACCTGAACTACGATCAAATCTATGCTTATGGCCTGGATGCCAATATTTCCCCTGCCCTTGATTTGCTAAAGCAGTTTTCAGGCGACCTATCTGTAGAAGATCAAACCTTTAAACAACGTTTTCTGGATCGCTTTGTAGACGGGAAAGAGATAGATATCGAAGCATCGGTTCCCCACCAAAAGATTGGGGAATTACTAACCATCTTTAGAGGATATTGGCGGATGTCAATGTTAGATACGACTCAGAACTTTGATGGTCACCTAGCTAGTCAGGTGGGGCCATTTCTAAAAAAGAACTACCCGCCCGTGAGGGATATTGCCATTCAACGTGATAGTATTGGGTATTATCTAAGCCGCTACATTCATAGCCAAGGATTTTTTACCACTAAGGAAGTGGGGAAGACAGGTAGATTAGTGGACTTACCGATTTGGCAAACACAATTAGATACTATTTACACTTTTGAACTCCATAAGGACAAGCTGCAGGTGCCCGTTGTGATGATGAAAGATTTCCTTTCTTTGGGATGGTTGCAGTATGCTACTTTAGGTAGGCATTATCCCGGAGGATGGGCAAGGGAGGATACCTTATTTTGTGTTCGTTCAGCCTACGATCTGGATAGTGAGCAATTTCAGGTTAGCTATCTAGCTCACGAAGGAAGGCATTTGGAAGATTACCAGCGCTATCCGAATCTAAAAAGCTATGATTTGGAATACCGGGCAAAACTAACGGAATTGAGCTTGGCACGGGAGAGCCTTTTTGATCTCATTTCGTTCTTCATCAAGCAAAGCAATAAGGAAAGTAAGAATCCTCATCAATTTGCCAATTACTACCTGATTCGAGACCTTTCTCGGTCTTTGTTCAAGAAAGAATTTGAAGCTGATCTCGAACAATGGAAAGCAGTTCGACCCGACAAAATCAATAGGACGGCTTTTAAGTTGCTAAAAAAGAATGCAAAGCAGCTACGAAAACGGGGGAAATCCGTGAAATCCCTTCTAAAACCCGAATCCATCTAAAGCATTTTAGCAGTTTTTTAGGGACCTTTCCTTGCATAAATGAAGAGATTGGAGGTTAAGTAAATTACCATGAAACGCTTGATCATCGGCCTTTTATATGGCTTGTATCTGCGAGTAGTACGATTAAGGATGAATCTCGTTCTTGCTGCCGCTGAATTTTTTGATGAAATGCATCCATCCTCATGTCAAGACTATCCCACATAGCCGTCATTCTTCCGCTCAAAGTTATTCTTCCTACCCTGAAGTTCTTTGTGGATCAGTTGGGGTTTCTTGTGTACTTTCAAACTCAAGATCCGCTCGATTATGCTGTGGTCAAAAGAGATGGTATTACCATTAACTTAAGCTTGGTCGAAGGTACTTGGCAGCTTCCCCCTAACAATAGGGCCTATATCTACTGTGAAGATATCGTTGCCTTATTTAAAGAATATCAAGACAAAGGTGTACCTTTTAGAGAAGCTTTGAATACCACCGACTATGGTATGCAGGAGTTTGTTTTGGAAGTGCCAGGTGGTCACCGATTGGTTTTTGGCCAAGGTGCTCCTGATTCAGCGTAAACAAGTAAAATATCGATTCTGCAATTAGTTGTGACTGCGAGAGAATCGGCATCTCTAGTCGGGTTCATGTACTTTAAATCTTTGCGAATGAGGTGGTCTCGCTTTTACCTACTGTTATCTTTACTATTTAGTTTTCCGCTACTTACCTACGCCCAAGTACCAAAAGGAGAGGCGAAAAACATCAATGGTTATCGCGGCATCTGGTTTAGTTTGGGGCAGTTCTCAGAATTTGGAGATAAGTATTCTGGGGGCCTGGGAACTTATACTGCAAAGCACCGGCCATTGGCTATCTATGATGCTCTAACACATACCTCTTACTTTGTCTATGGAGGAACGACCCACCGCAAAGCCAAACATCTCCTGTGTATGATCGGTAGCTTTGATCATACGACAGGAAAATGTTCAAAACCCCGAGTCGTTTATGACAAAATGGGAGTAGATGATCCCCACGATAACCCCAGCTTAGCGATGGATGATGCTGGTTATATTTGGGTGTTTGTGAGTGGACGGGGTCGTAAAAGACCTGGCTTTAAGTTTCGGAGCCACAAAGCTCGCAGTATCGACCAATTCATTGAGGTTTCAGAGGAAGAGATGACTTATCCACAGCCATGGTGGCTTAAAGGGAAAGGCTTCTTTCATTTCTTTACCAAGTATACGGGCGTTCGGGAACTGTATTTTGAAACCAGCAAGGATGGCTTGACCTGGGCGGAAGATCAAAAGCTCGCAGGGATAGTCGGACTAGGGGAGGAGAAGAGCGGCCATTATCAAGTCAGTTATCATTTCGAGGAAAAGGTAGCCACCTTCTTCAGTAGGCATCCCAATGGGAATGTGGATAAACGAACAAATCTGTACTACGTAGAATCAACAGATATGGGGCAAACTTGGCAGACCATAGATCAGAAACCCTTAGACTTACCCATCCAAGAGGTTGGCTCCTCCGCCTTAGTTCAGGATTATGCTGCATTGGGTAAAAATGTATACCTAAAGGATATGCAGTTTGATGAACTTGGAAACCCTATCTGTCTATATCTGACCAGCGGTGGCCATCAACCTGGCCCCGCAAACGCTCCGCGGGAGTGGCAAGTCTGTTTTTGGCGAGCTGGTCAATGGCATACCCGTGTCATTACTACTTCTGATCACAATTATGATATGGGAAGTCTTTGGGTGGAAGACGATAGATGGCGGGTAATAGCACCCACGCAAACTGGGCCTCAGCCCTTCGGTGGCGGTGGGGAAGTGGTGGAATGGTGGAGTGAAGACGCTGGGGAGACCTGGGCTTTATCCCAAACGATCACTGCTGGAAGTACCCACAATCACAATTACATCCGGCGCGTTCATGGAGGGGTACCTCCTTTCTTATACTTTTGGGCAGATGGCAATCCTGATTCGTTCTCCCGCTCCAAGTTGTATTTCGGGGATCAAGAGGGCCAGGTTTGGCAGTTACCCTATCGGATGAGGAGACCTTGGGCCAAACCAAGACGTGTCAAGTAGTTTGGTGTTTTCTAAGTCTGAGTAATTAGTTTTTGCCTATACCGCATTTTTTTTCCTAGGCCTCTGATCCTTGCCTTGGCCTTTCCATTCCACCATAGTTTTTTCTCCCTTCCTGAATAGACTATTTGAAGCTTCATTGTAAACAACCCGGTCATGTCCCAACCTGATCGTAGGCAAGAAAAAACAAGAACATAGCACCGGACCGTCGTAAAGTTCTTTTTTTTAGCCATATTTGAAAAATTCTCTAAGCTAGAAACAAGTAAAATGGTTAAGAAAATCAATTGGGATGAACTGCCCGCAGAACAAGTCACGCCTGCTATGACCAGGAAAATGATCTATGGAGAAAAAGTGATGATCGCTAAGATGACTTTTAAGGATGGATTCATAGTGCCTTGGCATAGTCATGATAATGAGCAGTTGTCAGAAGTGATTAGTGGCACCATTCGATTTTGGTTGAATGATAATGAGGAGGAGCATATTGATGTGCAGGCGGGAGAATCCTTGGTGATCCCCGGGAATGTAAGACACAAAGCCTTGATTATTGGAGAAGTTGTGGCAACCGATACCTTTTCCCCACCACGTAGGGATTGGATTGATGGAACCGACGATTATTTGAAAGGCAAGTAAGACTGTCCGATCTTGAATTAAATCTGAGCTAGCAAGAAATATGATTGACGAAACTATAGATCAGGCCATACGGCCCATAGCTGATGCATTCAGCAAATTTATCTTTTTTGAGATTACGATCGCCGGAGCGGAGGTTCCGCTGATTGTGATTTGGCTGATTAGCGCAGCCTTATTCTTTACTGTCTACCTGGGTTTTCTCAATGTTAGAGGATTCGGCCATGCGATTCGGCTGCTGCGGGGAGATTATGACGGACCCAAGGCTGATGGCGAATTGAGCCATTTTCAAGCATTGGCAACGGCCCTCTCTGGTACGGTCGGGATTGGCAATATCGGAGGAATGGCCGTAGTAATATCTGTAGGTGGTCCCGGTGCTGTCTTTTGGCTAGTCATGGCTGGTTTATTCGGAATGGCTACCAAATTTGCGGAATGTGTAGTGGGCGTCAAGTATCGAAAGATAAACCCGGACGGGAGTATTTCTGGGGGCCCGATGTATTACTTGGAGCGTGGATTGAAGGAGCGCGGTTGGGGCGCTATAGGTAAACCATTGGGCATCTTCTATGGCTTGGCAATGGTGATTGGCTGTCTGGGTATTGGCAATATGTTTCAATCCAATCAAGCATTCGAGCAGTTCGTCGTGGTTACTGGAGGTGAAGCGAGCTTCTTTGTCGGTAAAGGCTGGTTGTTTGGGTTGGTAATAGCCTTACTCGTAGGTGCCGTAATTATTGGGGGTATCCGTAGCATTGCTAAAGTCACCGGACGTATGGTACCCTTTATGGCCGTAGCCTACGTTATTTTGGCGATTACTGTCCTGATCTTGAATGCGGGGAAGATTCCCTGGGCGGTAGGAGCGATTATTTCGGAGGCATTTAATCCGCAAGGAATTGCCGGAGGAATGTTGGGGGTAATGGTCTTAGGCGTTCGTAGGGCGGTTTTTTCCAATGAGGCTGGCATTGGTTCAGCAGCGATCGCACACTCAGCGGTACGGACAGAAGAGCCCGTAACGGAAGGCTTTGTAGGACTTTTAGAACCATTTATTGATACGGTCGTCATTTGTACTATGACTTCGCTAGTCATCCTCACCACGGTATACTCGCCAGAACTCGGTGAAGATGGAATGGTCGGAATTCAGCTGACTTCATCCGCCTTTGCTAGTACCTTGTCCTGGTCCGCAGCTCCTTTGGCTTTTATTGCTATTCTATTTGCCTTTTCCACTATGATCTCTTGGTCTTATTATGGTTTGAAAGGTTGGACCTATCTGTTTGGAGAATCAAAAATGGTAGAATTAATCTTCAAGGTGATATTTTGTGCCTTTGTAGCTTTGGGTTGTACCATTCAATTGAAAGCCGTTCTGGATTTTTCTGATGCTATGGTATTCATTGTAGCTCTACCGAATATCATTGGACTATACATTTTAGCACCAGTTATTAAGCGGGAACTTAAATCTTACCAAAGCCGACTGGCTAGCGGGGAATTGAAACCTCATAAATGATGAATAAGGGCCTACCTAGATCTTGGAAGCAAATTTCTTTTCTGCTGTTGCTGACCTTCAGTTTCGAGCCATTACTGCACGGACAATCCGCGGACGATGTTCGTTGGTGGAATCCAGTTGAACACGAGCAGACAGTCGTTGAAGGACAGGCTTGGGGAAGTGAAGTTGAATCCCCTTTTGATCGACTTCCCCTGCGCGCCAAGGACAATGTACGCGAAGCTGTTTGGGGTTTATCAAAACACACAGCGGGCGTGCTGATAAGGTTTCGTTCCAACGCATCAGAAATAAGGGTTAGGTATCAAGTGAGCAGCGCTCATGCCATGCAGCATATGCCTGCCACAGGAGTGAGCGGAATGGATCTTTATGCGATTGATAGCGATGGCAAGTGGCATTGGGTGAGAGGCCAATGGAATTTTGATGATACCATTACTTTTCGATATGCCGACCTTAGACCCAATGATGCCTACCACCAGCATGGGCGAGAATATAGGTTATATCTACCCTTGTACAACCAGGTTGAATGGTTGGAGGTAGGGGCTAGTGAATCATCTTCCTTTGCGTTCCTACCGGCGAGAAGAGAAAAGCCGATAATTGTTTATGGAACTTCTATTGCCCAAGGAGCATGTGCTTCTCGACCCGGGATGGCATGGACCAGTATTTTGGGTAGAAAACTAGATCGGCCCTTGATCAATTTAGCGTTTTCAGGTAATGGGAGACTCGAAGAAGCCATTAGTGACCTCTTAGTTGAGAAAGATCCGAAGCTATATATTTTGGATTGCCTTCCGAATCTTGTCAGTTCTGAACATTATCCGGACGAGGAACTGCGAAACAGGATACTAAATACGGTTCGAAAGTTAAAAAAGGCCCATCCTGCGGTCCCGATACTTTTGTCAGATCATGCCGGTTATACCGATGGCTCGGTGGTGCCTAATCGACTCCAAGCGTATCAACGCGCCAACCGCGTTCAGCAAGCCGCCTATCATACCTTACTGAAGGAAGGCTATTCAAATTTATACTATATCACTCATCAAGAATTCAATCTGCAGCTAGATGATATGGTCGATGGAACACACCCGAATGACCTAGGGATGCAACATTATGCTGATGCTTACGAAAAGGTAATTCGTGAAATTCTACACGAGCCTAAAGGGCAAACCAGCACGACCCAAGCTTGTATCCAATACCGGGAGCCCGATAATTATGATTGGGAAGAAAGACATCGCAGCATTTTGGAAATGAATGCCGCCGACCCACCGAAAACCGTGATCCTTGCCAATAGCATCATTCACTTTTGGGGAGGTCAACCCGCCAGTGGAATTGTGCGTGAAGCTGGTACTTGGAACTCAGACTTTACGCCCGCAGGTATTCGGAATTATGCTTATGGTTGGGATCGAATTGAGAACGTATTGTGGCGTGTCTATCACGGTGAATTAGATGGATTTGATGCCCACCGGGTAATGATTATGATAGGTACCAATAATCTCCATTTGAATACGGATGAGGAAATCTTATTGGGATTAGAAATGCTATTGGAAGCTGTCAAAAGCCGACAACCCCAAGCAGATATTCTCCTAATGGGCATATTACCTCGGAGAGATCGGGAAGAACGAGTAGCCAAATTGAATATTGGGATCGCCCAATTAGCCGGAAAACAGGATGTTTCTTTTGATGATATCGGCCATATCTTCTTGGAGAATGGCAAGGTCATAGAGCGGTTATTTTCGGATGGTTTACATCCGAATGCAGCCGGCTACCAGATGATGGGAGAAGTGCTCCGTCCCATTCTAATAGATTAAGTTTTTATAATTTGCTGTACATGGCTGCCAAGAAACGCAAAAAGAAGTGGACGCATAAAGTGGAATCTCTGCAGGGGCAGACGGACTTACTGTCCTACGCTGCTAAGGCCTTCCCGATATTGGGAAGTAAAACAGCCGTTAAGAAAGCCATTGATAGTGGGCGCTTATTCCTAAATGGGCAACCAGCGAAGCAGAGCGATCGTATAAAAAATGGGGCTTTCTTACAGCTTTCTGGTACCGGGGTAAGACCGATCAAAAAAAAGCTAGCGATAGACTTGGATGTGATCTATGAAGATGATCATTTGATCGTGGTGAACAAACCCAGCGGTATTGCCGTTAACGGTACTCGCAACAAGACCGTTGAAAATGCTTTGGCACACAGTAATGAGAAGAATCAGCTGGAAGATGCACTGCCGCGTCCTATTGCGGTACATCGTATAGATGTCCCAACTTCAGGCCTGGTGATCCTGGCCAAAACCAAACGTGCATTAATCAAGTTGGGGAAAGCCTTTCAAGGAGGGCTAGTCCAAAAGGAATACGCCGCTGTTGTGCATGGAGCAATTCCGGAAGAGGGTAGGATTAACCTAGAGGTAGATCGAAAACCTGCCCTAACTCACTACAGTAAAATCAGTGAAGCGCCATCTCGGATTTTCGATGCCATTTCTTTAGTGAAACTACGTCCGGTTACGGGAAGGACACACCAACTCCGAATTCATCTCAAAGAGATCGGTCATGTGATCGTAGGCGACAAGTTATATGCTAAAGACCAGAAAACAATTCTTGGTAAAGGTCTATTTCTTGCAGCTTGTTCCTTGCAGCTGGAGCATCCTGTTACTAGAGCCTCTTTAGCTTTACGCATTCCCATTCCACCAAAATTTAAGCGCTTACTAGAACGAGAAGCCGCCCGTTTTGATCAGCGATGATTCCTTTCAATGATGGCCTTGATTTCTTTGACCACCAAAGGAATGGCAGGCGCGACCATGCCATGCCCATAACCATCTAGCTCCAATATCCGGGTTTCTTTATGCCCGGCAATTTTCATCATTCTCATCATGTAGGCATTTTCTTCATATCGACCTAAGAGTTCTAGCGCTCTGTCGCCTGTGATCAACAGGAGTGGTGGAGCATCTGCACGTACATGGTAGAGCGGGGCTAGTTCGTCAATGATCGGCTGTTTTCCATCAATACCTCTTTCCTTCCGGACTGTAAAATGGGTAATGGTATGACCACTTAAGGGAAGTAGACCGGCGATTTTATCGGCATCAATATCATGTTTGGCCAACCAGCTTTTATCTAAGCCGATCATACTAGCGAGGTATCCTCCTGCCGAATGACCTGAAACAAAGATTTGATTTGGGTCGCCGCCATAGGTTTCAATATTCTTGAAAGTCCAAGCTACTGCGGCGGCAGCATCTTCGATATAGACGGGCGCTTTGATTTTGGGATATAGCCGGTAATTGACGGTTACTACGGCGATGCCCTGCTCTTTTAACCCTGCTGGGATGTGCTTGTTTCCACCTGTTAGCCCACCGCCGTGAAACCAAACTAGTGTTGGAAATCCTTTGGCGGAAGGTTGGTAAATATCCAGCTTGCAACGTTCCTTTAGATAGGCGTCTTTTGCTTGATCATCAGTGTTGTAATATGGAATGTCCTGTAGGAACTGATAGGCCTGCTGAGCCAAGACCTTAGCCTGAAAGGTTCCCCAAAACAGAACCAAAAGCATAGTTTTTCGTAACATGTTTGTTGTTTTATTGCTGGATTTGTTGGCGACCAATCGCTGGTAAAACCAGTTCTTTTTCTCTTTCGATATGTTCTAAGAGAAAGTCGATAAATCTTTTCTTACTTCTATGCAAAACCTTGCCCGCTTTCAGCATGCTGAAACCATCTCCTCCGCCTGCGACAAAAGCACTGCAGGCTATGGTATATTTCTTCTTATCCTGAATCTGCTGACCATTTATTGTGGCTTTGATCAAGCGCTGACCGAGGGGTTTTCTAAAGTCATATTGGATGTCAATGCCGGACAATTGTACTAAACCGTAGGTTAAGGTAGCAGAGTACTCCAATAGATCACGTAAAGCGTTTCCATCAATTTCAACGGTGACAAGTTCGTCGATAAACGGATAAATATTTACAATTTCTTCAACCGTAATGTCTCCTACATCTAAATCAGCTCGAATACTGCCCGGGTTGGCCATTCCGATGTCAGATGTAGCTGCGGTCCGGGTAACGTCGGCGATGAAGTTGCCCAGATTGGACTCCGCATTATATTTTCTATAGCCAGTCCTTAGGTTAGTTCCGATTATCTTGATCAAGTGTGGATTGGCTTTTCGAGCTTGCTCAATAAGCTTTGAAATTTTAGGGTCAGGCGGAAGTTTCTCCGCAATTACAGGTATTAGTTTCCCTTCCCGCAATTCTACTTTCTTGTTTTTTTGATCGATAGCTAATCTCATATATCCTAAGTATTTGCCCTGGCCGAAGGTAATGCCAATTAAGGTGCCAGTAGTGGGGTGGCGAACAGGCTCCCAAAGCCCATGGTCCGAGTGGCCACCTAGGAGTACGTCAATCCCTTTTACCGTTCCTGCCATTTCATAGTCTTCATCAAAACCTCTTTGGACACTCTCATCGACTTCTTTGTCGGATTGCATGGGGGCAGATTTGTTTTGATGGGTTAAAACGACGATCAAATCCACTTCTGGTTTTAGTTTGTCAACCCATTTTTGCACGATTGGAATCGGAGGTCTAACCTCAAGCCCTAGCACGTTTCCTGGGTAAATGGTATTCTTGAAGGCCTCTACACCCATCACGCCTATGAGCCCGACACGCAAGCCATCTTTTTCAAGAATGGTGTAGGATTGACCATAGTTGATGTCCGTACCTTGGTAGAATATATTGGCATTTAGAACCGGAAATCTCGCCCGTTGTTTGCTTTCCAGTAGTTTTTGCCAACCATATTCGAATTCATGGTTGCCCAGGGTCAGGCATTCATAACCCATCGCACTGTAGAGGTCAAAAGGAAGCTTGCCGTAGGTGGCTTTGGACAGTGCGCCCGTAAAGATATCTCCAGCATCGAATAGAAAATGGGAGGTCTCTTTTTTACGGACTTGTTCAATTAAGGTAGCCAGATGAGCCATTCCACCGAT
Organism: Saprospiraceae bacterium; assembly: GCA_019634045.1. Lineage (GTDB taxonomy): Bacteria > Bacteroidota > Bacteroidia > Chitinophagales > Saprospiraceae > DT-111. The sequence goes on from JAHQWA010000444.1 coordinate 11,689, forward strand.
GCGTTGTATGGTATCATTCCAGTAGGCATCAATGGGGTCGTAGACGCTTTCTATGTCATTGGTATAAAGTAAGGTAAGCTCTTTGAATTGTTCGTATTGCGCCGTTGGCCGAAGAGGATCATTAGCAATACTGATCTTCTTTGTTTGAATGAATGCTTTTAACTTGGAGACTACTTCTGGGTATTGTTTGCTCAACTCTCGGGTTTCGTATGGATCTTCCTCCAAGTCATAGAGCAGTGTTTTGTCCAGCGATGCTGTCGCAATCATTTTCCACTGATTCCATCTGACCGCATAGTGGTAGACCTCAGCCTGATTGCCGAGGGCGGTTCTAAAGGCCCAGAATAGAGGTTCCTTGCGTTCTAATGGGGCCTGCTGGAATAGCGGAGAAATATCGACGCCGTCGATGGGACGATTTTTTGGCAACGGAATATCTAACAGACTACAAAGGGTGGGGAGGAGATCATACCCATGTGTGGGTTCCTCAGAGACGGTCGCAGGAGAAATGGTTTTGGGGTAGCGGATTAAACAGGGGACCCGCAAGCCACCTTCGTATAGATCGCCCTTTCGGCCACGCAAGCCGCCCGTTTCACCATACATATTTACCTCCCACCAGTTCCGCCAATCGGTAGTGACTGGACCATTGTCGCTAGTGAAAATGACAATGGTGTTTTCATCTAGTTGTAGATCCTTGATTTTCCGTAGCAAACGCCCAATTTGAAAATCCATATGGGTAACATTGGCATAGTACTCTCCTGGACCTCTATTTTCCAATTGTTCTAGATCAATTTCCCCCTCAGTGAATTCTTGATACCTTTCATTGAATTCATCAGGGCTGGCAATTTCAGAATGAGGTTCAGCTAAGGATAGAAATAAAAAGAAAGGGTTTTGATCATTTCTATCATCGATATATTCAATTGCTTTATCGACTGCAATTTCAGCAGCGAATCCTTCGGTCTGGCCCAAGGCTTTTCCATCTTCGTAGAAATTGTTGGGGTTCTGATGATTAGGAGTAGCGAAGCCGTGCAATGCCAGCCATTTATCGAAGCCGTGGTCGTCCGGTTGCGGATGCTGGTCATCTTCGAGCCCTCCATTTAAGTGCCATTTGCCGGATAAGAAGGTTTGATAGCCGTGTTGCTTCAGTAAGGAGGCTAGGGTCAATTCCTCTTGATGTAGGTAGATGTCCTCACCTTGCGGAATCCAGCTTTTGATACCCGTTCGGTAAGGCGTTCTTCCGGTTAGAAAACCTGCGCGAGCAGGAGAGCAGAGCGGGGAAGGGCTGTAGAATTGTGTGAGCTTTAGTCCTTCTTGAGCTAATCGATCCAAATGAGGTGTGGCAATATGCCGATGCCCATAGCCAGCAAGATCGCCGTAGCCGAGGTCATCGGCCAGTATAAAAACGACATTAGGTCTGGTTGGCTGTCCCGAGAGAAAGTAAGGACTGATAATCAGTAGGAGTGATAAATATCTTTTGAAGATTGGAGAAAGGACGATCCGCATTAGGCTTGAATTTGACTTGATGGGAAAATATCAAAGAATGCTGAGCCCTCCAAGACTATGCCGCAAGTAAAGCCGATGCTTCATTAGAAATAAGCCCAAAACAGAGCGATTCCAACCTATAGCTGATTATCTAGCCTATATTTTTTAGGGGTAAAGAATAGAATGCTGGAAGATCTAGTTTTGGCTTGTCCAGATGCCTCGTACTAAAGTTGTACCCCCGGAGAGGCCTGGATTGCGAAGGTTTGGCCCAAATGGGTCATTGCCAATAGAAATGATCTTTGCATCTTGTAGGCTATCAATACAATTTGCTTGATTCCAGACCTCATAACTTAGGTAGTAGTCCCCATGCGGGAAAGGTAATTCGGATATGCCTAAGGAAAAGCACTTGGACGCCAAAATGGCATCCTGGTTAAAGTAAACACCATTCTGCCGATTTGAATGCTCGAAAACTTTGATTCCCATACTGTTGTGAAGTTCTACTTTGATCATTAAATCAACTGCTGAGAATGGTTTTATTTGTTCAAAGGGGAAAACAATCGTAAGGGCTTCAGAAGGGGCTATTTTTGAAACTTGCCGTTGCTGCTCATCCAGTAATTGTACCTTCTTGATCCTTATCTCTCCTGATCCTTTACGATCTAGGCGTTGCTCCAGGGAGCTGGCGGCCAAGGTTCTAGAATGTTCCATATAACGTTGGATCACATCCGTAATCAAACCCTGTTGAATGACTTTTCCTTGCTCTAGCAGCAGCCCCTTTTTGCAAATTCTAAGAATGTGTTCATTGTTGTGGCTAACAAAAATGATCGTACGACCGCTTTTGCTTACATCCTCCATTTTCTGTAAGCACTTCTTTTGGAAATCCAAGTCTCCCACCGCTAAGACTTCATCAATAATCAATAGATCGGGATCAAGGTGAGCGGCAACAGAAAAGGCGAGCCGAACAAGCATCCCACTGGAATATCTCTTCAGGGGAGTATCGAGGAACTTTTCAACTCCAGAAAAGTCTACAATGGCGTCGAACTTTTCTTTGATCTCTCTGCGTTTCAAGCCCAAAATGGCCCCATTGAGGTAGATATTCTCTGTACCAGACAATTCAGGGTGAAACCCCGTGCCAACTTCTAGGAGCGAGGTAATTCGGCCCTTCGTTCGGATTAGACCCCGAGTGGGCGGGGTGATTTTGGATAAAATCTTAAGTAAGGTGCTTTTCCCGGCACCATTACGGCCAATGATTCCGACGGTATCTCCTCTTTCTACGGTAAATGAAACGTCCTCTAGCGCCCAAAAAGTTGTGCCTTCATGATGCTTGGACCTCGATTTTCCGAAAGACAAATAATGCTGAATCAAATCCATGGCAAACTCTCGAGCTGAGAGATTCTTTAACATGCCTTTGCCTAATCTGTATTCCTTAGAGAGTTGATCTACTTGTAAAACCCAATTTTCCATGTGGCTAGTTTAAACTAAGTCAGCAAAATAATATTCTGCTTTTCGAAATAAATAGATGCCGAATGCGAAGAGAAGTACCGAAGTAATCCCGCCTACCAGAACAAAAGAGGTTGGGAAGGCTTCTTCGACAAATGGGGCCCGCATTAGTTTGACTGCGCTGGAGGCGGGGTTAAGGGCCAATAACCAGCGCAATCCCTCGTCCTTAAAAACAGAAACCGGGTAAATGACGGGAGTCAGGAAGAACAGAAGCTGTATGAGAAAACCGATGGTCAAGCGCACATCTCGGAAGCGCACATTTAGGGCTGCTAGGATACTGCCAATTCCAAAGGAGGATAAAATGACGATCAGGATAGCCACCGGATAAAAAAGTAAGAATTGAACTTGAAAGCTGAAATCAGGAATCCATAACACATAAAAGATGAGCAACAGGAAGAAAATACCTAAGGCGATGACGAAATCAAACAAGGCAATTAGCACATAAGACAAGGGTAAGATTAATCTAGGGAAATAGATCTTTTTAATAATATGCCCATTGGTCACCATGCTGTTAGACGCATTGGTGATGGCTGCGCTAAAGAAATTCCAGATCAACAAACCACTGAAGTAAAAAATGGGGGCAGGTATATTGTCTGTTGAAATCTTGAGGGTGCCAGAGAAAAATAAGGTGAATAGGAGCATCATGCTGAGCGGCTGGACGACGGCCCAAAGAAAACCAAAAATGGTTTGCTTATATTTGGAGGTGATATCCCGCCAGCTGAATATATAAATCAGCTCTCGGTACTGCCATAATTCTTTTACGTCAATGGTAAAGCCTTTAGGAGGCCTAATTTCATTGATTTCTTCTGTGAAAGGTATTTGAACCATATACTATGCTACAACACTTTAATTTGGTCTAAACTATTAGACCGAAGGAGTATTAATTTGTCGTCAGTGTATTAAGCACAGCGCCGGAGAAGTTCTAAGGATCGCTAGGCATCACTTAAGCACAATGACGTTTAGTGTTGAGCATAGCTTTTAGATATGCTGTACAAATATTGCAATTCTCAGATGGAAAGAGAAATTTTAAATCATTTTATAATATAAATCTCTAATGCGAGTCGCTTTTTTAGCAGATGCGCTGGATCGGCAATATGCAGGCGTGCACATATATCTATATGAATTGTTGAAAGCCCTATCAAGGCTACCAACAAAAAATGAATACTTAATTGTTAGAGCTGTAGCATCCGATGACTTTGATGGGCTAGAGGAGTTGGTGGTGCCGTTTCGAGCCTTTCCTGGATACAAAGCTTATCGGCTGTTTTGGGAATTGCCCCGCTTGCTACAACAAGCGAATGTCGCTGCTGTGATAGAACCGGCACATTTTGGGCCCTTCAATTTACCTAAACGAATTAAGCGAGTTACCGTAATCCATGATCTTACGCCATTACTTTTTCCTCATTATCATGTGTTTCATAGCCAACTTCTGCAACGATGGTTTCTTCCGGGGATCTTGAGGAGAGCCGATCATATACTCACCAATTCGGCACATACTCAAGGAGACTTGATCAAGTTTTTCCCGAAGACTCAGGAAAAATCTAGTGCTATTTTATTGGGGAAGGATGAAAGCTATAGACCTATCAAGTCTCCTAAAGTGCTGAAGCAATATGGGATTTCCTCTCCTTATATTCTACACGTTGGGACCTTGGAACCTCGCAAAAATCTGGTCACTCTGATCAAGGCCTTCCATAAATTTAAGCGGGATACGGACTCCCCACATCAATTGGTCCTGCTCGGTAAGAAAGGATGGAAAAGCAGTGAAATATATGAAGCGATAGAGGCTTCCGCAGATCGAGCTGCCATCCTATTGCCTGGTTATGTGGAGCAAGAGGATCTACCTGCCATCTACGGAAGTGCAGCGTTTTTTGTGTACCCTTCTTATTACGAAGGCTTTGGACTGCCCATCTTGGAAGCGATGGCGTGTGGATTGCCGGTGATCACCAGCGGAGTTTCCAGCCTCCCGGAAGTAGGAGGAGCGGCAGCCCTATACTTTGATCCTCATAATGTTGATCAACTTGCAAAGTTACTGACGAAATTAGCCACCGACCCATTGGAAAGATCCTCTAGAGCAGCAGCATCCTTGACCAGGGCTCAGCTTTTTTCGTGGGATCAAACCGCTAAGGCTACGGATGAGGTCTTGTACAATTTAATATCAAGCTAGGAACGGATTAAGCTTATGCAGTAGCGGACATTTTTGCCGATAAAAATGGTTTTGATATAATTTTCATTAGAAATATTAATTAAATACATCTATCTTGATTTATAGTGGCAACATATTTCGAAATTCTCAGTTAGATATGCTGCCCAATGTCGTTCATTAAATAGTCACAACCCTTATCAAAGTATAAGGGGCACAACCCTCTTGTTTCATGAAGAAGATTGCGATCTTACCCTTTGATCCTATCGACGCTTATGAACAAAAAGGAACACTAAGATTATACAAGGAATACTTTAATCCGGCAGCCTATTTCGATCGGGTGTGGGTCATTAGTCCACGTGAAAAGCATGATCGTATACTGGATGGATTTGTTATCAAGGCTGCACGGAATCCTTCACATTTTCGATCTCTTCTTACCGAATTCGACCCGGATGTACTGCGAGTATATGGTGGTGGTTGGAATGCTGATTATGCTATCGCGAATCGGATAGCCGGTCTTCCAATTATTGTCAGTTTGCACGATACAAACCCTTCCTTACTCTCACCTTCCATTCAATTTGCGGATGGCATCATTGCCATGTCCGAGGTGATTAAAGAGCTTGCCATCAAAGCGGGGGTCCAATCTGAGCAGATTCAGGTAATGGGGAACAGAGTAAATACCCAGCTCTTTCAGCTTGTTGATCCTAAGCAAGCGTCCCAATTCAAAAAACAACTAACCGATGGTCGGCTCATCCTCCATATTGGACGTCAATGTGCGCAGAAGAACCAGGATACGCTCCTAAGGGCTTTACCCTTATTGCCTGCTGACTTTTCGGTGGTTTTTGTTGGTCAAGGAGACGCAAGACCTTATCAGCGATTAGCGTCCGAATTGGGAGTTCTAGCTAGATGTTCTTGGATTGAACGTATTCCTAATGAAGAGCTTCCCATGTGGTATAGTGCAAGTGATGTCTTTTGTGTTCCAAGCCGATGGGAAGGTTTTGGGATCGTGTTTATCGAAGCAGCCGCTTGCGAAAGTCCGATTGTGTCATCCAACATGGCTCCCATGAATGAGTACCTGGTGCATAAAGAAACGGCTTGGCTAGTGGATGATTGCGAAGATCCGGCAGCACTAGCTAGGGGAATTACCTTCATGGCTACTGGAAGTAAGGAAGTAGGAGAAATCACTAGGCAAGCTCGCCAAGCTGCCTTACAATTTGATAAAGAAAAGATAGACCAGCTTGAAGCCTATATCTATAGAGATTTTCTTCAAGATGTTCAGCCAACTTGGTCAAAAAAGCTTACCCGTAGATATCGATTCTGGAGGACTGGATTTCTTCTGAGGCAACATTTTGTGGCAAGGAAATATCGGACTGTGCGTGATTGGGGTATTAGATTTTTACTCCGCTTGTACAGGCAAATCCGTCAACCTTTAACCCCTCAAAGTAACTCATGAAGAAGATAAAAGTATTAAGCGTCATAGGAACAAGGCCGGAGGTTATAAAAATGGCGCCGGTCCTCAGCGCGTTGGAAGAACACTCATCCTTTGAATCAGTACTTTGCAATACTGGCCAGCATCTGGAGATGTTTGATCAAGCAGATCAGGTATTTCAGTTAAAGCAAGACTTCAATTTGCGCCTTATGCAATCAGGGCAAAGCTTGATGCAGTTAGGAGCTAGAATGTTGATAGGCTTAGAACAGGTGATCAAGGAGACCCAACCAGACTGGATTCTAGCGCAGGGAGACACCAGTAGTGTCTGGGGAGCTGCAAGTGCCGCTTTTTATGAAAAAATTCCTTTTGGCCACGTAGAAGCAGGCTTGCGTTCCTATGATTTGCAGCATCCGTTCCCGGAAGAAGGCCATCGCAAGATGGTAGATGCGATTAGTCAACTCCTATTTGTCCCCACGCAGGAAGCGAAACAAAATCTCTTAGGTGAGGGAGTATCAGAAGGCGCGATTCGTGTTACCGGAAATACGGTATTGGACGCCTTACGACTAACTCAAAACTTAGCATTCGATCTTGGAGGAAGCGCCATCGCAAACCTACCATTTGATCGTAGGATCGTTCTAGTTACGGCCCATCGGCGTGAAAACCACGGAGAAGCTTTAGTCAATATTTGTGCAAGTCTTCGGCAAATTGCGCAAATGGGAAGGAGAGATGTACAAATTGTCTTTCCCGTGCATATGAATCCGAAGGTGCAGAATTTAGTGTTCAAGGAATTATCTGATATCCCGAACATTAGTTTGCTACCTCCTCTAGATTATCAATGCTTCACCCAGTTGATGAAAAGAGCCTATTTAGTACTGACGGATTCAGGAGGGCTACAAGAAGAAGCCCCCTTTTTCGACAAACCAGTTTTGGTGATGAGAAAAACGACTGAGCGACCGGAAGGACTGCACAGTGGGGTCAGTAAATTAGTGGGCTTAGATCGGGACAGAATAGTGGAAGAAGTCCAAAATCTATTGGATAATGAAATGGAATATCGTCGAATGGCGAATGCCCAAAATCCCTATGGTGATGGTTATGCCGCTCATAGGATCCTTCAAGAAATTTTGCACTATAAGGAAAAATATACACTGGTTTCATGAGGTATCCCTTGATCAGTATTGTCTTACCCTGTTACAATGGAGCTAGCTTTCTTGAAAAAGCGTTGAGGAGTTGTCTGCGTCAGACCTATCCCGCCTTAGAGATTGTATTTGTAGATGACTGCTCCACGGATAATTCCTGTCAAATTGCGGAAAGTGTACAGCAGGAATTTCCGGATAAAGCCTTGAGGATTCTTAAGAATGAAATGAATGTTGGGCTGCCGGCAAGCCTAAATGTTGGGCATCGAGCCGCCAAAGGGAAATATCTTACCTGGACTTCGGATGATAATTTGTTGCTGCCCGAAATGATTGAAAAGCTATTTGATCGTTTGATTGAGCGTTCTGCGGATATTGTTTATGCAGACTATAGGAATATCAATGAGAAGGGGGAATTCTTGAATCGCATGAAACTACAACCAATTTCTTCTGTACTATTCTACAATCCGGTAGGCGCTTCTTTTTTATATAAAAGGAGCGTGTATGAAGAACTGGATGGATACAATGAAGCTTTGTTTCGCCTAGAGGACTATGACTTTTGGCTACGGGCCTCCGTACGATTTCAATTTCACCATATTCCCCAGGTTTTATACCAATATCGTCAGCATCCCGGCAGTTTGACTCATGATATGGAAATCAACCGGAGCCGCAAGCGAGAAATAGAGGGCAAAGCCAGGAAGCTATTTCGTGATTTTTTTGCCGGGCTTACGCTCAGCATGAGTGCAGCGGAAGTCGACTTACAACTTGCATTGTTTTTGAAACGGGGTGTCCATCGATATACCTGGCAAGAAATGGATAGCTACCTATCTAAATGGCAGGCTATAAATAAGACAGAGCAAATTTTTGATAACCGGCTATTTGAGCGCGAGCTTTTACAACAACTTAGCACCTATCTGCACGATGATGTATCGTCTATGTATAACATTTTGGAGTTGGCAAGAAAAACGACGCTATGGTCTGAAAGCCAATTATCTTGGCTTGATCGATGGTCCGTGATGATTCGGAACCTATTCAACCTGCGAGCTGCTCCAATTGTTGGCCGTTACTTGCGACTACCTACCAGTACCTCCTCACCAAGCGGAGTACCATAAATATTCCATTCCCAAAGCTCTGGCCTTTCTCCATCGTTTCCTTGGTATAGATAACTTGAATAGGGACTTCAGAAAGAATTGCCTTTTCACGATAAATAATGCGGAACAGTTCGGTACAAAATTCAAATCCATTGAATTTAAAATCTAGCTTCTTGGCGAAGTCGGCGGTAAATACCTTCATACCAGACTGGCTGTCCGACACATAGATACCGGTAAAAAAAGCCGTGACGAAGTTAGCAACCTTGTTGAAAAATAATCGACTTCTCGGGATAAGTGCATTGGACTGGAGGAATCGACTGCCGATCACCACATCAGCTTTACTATTCACGATTTCTTGCAATAGGGGCGCAATGTCTTCTGCAAGATGTTGGCCATCAGCATCTATGGTTAGGATGTATTTTGCTCCTTGCGCTAAGGCAAACTCAATACCTGTTTGAGTTGCAGCACCGGGCCCGAGGTTTACAAAATGCTTTAGAACGGTGGCTCCGTAAGACCTGGCCACCTGTTGCGTTCGGTCTGTACTGCCATCATTGACCACCACTATATTTTGATAGCCATGTGATTGTAAAGACTGTAAAACTGATCCTAGTCGGGGTGCTTCATCCTTGGCGGGGATCACGATGTAGCTTAGATTTTTCATCTCTTGAAGTAGGCTTTATATAATTCTAAAAAGTGCAAACCGGCCGAAGTGAACCACTTCACCTTGGTCTTGAAATACAGCATGAATGCGGCTACTTTGCCCCTTTACTTCAAGGATACGGTCCGTAGCCACCAATTCTAGCATAGGATTGCCATATAGGCTGTTTAGTAGATTGACGAATTTTTTGGTGAGTGACTTTTCGGCGGTATAATCATTGTTGCTTAGTTGGAGGTCCACAATAATAAATCTGAATCCATTGGCTTTCAACGCTTGCATGATCTTGGTTTTGTCTTGAAAGCGATCTACTAACTGTGGAAAGAAATCGAGGAAGGTATCTGAAAAGACCCGCTCATCGTTTTTCCTTACGAAATAGGAGAGGAAGGTTCCTACGCTGTAAACCAATGATTCTTGCTCGGAATTGAGGACTTGGATAGCTTGGTTGTATTGCGGGAAAACTAGATTCATACTAGCTGCAGCATCTATGTTACCCGTTTGGTACTGAATGACAGGGTCAATCAATATTCTCTTTGGTGTTTCATTTTCTTTCAGATCTAAAGCATAATTGCCTGCTCGGTAGGCAAAAGCCATGAAAATCCACATGGCACTAAATGCCAGGGCGGTACCTACTCTAATTTTACGACTAAAAACATATCGGTCGGAGGAGCTTGTTATGCCTTTGAACATTAAAAGATAGGGTATACAAGCTATCAAGAAACCATACCAAATGCCCCCAGCCCCAAGAAGTAGCCAAAAGAAGAAATAGCTTAACATGAAAACACTCAAACTCTTAAAAGGCAACTTTTGATCTTCTACTCGTCGCTTCAGTAGTAGGTAAGCACCAACAAAGAGGATACCCAGTAAGGGATAGGTGAAAACATCTTGTTCTCCGGAGACCTTGCTAAGTAGCTCATAGATGGGTTGGTAGAGCCAAAGTCCAATTTTGTGCATCCACAAATTGAGGTGACTGATCGGAGCCTCTCCAAAGGAAGATTGACTGAGCTGGTTGCTGATAGCCATTAAACCTTCGGAAATACTTAGGTTTTTAATGCTGAGATATGCTGAAGGCACGGAGATAATCAAAAAAGAAAGGAGGAGCGAAATATTGATTAGGTTATAGATGGGGTTTCGATCTAGCTTTAACACCCACAACAAGGGGATGAAGAGTAAAAGCAGAAATCCAATATCAATGAAATAAGAACTGATGTTAGATTTAACGAAAACATCATAGGGCAGAGAAAGATATCTAACCGGAAGAATCTCGTAGCCCAGAAACTTTTGCATGTCTTCTTTACTGCTCGAACTACTTGTTGCGGCGGAAGTTTTGCTATTATTTACCTCGGGCATAGCATAGATTCCTGGGATGATGACGGCTTCTACCGGTGCCTTTGCTGCAGTATCACAATAGCCAAAATTCCACCCTAGTAGCAATAGGGAAAAACTGATGAGAGATAACCTGATTGTTTTTAAATGTTGACTTCGTGGCACGATTGTACTGATTTTCTACGCATGATTCAATTACTATTGGCCTTCATATCTCTGCCGCCAATTTTCTTCTACTTGATCAATGTCTAACTTCGGATTAGCTGTTTGTCCATTCAGCAAAGCGGTGACAGATAGTGATCTTGTTTCCGCGAAGTTTTTAATTAACCAAGGAGAGATGGGGACTAGGATGAAGAGTGATAGGAGACTTGTTTGGATCATCACCTTTTTGAATTGTCCTAGATTCTTTTTGGCTGATAGGCCAAGCGCCAGAAGGGTGACCAATAGTAATATCCATTTAAATGCTTCGGCACCAAGGTGATACTGGCGCAGCAACTGTACATCGTCCAGCCGCAGCAACAACATAAAGAACAAACTTGCCGCTACAGCTGTCACAAAACCTAGGTCTTTGCCATGGGCATACCATAGTGCAATAACTAGGGCAAAGACCGCGAGGATGGCAGTCATTTTTATGCCGATGGCAAAGCCAGCTACGAGGCCAATTAGTACAAGAAGCCGTTCTTTTTGTAACCAAATGGGAAGAGATCGAAGGGCAAGTTTAGTAGGTTCTCCTTTTGTAGATAAGCCATCTAACCAATTGCAAAATAAGAGAAGCAGGCAAACCAAGAAAAATAAGAGACCTAAGTCTGTCTTCGGGTCTAGGGCAGATTGAAAATGGACCAAAGGGACGCTGTAAAATAGCGTGACGACTAGCAGACTGAAATTGGCATCCAACCATCTCCTTGCCAAATGATAAAAGGCCATTAATGTTAATACCCCCCCTGCCATAGATAAGGCCATTACGACCTCTATTCTAGTAAAGGCAGTTAGGCCTGTGGCCATGAACAATGTCCAGTAATAAGGCTGATGCCCTGCTACTAGACCTTGGTGATCACCAATCAAGCCGGCTAACTTTATATATAATGTCATCGAATCGTATCCCGTCGGACTAATCCATAAAACTTGGATGTAATTTAAACTGACGAGAAGGGCTAGTATCAAGGAAGCACTGATTCCAACTAAATTGATTTCTGGCTGGATCGGGATCGGATCCAGGAGAAGCCGCTTCAGGGACGAGATACTTTTTCGATAATTTACTCCCCAAAAGGTAACCAGAAGAGGAATCAGAATGGTAGGCTTAAGAAGGTGTAGCGAACCTAAAAGGAATAACCCAAAGGTGAATAGCATAACTCCAATCGCCAGCTGTAAAATAGGCTGTTCGGCTGCCCTTATATTCTTTCGAAACCAACTCATGGGAAAGGCTCCCAATTCATAACAAGTCCAAAGAATGGCTAAGGTACATGCACCGATACTAAGCACATAACCCAACTGATTCAGTAGGCCAAAAAAGCTTAATTGTCCCGGAAGTGCTTTACTGTAATAAAGAGCTACAATTATGATGTTTAAAAAGATGAAAGCCGCTAGCAGCCCTAGTCCGTTTAGTCGGAAGGGCGGCTGTTTTTTCTTACTCCAATGCCGTATGAGTAACCAACTTCCGCCAGCTAAGATGGCCAAGCCAACCCACAGATCATAGTATTGGAAATGACCTATAGTGCCCCTGTAACCGGGGTTGTGGTGCCAGTAAGCCAGCAAAATGGAAGTTATCCATAGGACTGTAAAGCAAAGTATAACCGTTTTTACTATTCGTTCACGCATAGTAATGCTTTAATGAGACCCGTATTAGTAGAAAAATAGAGCAGTTATGCTGAGCGTAATTTGCTCAGCTAGTGCAGTGAAGTATGGAACTCAATTGAATCCAATATCAATATCCTGATCATGGATCTGAATTCCCTGAATAGAATCCCTTATTGGATTCTCCGAAGCTGTTTTGAATAAGAAAATTTAAATAAGGTGTGAAACCAATTCTCCTCTAATATACGCTGAGCAAAAAAAAAATACTAATTTTAGGCAGTACATTCGCTAAAATACTTCAAATACTTTTCCTTTTCTATTACGGACACAATTGTATGAACAACCGCAAATCAAGGGTATATCCCCTTGGAATGGGATAAACCTTCCTATCCGCAATGGATAAGGAAAGCAATCTTTTGTTTATGCAGTTAGAAATCTATCAATGGTTGGCTCCAATCCTTGGCTTAACCTTAATATTCAGAACAATACGACAGTATTTCCAGCGCCACAAGGGACTGGGGCAGTCCCTAATCTGGATCACCGTATGGGTTTGTATCGGCATCATCGCCTTACTTCCAGTGCCTACTACTTCTGCGATTGCCCGTTTCTTGGGTTTTGAGAGCAACGTGAATGCCATCATCTTTGCGGGCTTGGGTTTACTGTACTTTCTGATCTTCTATCTTTTTTCTAGCCTCAATCGATTGGAGAGCAAAATGACCGAATTGATCCGACAGTTAGCCAAAGAAAACCCTACTAACTCCCACGAAGACGCATGAAAGTACTTTTTGTATTAGAAAATTACTATCCGAAAATTGGCGGTGTGGAGACCCTCTTTAAACAGTTGGTGGATGAATTGGCCAAGGAGAAGGATAATCAGGTTTTTGTAGTAACGACTGCTGCCGGAGCGGCCAGCAGAAAAGAGGTGGTAAATGGTAATATTCACATATACCGACTTCGGATATGGAACCGGTATCTGTTTACGCTGCTGGCCTTATGGCCCATCTTGAACCTAGCGAGGCATTGCGATTTTGTGCATACCACTTCCTACAATGCGGCCTTGCCTGCTTTTATCGGAGCCAAGTTTTGGCGAAAACCCATCTTCATTACTTTTCACGAAGCTTGGGGAAAACTTTGGTTTCAATTACCCTTTCTTAGTTCAGTGGGGCGTTATGGACATTATTATTTTGAAAAGCTCCTGCTCCGCCTTCCTTTCGACAAATTTATAGCCGTATCTCAGGCTACAGCTGGCCAATTGAGTAGATATGGAGTTCCTAGCGGTCGGATTGCCATGATTTACAATGGACTGGATTATCAGGACTTTAAGCGGGTGGAACCACTGGAACGACAAGCGTCGCTCAAGGAAAAATTCATCTATACCTTCTTTGGAAGATTAGGCATTTCAAAAGGTTTGGACCTGCTACTTCCTGCAGCAGCTAAATTTAAGAGCAAGTACCCTGAGAGCCGCTTAATATTGATTATTCCGGAGGAGCCCAAGTCTATGTATAAGCGGATATTGAAATTGATCAAAACCTTCGACCTGCAAGGACATATTATCATAAAAAAACAACTCACATTTGAAGCATTGAAGCGCCAACTAGTTACCTCGGATGCTGTTGTCGTGCCCTCCTACAGCGAAGGCTTCTGTTTTGCAGCGGCAGAGTGCATCGCTTTGGGTGTTCCTATCATTTCGTCTGATCAGGCTGCCTTGAAAGAGGTGGTTTCTGGACAACACATCAAGATGCGCCAGCATAGTGTCTTAGGAGTTGTCGAGGCCTTAGTGTCAGCGCGACTAGGAAATTGGCAGCATGAAGAGGTGCAGCAGTTCCATTTGTTCAAAACTATTCAGCAGTACATGAATCTGTATGCAGAATACGCTTTTCTTGCTAAGCAATCTGTCCATAGAAATTCTGTTAACCTATAGCCGAATCATTATGAGTCCTAGAGAATTATCCGAAGTGACCATTAATATAGATAGGGAGAACAGCGGAACTGTCAAAAGGAGAATAAAGCCCAAGTCTACAACTTGTTTTATCGCCTTCAACCCACAATTTGACGGTAAGCAGGAGGTTTTGCTGAAGGGGATTGAAAAATTGCAGGCAAGCCTTCCTCAGGTAAAGGTTCAACTTGTTTTATATGGAGATGATACTTATCCAGGTGATTTAGACTTAAGTCAGTATTCCGTACTAAAGTTCCCTGAAGTAGATCGACTTGCCAAAGCCTACAATCAGGCCGTTAAGCATTGTGATAGCGACTACTTGATTTTTTGCAGAGCAGGGTTGGTGTTGAAAGTCGCTGATTATCAAGCTACTTTAGCTGCTTTGCAAGATTTTGATGCGGTTGCACCATACAGCATGGAGGCCAGACTTACAGATAGTCCTAATACGACTGAAAGCTTACCCTTGCAAAGGACAGAACGAATCATGACTACGCACTTCGGTACCCATTTCTTTGCTATCCGTCGCTCTGCTTTTGAGTACCTTGGCGGATGGGACCAGGGCTTTTCGGACTCCCTGCTTGGTAGTTTTGCGTTTTCATATATTCTCACTCGCCTGTGCAGTACATTGAGCTTGCACCGGTCTAGGTTGCAAGAAGACCT
>JAHQWA010000445.1 GCA_019634045.1 Saprospiraceae bacterium
ACTGCTGGCAAAGGAGAGGGGAACTTGGGGAGAGGGGTCGATAGTCGCTGGTCGCTGGTCGATGGTTTTTGGTTGAGGATTAGGTGTTTCATGGCGTTATTTCTGTCTTCTGATTGCTGTCAACGTAGTGATCTGACTGCTTGGAAATGTCAGACTTCAGGGGGGCAAAGTGGAAAGGGACTTTCTAAGTCTCTAAAAAAATATAGCCTTAGTTTATTATTACTTCTCACTTATGGCTGGGTTCAGGCCCAAACGAAGGAGGAGGTTACCCAACTGGATTTAGAAGCAGCGATAGAATGGGCGCAAGAGGCCTCTATCTCTGCCCGCCGAGCAGCCACCTTACAGACGACACGTTATTGGGAGTTTCGTTCTTTTCAAGCCAACTATAAGCCGCAAGTGCAATTGAATGGGACTTTACCCGGTTTTACCCGCTCCTTTCAGGAAGTGATCCAACAAGATGGGACCATCCGCTTTGTTTCCGTGTCCAACAATAATGTAAACCTGGGGCTATCCATGAGTCAACCCATTGCTAGCACAGGCGGGACGGTTTTTTTGGGTACGAGCTTGCAACGTTTTGATAATTTTAAGGATGATGCGACTTTCTATAACGGTTCCCCGGTGGAACTTGGAATAAGCCAACCCATTTTTGCTTATAATCCTTGGAAATGGGATCGAAAAATTGAGCCTTTGCGGTTTAAGGAATCCCAACAGGAATATATTACCAATATGGAAGGGATTGCCCGTAATACGGTCAACTTTTTCTTCAGCTTATTGATTGCCCAAACCAATTTTCAGATCGCTCAAACCAATTTGGTTAATACGGATACGATATATCAGATCACGCTAGAGCGAGAAAAACTGGGCAAAGCTTCCCGCAATGATGTCCTCCAATTACGCCTTGAAACATTGAAAGCGAAGAAAGCAGTGGCAGCCGCCCAGCAGGACCTAGCTCAGGCACGGCAGCAGATGGGGGCTTATGTAGGTCGGCCGATTTCTTCCGACTTATTGCTAGAATTGCCAGAGGAGGCACCAGCGATTTTATTTGATCCTGCGCGGGCCATCCAGGAAACCATGGTCAATCGCCCCGATGCCATCGGCTTTTTGCGGCGTGAATTGGAGGCCAAGGCGGCGGTTGCGGAAGCGAAAGGGCAGCGCGGGTTTACGGCTTCTTTGGTGGGGGCATTTGGCTTATCTGGGAGTGGAAACCGACTGGAGCAGGTGTATTCGGAGGCACAGGATAAGGAGAGTGTTTTCTTGCAGTTCAATATTCCGATATTGGATTGGGGGCGTGCCAAGTCCAGATTGGAGACGGCTAAGGCGCAGCAACAATTGACCATCTTTGAGGTGGAACAGGATCGAGTCAACCTGGAACAAGAGGTACAAACCCAGGTGAATCTATTGCAAATGTTCCGCGAACAATTAGAACTCACTCAGGAAGCAGATGAAGTCGCCGCCGCTCGATATAAAATTGCTCAAGATCGCTTTATCTTAGGTAATCTGAGTATTACCGATCTCAGTATTGCCCTACAGGAAAATGTGCAAGCGAAACGAGACTATATTCGATCACTATGGGACTTTTGGAGTACACTTTACTACGTGCGTGTCCTGACTTTATATGATTTTGAAAAACAACAAAAAATTAAATACTGATCATGATAAGCTTAGCCAATATTGAAAAGGTCTATCGGACTAAAACTATTGAAACGCTGGCCTTGAATAACATCAATTTGGATGTACCTAAAGGCGAATTTCTTTCCATCATGGGGCCTTCTGGCTGCGGTAAAAGTACCCTGTTAAACATCATGGGCTTATTAGACGAGCCTAGTGAAGGAGCCGTGGAGATTAATGGAACACAGTTCAAGGGGTATACCGACAAGCAGTTGGCCAAATTCCGTAATCAAACCCTGGGCTTTATCTTTCAAAGCTACCATTTGATCAATGACCTACCCGTTGTAGACAATGTAGAACTTCCGCTGCTATACCGCAAAATTTCTGGGAGTGAGCGTCGTCGATTGGCAACTGAAGCGCTAGCCAAAGTGGGCTTGAGTAATCGCCTTTCCCATTTCCCCAATCAGCTCTCCGGTGGACAGCGACAAAGGGTAGCCATCGCCCGCGCCATCGTCGGTAATCCGAAAATCATCTTGGCGGATGAGCCTACGGGAAACCTGGATAGTGTGATGGGGAATGAAGTCATGGATATTCTTTTGAACCTAAATGAAAAAGAAGAAACGACAATCGTCATGGTGACGCATGATGAAAGTATGGCGAAAAAGACGCACCGCTTGTTGCGCTTGTTTGATGGGAGCCAGGTGGTGTAGGGGAGATAATGTAGAGTGAAAAATGAGTAATGTAGAATGACTAGTGGGGAATGGGTAATGTGGGGAGTTTAGGGTGGGAGTTTTAATAGTTTAAAGTTTAGAGGGAAGGTCCCTTCTCCTGATCTTTAAACCATAAACTTCCAACTTCCCAAAGCCACTTCCCCGAAAAAAAAGAATCATGTTAAAAAATTATCTAAAAATAGCCTGGAAGGTGCTGGGACGGAACAAGTTTTTCACCTTCGTTAGTCTCTTCGGCATCAGCTTTACGCTGGCGGTGCTACTGATCATTGCGACTATGTTGGAGGATCTGTTGAATCCCAAGTATCCAGAACTGAAGGGGCGAAGAACGCTTGTCGTGAACGAGGTGACTATGCGCGATGAAGATCGAACGAGTATGTCAAGAAGTGGAGCTAGTTTTCATTTTTTGGACCACTACGTCAAGAAGCTTAAAACGCCGGAACTGGTGGCGATCAATTCCAATGGAAACTCAGCTACCGCCTTTGTTGGAGACAAGAAACTAGCCTTGGATCTTCGCTATACCTGCGAGAACTACTGGAAGGTTTTTGACTTTGAATTTATGGAGGGAAAACCCTTTGGGAAAAACGAGTTGGATAACAATGCCTATGTGGCGGTTATTTCCGAAAATACACGGGACCAATATTTTGGCTTGGGAGAAGAGGCTCTGGGGAAAACCATAGTGCTGAATGGAGTGAGCTTTAGAGTGATGGGGGTGGTAAAGAATGTACCTTTCTTTAGAGGGGCCACAGCAGCAGACCTTTATCTGCCTTACAGTGCTGTTCCTTGGGATTTTCGCAGAGCAGGGTATCTGGGAGGCTTTGAAGCCAATATTTTGGCTTATTCCCGATCTGATTTTCCAGCACTGAAAGCTGAGTTTGATAACATGGTTAGCCGCATCGATATTCCGGAAGAAGATTACCTGCAGATCCTGGAAGTGGAAGCAAAGACCTTACTCGAGCATATTGCATCCGAAATGACTGCTTCCGATGTCAATCCGGTGGGGATGTTTCTAGGCGTACTGATTGGGGGGATGTTTCTGTTCATGTTGCTGCCCGCCGTGAATCTCATCAATCTAAATACAAGCCGAATCATGGAAAGGGCATCGGAGATTGGTGTTCGAAAAGCTTTCGGTGCTACGGCTCAGAGCTTGACTGTTCAGTTTTTGGTGGAAAATATCCTGCTCACTCTGCTAGGTGGGGTGATAGGATTGGTATTGGCTTCCATTGTGATTCAGGTATTGAATGGGAGTGGATGGATACCCAATGCGCAGTTTAGCGTCAATTACATAGTGTTTTTGGCGGGCTTGTCCTTCTGTCTCATCTTTGGCTTGTTATCGGGAGTCTTGCCGGCTCGTCGTATGTCTAAATTGAAAATTGTAAACGCTATAAAAGGAGGAGAATCATGATCAAGCATTTATTCAAACTAATTTGGAATCAAAAGCGCAAAAATGCCGGATTGTTGTTTGAGTTATTTTTCTCATTCCTGGTATTGTTTGCGGTGCTCACTTTCATTATCTACAATATGTCCCGTTATAACGAGCCCTTGGGTTTCAATTATAACAATGTTTGGCAGCTGAACCTTTCTTGGAATGCTATGGAAAAGGAGCAGCAATTGGCTACTCAGGCGCTGTTTAAGGAGCAGTTGAAGAACTACCCAGAGATTGAAAAATTTAGTTTTGCCAACAGAAATACGCCTTATGGGAGTTCCATGCATATCAATTCAGCTAGTTACGGAGAAAGGCGGGCCAGTCCCCACACCTTCATCGTAGACGAAAATTATCAGAACTTGTATGAGATGACATTGACGGAAGGGAAATGGTATTCGGAAGCCGATATGGCAGCGGGTGTGCGCCCTGTATTGATCAATGAGATATTGAAGGCTGAACTTTTTGGCGATGAACCGGTACTCGGGAAGGAGTTCCAGGCTATGGGGGAAGAGCCCGGCAAAGTGATTGGTGTTTTTGAGAATTTTAAATATGAAGGCGAATTTTCTGAAGCAACAGCTCAAATGTTTTTGAGTCCAGAAGAAGGGCATATCTTTTCGACTATACTCTTACGCATAAAAGCAGGGACTGGAGCCAATTTTGAAGAAAAGCTATTAAAGGATCTGACACAACAAGCTAAAGGTCTTACGGCGACGATTCTATATGTAGATGACAATCGGAAAAGTAAACTGATGGAGGTATGGCTGCCCATGATTATCTTCCTGGTGATTAGTGGATTCTTGATCTTCAATGTGGCGCTTGGATTATTTGGGGTATTGTGGCAGAATATCAACATTAGAAAAGCGGAGATCGGCGTACGTCGTGCGATCGGAGCTACCCAAGGTAATATTGGTCGCCAGTTTATCGGCGAGGTATTAGTGCTTTCCACCTTGGCTATTATTTTGGGAACCTTCTTTGCGATTCAGTTTCCGCTATTGGGGGTACTTGGGATGCCGAGTTGGGTCTACTTAGCTGCTATTGCAGCGGCGATTTTGGTCATCTATCTATTGGTGGCTATCTGCGCATTTTTCCCGAGTAGACAAGCCGCACAATTGCATCCTGCTATTGCACTGCACGAAGAATAGGGCGGTTTTCCGGCCTTAGCCTAGCCCAGATGACTGAACTTAATTTAGAAAGCCGAAAATTCCTTAGATTTAACGCACATGATTCTCATTATTGATGATGATAAGGCGGTCCAGGTTTCCCTTCAGTTGTTACTGAAGCAACAGGGGTGGGAGACGAAAACGGCTTCTTCTCCGAAAGAAGCGATACAGCGATTATCTGAAGAGGTGCCAGAGCTCATCCTGCTGGACATGAACTATACGGTAGAAACGACGGGAGAAGAAGGGTTGGCCTTGCTGGCGGAGATTCGCAAAGTGGTACCTCAAGTTCCGGTGATCCTCATTACGGGTTGGGCTACTTTGGAATTGGCTATTCAGGGAATGAAGGCTGGTGCCAAAGACTTTATAAGCAAGCCGTGGGCCAATGAAGTGCTGCTGCAAGCTATTAAAACGGCCTTGGCCGTCCCCGCAGGGGAGGTGAAGTCATTGAGTCGAAGAAAACTAGATCAGCAGTACGATTTCTCTCATATCATTGGAGAGGACCCGAAATTCCTTCAGATATTGTCCACCATCGGGCGGGTGGCTGCTACGGATGCCTCGGTCTTGATCTTAGGGGAAAGTGGTACCGGTAAAGAGTTGATTGCGGAGGCCATTCACCAAAATAGTCACCGCCAGAAAGGCTCTTTTGTTAAGGTGAACTTAGGGGGGATTTCTGCTTCCTTGTTTGAAAGTGAGATGTTTGGACATAAAAGAGGGGCCTTTACGGATGCCCGCTATGACCGAAAGGGGCGTTTTGAAACTGCCCATAAAGGGACCATTTTTTTAGATGAGTTAGGAGAGTTGGAACTGCCTAGTCAGGTCAAGTTATTGCGGGTATTGCAGGATCGAACCTTCGAGGTTTTAGGGAGTAGCCGAACGCAATCCGTTGATATTCGGGTGATCAGTGCTACCAATAGAAACTTGGCAGATATGGTACGCAATGGCCAATTTAGGGAGGACCTCTTCTACCGAATTAATCTGATTACCGTTTATTTGCCTGCCTTGCGAGAACGGCCTGGAGACATCCCATTGCTAGTGAATCACTACGTCAATAACCTCAAAGCTATCTATCAACGTCCAGAAATTACCTTGACGAAAGAGGCGATCAAATGGCTTAAGAATTTCGACTTCCCGGGCAATATTCGCCAGCTGAAGAATTTGGTGGAACGCACGGTCCTAATCAGCCCGAATGAAGAGTTAAAGGCGGAAGACTTTATCAATAATCTTAGCCCAATGAGTCAGCCAACAGCCGACAAATCTGATCTGCCGGCGGTTGGAAGTATCACCCTAGATGAAATGGAAAAGGAAATGATCCTGAAGGCCATGACCCACCATAACAATCGGATTTCTAAGGTAGCTAAGTCATTGGGCCTAACGAGAAGTGCTTTGTATCGGAGATTGGAGAAGTATGAGATTCCTTATAACAATGAATAATTGTAATGGATAGTGCTGAATGAGTAATTTTGCATGGATGATGGGCTGGGTACGGGGATAGAGGCAATGTTGAGTTTAGAATGTATAATGCTTAGTGGATAATGTACGTTGGGGAATGCTGAAAGGGATTATGTGTGACCAGAAGCCTCCTCAAAAATATCTTTGGAGGTAAATTGAGCGTGTTGCCACTAAAATGAAGCCTTCAAAATTATGATCGTAAAAATCATAGCTGACCACGCATCGTCGATAGCTATGAAGCCAGGCAAAGAATCGTTCTATTTTCCATCTTCTCACTATTCGACAATCACAAAGTATGAAGATTGACAATAAATGTTTAGTAGCTATTTTGGTGCAAAATAGAGCACAATTATACTTATTGGTTTCGTTGTTCTTCGTTTTATCAGCTTGCGACCCTCCAAACTCTAAAATTACATTTTCAACTAGTGATGCGCGTCCTCAGATAACTTTTGCAATTTCTAAAATAAAAGGTGTTGTTGCCGATAATCCGGAATTGTCAAGACAATACTCCCAAATTAGCTTAAAGCAGACCGGTGATCTCAAGGAGCATTCTGGGTATAAAATTAAAGTGGATAACAAGACTATATTGGTAGAGGCAAGCAATACCAATAGCTTGATGTATGGAGGTTTGGAGTTGGCAGAACAACTTCGTTTAAACCATAAAGCTGAACATACAAACCATACCCCATATATAAAGAAACGTGGATTAAAAATGAACATTCCTCTGGATGCCCGAACCCCGGGTTACGACGATACGGGGGATGCCGCCCAAAACAATATTCTTACCATGTGGGACTGGGATTTTTGGGAAGCGCAGCTCGACCAAATGGCAATTAACCGATACAATATCCTAACACTTTGGTGCCCACACCCTTTTCCCTCAATGATTAAGCAGGAAAAATATCCAGATGTTGCTTTAGATGATATTTGCGTAACCACTCTAAAGCCGACAGGAGTAGAAAACGAATGGTCAGAACCACAAATGGTTTCGCGCAATGTGTTTGAGAACCTAAAGGTGGTAAAGAAGATTGGTATTGACGAGAAAATTAGATTCTGGCAGAAAGTAATGCAACATGCCTACGACCGTGGTATCGAAATCTATTTCTTCAACTGGAACTTATGCGCTAACGGTGCTGCCAAGCCTGTTGAGCCATTTTACAGGACCTATAATCAACCATTGTGGGACGAAGAACCGGGGAAACATGGCATCAACAACCAAATGGATAATCCCATTAATGTAGCTTATTATCGCGATGCCGTAAAAACCTTTCTGCTTACCTATCCTCATGTAAAGGGAATTGGCGTTACAGCAGGCGAACACATGATGGACGATGCCGGAGTTTACACCCGAGAACAATGGATTTGGGAAACTTACGGTTTAGGAATTCTGGAGGCCAAAAAAGAAATGACCGAACGGGAAGTAGATTTCATCCACAGGGTTTGGAATACCAACATGGATAAAATATTTAACTACTGGATTGATTATCCCAATTCGTTTGAAGCCAGTTTTAAATATGCCAAGGCGCGGTTGTATTCAACCCCAACACCGAATTTTGCCAAAAGGCATATTGAAAGCATGAAGGAATATGGTCTGAAATCGTGGTGGAATCTGCGTAACGACGATATTTATGTGCAT
>JAHQWA010000446.1 GCA_019634045.1 Saprospiraceae bacterium
AGACCTATGATCAAGCCTTTGGCCCTGATATTTTCAAGAACTTCCTGATTGAATTTATGCAAGCGGAACGCGATCAACCCTTTTTCGCCTATTATCCAATGGTTTTGACACATCCCCCATTGGTAAATACACCCGATGAAATTGCCGATGATAAGCTTGGGAAACACAAAGCTATGGTCAGATATACCGATAAAATTACCGGAGAATTGGTCGCTGCCCTCGAAGCTGTAGGTAAAAGGGAAAATACGGTGATTATCTGGACCACAGACAATGGAACTTCGCGAGGTATTATTGGTAACTACCGTGGGCAGCCTGTCAATGGAAGCAAATCATTCACCGTAGAGGCTGGCATTGCTTCTCCCTTTATCGTAAGCTGGCCAGCAAAGATACAGGCCAATCAGCGTACAGAAGCACTCGTCGACTTCACTGATTTTATGCCTACCTTTATGGACTTAGCGGGCCTTGAAGTACCAGAAGCGCTCTCCATCGATGGACAAAACTTTAAGCTGGATGGGCAATCTTTCAAACCTCATTTATTGGATCCAGCAGGAGCAGAGGGGAGATCATGGATCATGAGTATGGGCGGGGGCAACCACGCTCAGCTGACGGATCAAGGCGTGGAGAATCAATATGTATATCGAGATCGGGTCGTTCGTAATCGTCAGTACAAGCTGTATATCAGTACTACTGCAAAGCCTGAAAAATTCTTTGATTTAATAGCCGACCCTTTTGAAACTACAAACCTAATTGAGGAGTTAGATACCGAAGAGCGTCGCTCCAATTTTAAACAACTGAGTTTACTTATTGACAGCTTCCCGGCTAAAGATGCAGAACCCCGTTATATTCCAAACCCTCCACAAAGCTGGGATGTAGAAGTGGGTGCTGAAAGTCAAACGTGGAAGCGATTGCAGTAAACTTGATAGATACTTAATTGACAGAAACACTAAACAATACACCATGAGTGGAAACAAAATCGCCCTATACGATGCCTTTGGCGAATTGCTATATGTTTTGGCCAAAGCTGATGGAGAAATTCAACGGGAGGAAGTCAAAGAGCTAGAGAAGATTCTTAAAGCACATCCCTGGTCAAAGGAAATCATCTGGTCCTTCAATTATGAAGCCAAAAAGGAAAATGATGTAGAGGAGCTCTATCAAAAGGTCTTGCATGCCTGTTTTGATCTTGGACCCAATCCAGAATATCAATTCATGGTGGAAGTGTTGGAAGCGGTAGCCGAATCTAGCCTGGGTGTGGTGGAAGAAGAAAGAGCCTTGATTGATCGATTTCAAAAGGACTTAGTCGAGGAATTCAAGAAGCGTTCCTAGGCTATTGTTTATCCATGTATAGTAGTTTCTCGATCGAATGAAGAAGTCACAAAAACGCTGGTTTGCTCTTCAAATTACAGCACCAGCCTTGATCGCTTTTGGTTTTGCCCTCTATCACTATACACAAAACTATAGTCTATTATATAGTAAACCACTGGTAGGGCCCATTACCACGCTCTGCCTATTTGTTTTTGGCGCATACGCCGTGACCCTATATCCGAAAACGCTCCACGACTTACGCAGCAAGACTCCAGCCCAGGTACGGCATGACAACTGGCTAAAGATCTTCTATTACCATCTCCCCATTGCCCTACTAATCGTGACCTTCGTAGTGGGCTGGATGTACTTCACCCGTTGGCTGATGAAATGGGCTGCGGGAGCCTATTTCCCAGGATTGGAGGGGCTAATGTTTCTCCTAGGTTTACTCATGCCCGGACAAGAGGTAATGAAATACCTAGAGCGTAGGCCAGGCTTACGAGCCTACATAGGAAAGAATGATCCTGAACAAGCTCCATTAAAGCTGACGGAAAAACAACTGAAGGTTTTGATCATTGGCCAGTCATTGCTATTTCTAACCCTCGCCTGGCTGGCATTTGCCATAGCGACAAGTCTACTTTTAAGCCTGGTGAAAAATTTCCTCTCCGCTGAATGGATCATCATCTTAATAATCTTTACCTACACGCCCATTATAGTGGGTTTGATCAAGTTGGAACTTCGTTTCGAAAAATGGGGGCGAGATCACTTATATATCCCTTGGAGTTCCAATTAAGGTGGAAATGCCCAGCATTTCGTACTTTGTGGATCATGCATGGCTTTCCTTGATATTCTAAGCCCCTGGGGAGGAATCAGTCTTTAGAATATTGGGATCGACCAAAACTACATGATAAAGCCTGGTCTTCCACTGTGAAACATAAAACAACCATTGCTAAACTACCACTTACTTTCATCCTCATAGGATGTGTCTTAACCTTATCTTTGTTTCTCATCTCTTGCGAATCTTCTACAAATAAAGAGACCTATTCAGCGGAAGCGCATAGCGGTAAGTTGTCACTGATTGATTGGGATCCAAGTCTTCATTCCGAAGTAAAATTGATTGGGGACTGGTCTTTTATTCCAGGTGATTTAGTCGATAGTTTTCCCGATGCCTCTTCCCTACTTTACCTTCCTGATACCTGGGGAGAAAGGACCATTGGAAGTTACTTTGAAGATGGCCAAGGTTGTGCCAGTTTCCGTTTGTTAATCAGTGGTCTGCCGCGGATGAAACTGGCACTATCTATTAAGCAGATTAATTCTGCTTTTCAGGTGCTACTGAATGGGGAATTAGTTCATCAAAATGGGAAGGTGGCTTGCCAGCTATCCGAAGCCTCACCGGATTATAGTTACCAACCACTGATTTTTGATAATCAGGAAGATGAATTAGAAATAATTCTGCAAATCTCCAATTATCACACACGCAATATTGGCATTCCTACCGTCTTGACGTTAGGAACGCCCAAAGCCATCCTTGAGGCTTCTTCCTGGCAAACCATGGTCGATGCATTTTTATTCGGAGTGCTATTGATCATTGCTGTTTATCACTTCATCATTTTCTTTTTCCGGCAGCAAGACAAATCTCTACTCTACTTCGCTATCGCATCTTTGGCTATGGCCATTCGAACTTTGTTGACTGGGGAGCAATTGGCATACGGTTGGACTCCCTCCTCTGCCTATTCCATCTTGTTTAAGATAGACTACTTGACCTACACGATGGGAACGATATTCTTTATGGCCTACATTCATTCCATTTTCCCCAAAGAGTATGCCCGTTGGCAAGTCTGGATATTGACGATTCCGGCTATTATCTATTCCTGCATTATAGTACTTACTTCTAATAACTTCTATCCCCAATTTCTCGCTTATTTCCAGATACTAACAGGCTTGGGGCTGGTCTTCATCGTGATTGGCCAGATTCGGGCTATTTATTTCAAAAGGGAAAACGCCTGGCTCTTCGCAGCGGGTTTTCTCGCCTTTGTCTTGGGGGTAGCCAACGATATTCTGCATTACAGTTCAATTAGCTTGACCGGTAGCGATAATATGTCTGTATTGGGCGTTTTCATCTTCTTTATAGCTCAATCCGTCTTGCTGTCCTTTCGCTTCTCCAGAGCCTACAGTCAAATCAAAGAGCTCTCGAATGACTTGCAACAGTCTGTGGATAATCAAGTACAACTTAATCAGGCTATTAAGCGTTTCGTGCCGGTTCAGTTCTTACAAGAACTTGGAAAGGAGGGGTATTCAGATATTCAGTTGGGTGATTCCACAGCCAAAGTAATGACCGTTCTCTTCAGCGACCTGAGATCCTTTACGAAGTTGTCTGAATCCCTAAATCCCGTACAGAATTTCGAATTTCTCAATAGTTATCTGAAACGAATGGAGCCCCCGATCCAAAGCCATGGAGGTTTCGTAGATAAATATATCGGCGATGCGATCATGGCCTTATTCAGAGATCGTGAAAATGAGCGCTCCGCCGATGCAGCAGTACAGACAGCCTTGGCACTTCGGCAGGAACTTCTCCTCTTTAATGAGGAACGAAGCGAGCAAGGTCGGCCTGCGATCGATTTTGGCATTGGGATCAACACCGGAGAATTGATGTTGGGAACCGTCGGCTCCGAGAATAGACTGGATACAACCGTAATTGGAGACACCGTCAATTTATCCTCGAGATTAGAAGCACTCACTAAATATTTTGGGACTCCAATTATACTCAGCGAATACACATATCACGCTTTGTCCGACCCACATGAGATACCTCTCCGGAAAATTGACCTGGTACGGGTCCCTGGAAAAGAAAAGGCCATCACCATCTATGAATTGATTAGTAAGGAAAATCCAGAGCTAGCAGATCGCAAACAAGCTTCACTGCTTAATTTTTACCAAGCGATCGACTGGTATAGTCAAGGACGTTTCAAGGATGCCCTACAGATATTCAAGCAAATATTGCGGTTCAATCCGATGGACAAGGTAGTAGATCAATATCGAACCCGCTGTGAATATTTCATTGAGCATCCGCCTCAGAAAGATTGGGATCGAGCACTAGAGATTTCTAGAACCGGATGGTAAAGAGTTGATGATCACAGCCGTTTGTTTTCAGCGAAGTAGTCTTCTTTCAGCATAGCATAAAGATAGTTATCGTGCCATCCATCTGTCATGGGTAAAATCTTTCTCCTTAGTCCTTCCCGGCGCATTCCAATCTTTTCCAGCACCTTAATCGATCCTACATTTCTAATGTCCACACCCGCTTCCAAACGATGGAGTTTTAGGTCGGCAAACACGAAATGGGTCACCGTCTTAGCCGCTTCTGTAGCAATGCCCTGTCCCCAATAATCGGGATGAATGCTATAGAAGATTTCAGCTGATTTAAATCGCTCTACTGCTCCTTCCAAACCAATTTCTCCCATGAATGCTCCATCCTGCTTAGCTATAATGGACCAGCCATAATGGGTGCGTTTCTTCTTGGATTGATCGGCAAAAGTAGCCTCCAGGGTTTTTTCTATGTTTTCTAATGGCAGGGGAGAAGGAAATGTATGAAAGGGCTCTACCCTCGGATCGGCCAACATGTGATG
Source organism: Saprospiraceae bacterium (assembly GCA_019634045.1). Lineage (GTDB taxonomy): Bacteria > Bacteroidota > Bacteroidia > Chitinophagales > Saprospiraceae > DT-111. Next base: position 4,923 of record JAHQWA010000446.1, read on the forward strand.
GATAAGTGGGATATCTGAGACCACCCACTCCCGGAGTAGCAGTCTTTCCGAATGCAATTGTACAAGGTTCATAGGAAGAGAACTCTGGGAAAGGAGTATTAGTTCCAACTCTGGGAATAATGTGGTGGG
>JAHQWA010000447.1 GCA_019634045.1 Saprospiraceae bacterium
CTGAAACAATACATTGGGGTAGGTGGGTACAAAATAGGCACTGTCAATATCCTTCAATGCCCGGCGTACATCCCTGATATCTTGAATATCGCCTACAAAAATTTCTGCACCAGCGGCTTCCAGGTCTTTGGCTTTTTTGGAGTTAGGGTTCCGAACAAAGGCGCGAACAAAGTGCCCCAATCGCAACAATTCCTTTGCTGCGGGGTAGCCAGTATTTCCATTAGCCGCCGTGACTAATACGCGAGTTTGCATAATGTATAATTTAAAGGATAGGGAAAAGGAGATGTTGACACATTCTCCAGCAAATCAACACTAGTCCAAAGTTAGCTTGGATGGAGATCAAGCTATTTCGAAATTAGATCAATTACTTTGTTGTGAAGCTCATTCGATACTGGGAGGGGGTTAATTGATATTTAGATTTGAAAGCGGTCGAAAAGTGGGCTACATCTTTAAACTGGCAATCGTAGGCGATGTGATTGATGGGGTCATCAGATACCTGTAAAAGATCCGCGGCTTTTTCCAGTCGCCTATGCCGAATGTAATTGGCGGGACTGTCGTTGTAGACTTTTTTGAATTCGCGTTTAAAAGTGGCTAGACTTTGCTGACAGAGCTTGGCTAGATCGCCGATTTGGAGATCGGAAAAGATGTGCGCCTCCACTACCTGCTTGAGGGTAAAGGCCTTCGGACTAAATAGATTGTGCATAATCTCCAAAATGGCAGGTGCGTCTGGGGTATGCAGCAAAAGGAGGATGATTTCTTTTAGCTTTAAGATGAGGAGTTCTTCTGGAGCAGTATGTGGATGATCGAAATAATATAGGAGCCCTTCTATATATTTCTTAATTGGAACCTGAGCGTTGACCTTAGTCATGTTGCGCATAAAGGGAAGAGCCGCTGAGTTCTTCAGGAAAGCAGGAACTTTATCTGCGTATAACCGCTCTAAGACCTCGGGGTAAAAATGGACAGCAATCAAGCCGCAATGACCAGAATTCGGATCCGCTTGCCCATCGTACATGTATTGTCCACATTTCATCAATACTGCCTCATCCTGCTGTAGGTTCACTTGCTCTTCTTCCGAGAAAGAACGATTTCCTCCTTCCAACACATACAGGAAACAGGCCTCCTCTGGCAGCGGATTGGGGTTGCGTAAAGGGGGCTTTACTACGGCTTTTTCGAATACCTTCTTTCCCCACAATTCTATGGTACGATGTTCGATGACCAAGGGATCTGCTTTAGATTTGACTAATTATCAATGGCTTGCCCTACTAACATTCTAAACATCCAGCCGGTTTGATCATCCACGGGGCCCTGGGTTTGTTTCATGAGGATGCCAATGACTTTTTCCTTAGGATCGGCAAAGTATTGGGTGTTGAAATAGCCCCCCCAGTCGAAGGTGCCCAAACTGCCTAGCCCTCCTTGGGCGACACCCTCCTCGTTCACAACTCCAAAGGCTAGGCCATAGTGTTTGCCCGACCCTTCCCAAAAATCTTTGACTTGATTCTGCATCATCGTTTCGATAGTAGTACGGCTCAGGAAACGGATGCCATTTAACTCACCTCCATTCAGGTACATCTGCAAGAAGGTGGCATAGTCTTTTGCAGTGCTGGAGAGACCTGCCCCACCGGAATAGAAGCGTTTAGCCCCCTTGATGGGGTAGTCTGTATCGTAGAAGGTCACGGGATAGTGCACCCATTTTTCTTCTTCCTTTTGCTGAACTTTAACTAGCCGATTTGCTTGCTCACTAGGTAGATAGAAGTGGGTGTCATTCATACCTAATGGTTTGAAGAGTCGCTCTTGGAGAAAATCGGAGAAGGACATGCCGGAGATAACTTCGATGAAATAGCCGAGTACATCTAAGCCTTCGCTATACACGTAGCCATCCCCGGGATCATGGTGTAGCGGTAGCTCCGCAAGCTTCTTGACGCTTTCTTCGATACTTATATCCTCCGTGGTAAAAAGATCTGTAATACCTGCCTTTTTATAGATCATGCGAAAACGCTCATCCCCATCAATTACTCCGTAGCCAATACCTGAGGTGTGTGTTAATAAATGCCGGATTGTAATCTCCCGTTTGGCTGGCTTAGCACGGTAGGAGGTGTCTCGGTATTGAAAGGACTGAAGGACCTTAGGGTTCTTAAATGCTGGGATATACTTGCTAATAGGGTCATCCAATCGGAATTTACCCTCTTCCCAGAGCATCATGACAGCGGTCGAGGTAATGGCCTTGGACTGGGAGGCAATCCGAAAAATGGCATCTGTTGTCATGGGTTTCCCGGCAGGACTATCCGCCATGCCAAATGCCTTATGGTAAATAATGCGGCCATTTTTTGCTACGAGTGCCACGATACCGGGTAACTTTCCTTCTTTGATGTGCGCTTCGCACATTGCATCAATTCGCTGAAGACGGGCATCTGACATGCCTACTTGTAAAGCGGTCCCTTCCATCAGAGAAGGATTCCGTTGACTGGATTTCGTTTGCGAAAAGCCAGTCCAAACCAACAAGCAGAAGATAAGGGTTAACAGGTTTTTCATTATTTTGCTTTGATTATTTGTAAGAACATCAATCTATAAAACAAAACGAACTTATCCAATGTCCTCCAAACTTAATTGGCTCTGCCTTAGCGCACTAACATTGTTGGCTGCTTGCCAGTCTGAATCAGAAATTCCCGTTCTGACTTCTCAGCAGTGGGAAAGCATTGAAATCGAACTACAAGCTGAATCAATCCCGGAAAACGCCTACACCTCCGTGGAGGTCTACGCTGAATTTAGCAATGCTGCGGGAAGCACAATCAAGCGACCTGCCTTTTGGGATGGTGGAGCAGTGTGGAAAATTCGTTTCGCCTCACCAGATGGTACCAGTTTATGGAATTGGAAAACGGTGAGCGAGCCTGAAATAGTAGGCCTGCATGCAGTGACTGGCACAGTGCAAGCTAAACCTTATGAAGGAGACAACCCGCTTCTTAAACATGGTTTACTTCGTATGTCCGAAGGACAACGGAACGTGGTCCACCAAGATGGAACTCCATTTCTGGTGGTTGGTGATACCCCTTGGGCCATTCCTTTTCGGGCCACCATTGATCAAGTTAAAACTTATGCCGCAGATCGCCAGCACAAGGGGTTTAATGCAGCCTTACTGATGACTGTACAACCCGATATGCGAGCAGAGGGGCCTGAGGCGCGCAATACGCCACTTGGCTTCATGCGCGCCTTTACGGACTTACCTAGCGGTCATATCAATGAGTTACAACCTAGCTATTTCCAATATCTCGATACCCTTATGAATGTGCTGATCGATCATGGGATTGTGCCAGTTTATCAACCCGTATTTCATGGATTCGGGTGGAAAGGCTTGGACGTAATGGGGAATGTGGCTGTACCGCAAGAATATGAGCGCTACTGTAAATACCTGCTCGCTCGTTATGGAAGCCAGCCAGCCTTTTGGTTGCTGGCCGGAGACAATGGAGGAAAAGATCCAGGTGTGAAGGAAGCAGGTGAGATGTTGGAGATGTGGGATGCCTACCAACAACCGACAGGATTGCATTACAATCCTTCTGACGATTATATAGCGGATTGGGCCAAAGACAATCCTTTAAAACATGCTATGCATTTTAATAAGACCTATCAGGAGGAGCTCTGGTTGGATTTTCAATGGGCACAGACGGGTCATGGCACGGAGCATTTATTTCATAAAGTTGAGCGTATGTATGATAATCTCCCCACCAAGGCTGTAGCTAACGGTGAACCTACTTATGAGGGAATGAACGATGGGAAGAATGGCCTGGGTTGGTGGCAGGGAGAAGAGGCTTGGGGGCAACTGATGGCAGGCGGGACGATGGGAGTCGTATATGGGGCTGCGGCCTTGTGGCAATGGAAAGTAAGTCCAGATGAAGAAGGTTGGACCGCTTGGGCTAGTCAAGCTAAATCCTGGGACCAAGCCTTACAAATGAGCGGCGCTCAATATGTGGGTTTAGTCTCCAGACCATTTCAAGGTGCCGACTTCTCAGACATGGAAAAACGACCGGACCTAGTTGAAGGCGAAGGGGTATTGTTGGCCAAAACAGGCAAATTCTACTTATCTTATCTGCCGGAAGGTGGTTCTATCCACTTGAAGCAGTTACCAGCAGGTTTAGAGGCGCGATGGTACGATCCGCAATCAGGGGAATTCACTTCCATAGACCCAATTGGGGAATCGGGCGTTTTCAATGCACCGAATTCATCGCCTTGGGTTTTAGTTCTAAAAGGATAATTTTTTAATGTTGACGCTTATGAACAAGATGCAATTACTTCCTTCGAGTCTTTTTATTCTTCTTTTATTGGGCTTTGCTTGCACAGGTCCAAACTCTAATCAGGAAGCCGATACGCCAGGAGAAGAATCTACCGACCTTATTCCGGTCATTTTTGATACAGATGCGAACAATGAACTAGATGATCAGCACGCAATGGCTTATCTCCTGTTCAATGGCAAGACTTTTGACGTGAAGGGAATAACGGTCAATGCCACTCGTTCCGGAGGCAATATTGATGAACAATATAAAGAGGCAGAGCGGATTTTGAAATTGTGCCAGCTGGACGGAAAAATTCCTTTATTCAAGGGAGCGGATAAGGATTTTCTCACCATTCAGGAAAATCTAGAAGATCCAGCGCACGATGGAGCTGCTGCGGTTGATTTTATCATCGCTGAAGCCAAAAAAATGAAGGATGAACCACTAGTGCTGTTGGCAGTCGGTAAACTGACCAACGTGGCACTGGCACTAGCTAAATCTCCGGACATCGCCAAGAACTTGCGAGTCGTCTGGTTAGGTTCCAATTATCCTGAACCGGGTGAATACAATCAAGAAAATGATACGGCTTCGATGTCTTACGTTTTAGAACAAAATGTCCCGTTTGAAATGGTAACTGTTCGATATGGGAAACCATCTGGCACAGATGCCGTACAAGTAACTCAAGAGGAGGTGCAGCAAAGAATGCCAGGTAAGGGTCCAAGAATCGCTGAACCTATTACCGGAAGACATGGCGGATCGTATTTTACTTTTGGAGATTATGCCGTGAATCTTTTTGAGCATATAGATTACCATGTAGATCCTCCGGCTAGAGCCTTGTATGATATGGCGGCCGTAGCCATTGTTAAGTCACCGGCTTGGGCAGAGAAGCGTTTAATACCCTGCCCCGTATTGATAGAGGGGAAATGGAAAGAGCAAGCAGAAAATGCTAGAGAAATTGTGCTCTGGGAGAATTTTGATAAGACCCGTATCATTGGAGACTTTTACCGGACATTGGATCATTTCGATCCAGTAGGCGGGAAGTGACACAATTACTTCACTTATAGAATTATATTTTTTATATTTGAAAATAATTCATTTAGGTCTTGTGCTTTCTCTTTGAAAGAGAAGATCATTTCTACCCTAGACTCTCAAAACATTCGGTCCATTCCAACAAACACACAGACACTTCATTCAGCGGAATAGATAAGTCCATCCAATTCTACTGATCGATCAACACTAAACGAAGCAGTTGGGGTTTACCCCTATCTTATTATTAGACCATTATGACGCATGAGTGTTGAACGAATCAATAACCACATTTTACTTGGTAGAATATATCTTTTATTGGGAGGTTTAGGGATGCCTGCTTTTACCGGTCTAAACCATTGGATTGGATCCGGGGTATTTGAAACGACCTGGGAATCTTGGATGTTTGGCTTAATCTGTCTTCTGTTATTTGCTATAACACTAAGAAAAGACCTTTCAACAGAGCGTCGTTTTCAAGTCTTTGATTTTGGCTTCTTCTATTTTACGTTTGCAGGTTTCTATATCGACTATATCGGTGGTTTTGCGAGCCAGTATCTCATTACCCAAATGATACTGATCCAATTTACTTTTATGGTGTTGAGATGGCATCGCCAACTGATCATCTATAGCCTTTTCATATTTGCTTGCGTGATTGGCTTTTTAGCCCTATCCGTGCAGCTTCCGATTGCTTACAAGGTATTTATTGCTTCTTCTTTTGTGATTATTTCCGTTGGAAACTACTTCGTTTGGAGCCGGCGTTTGGCGGAACAAGATCAAAATCAGCACATTAAGGCCTTGATGAATGGTATTTTGGAAGTGGCGCAAGATGGGATTATTGCAGTGGAGTCGAAGCGCAGCCCGAATGGAACCATCAGAGATTTTGAGATCACGCACGTCAATGGCGCTTTTTACGATCTATTTCCATTTCTAAAAAACAAACAAGTCAAGTGGGTAAAAGAACTTATTCCTCGTCGCTATGGCAGCCAGGTATTTAACCAGTTTATTGATGTAGTGGAAAAAGGGCGTTCCTTTGAACTTTCTGATCAATTTCAGGGACTTAACGGTGAGCCATTGTGGTTAAAGTTGGTGGCTGCCAAATTAGAGGATGGCCTGACCATTACTTTTACCGATGTTACGAAGCAGAAGATCTATGAGGCGCAATTAGAAGAGGCCAAGGAAAAAGCAGAAGAAGGGGCAAGAGCCAAATCTAGTTTCCTCGCCACTATGAGTCATGAAATCCGGACACCCATGAATGGGATTATCGGTATGATTGACCTGATGTACAATACTGAATTGTCCGTTGAACAATTGGAGCATTTGGACATCATTAGAACGAGTAGTGAAAGCCTATTAACGATTATCAATGATATTCTCGATTTTTCAAAGATCGAATCAGGAAAACTCGAACTGGAAGAGCGCAACTTTTCCCTACGCGCCTGCCTGGAAGATACCTTAGACTTATTAGGTAAACGGGCACGCGACAAGGAACTGGACTTGTTCTACTATATGGAGCCAGAAGTTCCCGAGTATATTGCTGGGGATGTAGTGCGTTTGGGGCAGATCCTTACCAATCTGGTGAGCAATGCCATCAAATTTACTGAGACCGGAGAGATCTATGTGCATGTGAAGAGAGTAGACCAAGGTTGGGCAGCTCCCGGTGATCACGTTCACCTGCATTTCAGTGTGAGAGATACCGGCATAGGGATACCGTCGGACAAGATTGGCCAACTCTTTCAAGCTTTTAATCAAGTGGATACCTCTACGACTAGAAAGTATGGTGGAACTGGCTTAGGGCTGGTGATTTGCCAACGCCTGTGCCAGTTGATGCATGGTAAGATCTGGGTGGAAAGTGAATTTGGGAAAGGATCTCAGTTCCAATTCATTATTTCCTGTAAGCTTTCTCCAATGACCTATGTGCAGGAACAAGATCAACCTCGAATCGTGGAAGATCTTAGAGGAAAGCGTATCCTGTTGATCGACGACAACGAGACGAACTTGATGATTTTGGCCGCCTTTATTACCCGTATGGGCTTAAAACCAACGGTGGCCAAATCGCCAGTGAAGGCCTTAGAGATGGTCAATAAGCAGATATTTGACCTGGTCATCACGGATTACAATATGCCGATTATGAATGGCCTACAGATGGCCAGTGCGATCAAGAAGCAGATGACCTGTCCTATCTTATTGTTGAGTTCCAGCCAAGAACTCCCCATGAAAGAGGTGAGCAAATGGGTAGATTCCTATCAGTTCAAACCCATTCGAGAAAGACAGTTGCAGCTGTTGATGGTCAAGCTCTTTAATAGTCCTACGAAATTGAATACCAGTGTTAGGAAGCAAAGGGCTAAGACCTTTAGAGAAGACCTGGCAGAAGATATCCCCTTGCGCATCCTACTCGCGGAGGACTTTATCGTCAACCAGAAAATTGCCAGCAGAATCTTCAAGAAGATGGGGTATGAAATTGATATAGCCGAGAATGGTTTGGAGGCCGTAGAAAAGTCTTCCAAATTCACCTATGATATCATATTTATGGATGTCCAAATGCCGGAGATGGACGGTTTGCAAGCTACGCAAGAAATCAAATCCAGTATGCAAGCCGATAGCCCAGTAATCATTGCTATGACGGCCAATGCCATGCCAGAAGATCGGCAAAAATGTATCGATGCCGGGATGGACGACTACTTATCGAAACCCTTTAAGCCAGCAGAGCTACAAAAATTGTTGGTCAAATATAATCCGAGAACTTATCAGCCTGAGTAAGGGCAAAGCACTTTTCCGAGCCACCTACCTATGCACAACACTAACTTAGAGAACTTAGAATAACTAACAGAGATTCAATTTTATGGACGTTCTCCCAAGGGAAATGCAAGGAACGGAAAGCGAAAGAGATCTGAACTATATCTTTTTAGGAAGGATCTATTTGTTTCTGGGCGGGATTGGAGATCCCCTGATCACAGGTACCTTACAGTGGATAGATACTGGCCAATTCCAGGTCTTACCTGATCGCTATGGAGTAATGGCCATGTGCTTTTTGGGCTTAGCCTTAAGTTTCTCAAAAGGCTTTACGACCAAGCACAAACTAACACTCTTCGATATAATTTACTTCTGCTTCTCCATATATGAGATCAAGACGTTTAACGATGGTAACTTCTCCGGTAGTTACCAGGCGGCTAACATGATCGTACTTTCGCTGATCTATACTGTCTTGCGCTCCAGGAAATTGCTCCTATTGTATACATTGACCGTGATTGTTACCGCCTGTCTATTTCTTTATACGAGTAGTATTCCCGTAGAAAATAAATGGACAGTGACTGGCATCACCACGCTCGTTTGTCTAGTCAATTTGGCCATCTGGACGTGGCGCACTTCCGAGCTTAACCAGATCCACCGGACTAAGGCTTTGATAAAGGGCATACTGGAAGTGTCTCAAAATGGTATCGTTGCTTTGTCAGCGACACGGGATGAGTCGGAAAAGGTTGTCGATTTTGAGATTACTCATGTAAACCCCGCCACTTATAGACTTTTCCCTTTTTTGCATGACTTAGACACCAATCAAAGCTTGAGTAAGCTAATCCCCTTGAGCTTTGGTGGGGGATGGTTTGACCAGTTAGTAGCTATTGTGGAAACGGGTAAGCCCATGTCCTTTGAGGAAGATTATGTGATGCCAGGTGGAAAGCAGTATTGGGTCAATATCGTAGTCAATAAGCTAGGAGATGGCCTCACCGTTACCTTGGCAGATGTTTCGCGTCAGCGTTCCTATGAACAGGATTTGGAGGAGGCTAAAAAACAGGCAGAGTCTGGATCTAAGGCTAAATCTAACTTTTTGGCTACCATGAGTCACGAAATCCGGACACCCATGAATGGGATTATTGGCATGGTGGATTTATTGGATAATACACAACTCGGCAACGAGCAAAGAGAACACCTTGAAATTATTCGAACCAGTAGCGATAAACTCCTACTGACGATCAATGATATACTCGACTTTTCCAAGATCGAATCTGGTAAGTTGGAATTGGAAAGGCGTGATTTTTCCTTAAGAAATTGCTTAGAAAGTGTCTTAGATCAACACGGAGCAGAAGCCCGTGCAAAAGAACTGGATCTCTTCTATTATCTGGAACCCGATGTGCCTGAATTTATCAAGGGGGATGAGGTGAGAATTGGGCAGCTGCTGTCTAACCTCATTGGTAATGCCATTAAGTTTACCAATACCGGAGAGGTCTATATATACGTCCAACTGTCTCCAGAAGACCTATCCGGTGGTGAGGACCTGATATCTGTACACTTCAATGTGAAGGATACCGGGATAGGGATTCCACCCGAAAAGCTCCCCTTGCTATTTAATGCCTTCCAGCAGATTGACGATAGTAGTACCCGGCAGTTTGGAGGAACAGGGCTTGGACTAGCCATCTGTAACAAGCTGTGCAAAATCATGAAGGGTAAGATATGGGCGGAGAGTGAGTGGGGTAAAGGTTCGCAGTTTCAATTTGTACTACCGCTGGAAAAAGGAATCCCAGTGGATAAACATGTGCCATTGGTGACGGAAGATGACCTTGCGATGCTGATGGGGAAACGCGCCTTAATTGTAGATGATAATGCTACCAACCTGATGATCCTGCAAGCTTTTGTGGAGGAACTGGGGATCTACCCTGAACTATGCAGTTCTCCGGTAGATGCCGTGGAATGGATCGAAAACAGGCCCTATGATTTGGTGATTACAGATTTCAATATGCCAGAAATCGACGGTTTGGAGTTTGCGAAGCAGGTGAGGAAGCACTTTTCCGGACCGATCTTGCTGTTGAGCTCTAGTCAAGTGCTGCCCATCAAGGAGATTCGTAAGGTCATCGATCAATATCACTTCAAGCCGATCCGTAAAAAACAGTTGAGATATGTGGTATTGGAGTTATTTAAAGTGAATAAGGAAAGCAAAAAGAAAACTGAAAACACCAACCGAGACTTAAAGGCGGATCTTGCCCTGGACATTCCAATTCGAATTTTATTGGCAGAAGACTACGTCGTCAATCAAAAAATTGCGGTCCGGATGTTCAATAAACTGGGTTATGAGATCGACATTGTCGAAAACGGAAAAGAAGCCGTGGAACGGGTACAACAGAGTCAATACGATTTGATCTTTATGGATGTTCAAATGCCAGAAATGGATGGTTTAGAGGCTACCCGGGTAATCCGAAAATTACTCAAGCACAATAGCCCTATGATCATTGCGATGACTGCTAATGCCATGCCGGAGGATCGCGAAAAATGCCTGGCGGCAGGAATGGATGATTACCTGTCCAAGCCCTTTAAGCCGAGAGAATTACAGCAGATTTTGGAGAAATATCGCCCTGTACTTAAAAGCTACTAGTTGCCGGTACTTTAGTTAATAGTGCCGGTCCATTTAATAGAATGCAAATACCTGTCAGATTGCGTTTGACAGATAAAATCTAGCCCTTAGCGTTACTTTTCAGCGAAATTAATGTCTTATCTTTGAGTAATTGTTACCCCAAGCTTGGTAGGGATTGCGTGAATACTGGGATTTGTGATGGCTTTTTTTAGCGAAAAGCAAAACTTCTCCTAAGCTTCATACTAAAGATCCCATATTTATAGTTTTGGGCTTTATATCAAGCAACTAAGTAACTATGAAAAAACTTAATAGTATCCTCTTACTTGCGATTGCAGTCGTCCTATTATCCTCTTGCAACAAAGCCAAATTGGCAGAATTGGAGCGCGAATTGGAATTAAAAGATGATAAGATCGAATTATTAGAGGAACAGCTCGGCCACCTCCAGCAAACCAACGGTAGCCTCCTGGATCGTATGTCAGATCTTTCCATTATCAATAAGACCGGGGCCGAAAGTATCCATAAGTCCCTGGAAAATATGACGCAACAGTATTCCTTCATTCAAGATTTGACGACCAAAATCCATTCCAAGGATTCCCTGAATTTAGCCTTGGTGATGAATATAAAACGCTCCCTGAGTAATATCGACGATGACGATGTACAGGTGGAGGTGAAAGGAGGAGTGGTATACGTTTCAATTTCCGATAAATTGTTGTTCCGATCAGGAAGTTCCAAGATAACCAGTGAGGCGAGTGAGGTATTGAACAAGCTGGCCTTGGTCATCAATGATCACAGCGATCTAAATATCTTGGTGGAAGGCCATACGGATGATGTACCCATCTCAAACTCCTGCATGGATGACAACTGGGATCTGAGTGTGAAGAGAGCTACCTCTGTGGTGAGAATGTTAGTGGAGGATTACTATGTGGATCCTTCTAGGATGACAGCAGCCGGGCGTTCGGAATTTATTCCGAAGGAGGATAATAGTTCTAGCGCTGGCAGAAGCGCTAATCGTCGTACGGAAATTATCATCACACCGAAATTAGATCAGTTCTTCCAATTGTTGGAAGCACCTGCTATAGCAGATTAATTGCCCCTAGTTGGGTGAAATATGAAAGCCCCTGCCGGTGCAATGAAGACCAGCAGGGGCTATTATATTAGGGTAAGATCAAATCGACTTATCTCACTACCACCTTCTGGTAACCGGAGAAAGAAGCCCCCCGTACTAAAAGCACGTAAGTTCCTGGAGTTAATTGATTCGGTAGTGAAAAAGATTGTTGCTGTGGTCCACTAGCCAATCCATTCCAGTTTTCGGTAGCTAACATTCTGCCTTTCATATCAAAAAGGTAAGCCTGGGTGCGATCTTCGCTGTTTTCTAGGCTAAAGGTAACTTGGACTTGTTCCTTAGCTGGATTTGGTGCGACAGAGAGTGGGCTAAACTCGCGCTTAACCTCATCATTTGATAGCACTACATCTGTTTGAATATAGAAGGTCAGGATACCTGCTTCCTCGCCCACTCCGGGAGGATCATAATCTACCAATGGTGCCAATTGATCCGGGCTGTACCATTCGTAAGAGACACTGCTCGTATTTGTATTACTTAGTACTGATCCAGTCGAAAGACTAGTGGTGACTGTGTTTTCCGTACTGTAATGTGTAAATCGTACGGCTTCGTCAAAGCTACCAAATGGTGTACTTAAAGATCCATAGGCATCATACACAATGGAGTCGCGGGAACTACTAACGGTCTTGGTATCAAAGTCCACATCCTCATCAATTTCCTCATCAATTCTAATGAAGTGTTCATTAAAGCTGAGCGGGAGTTTGAACTCCAAGGAGGGCATTTGATTTACTACGGTACTGGTATCTTCTATGAAAACACCCAGAATTTCTAGTTCCGTAATGCTTGTGCTTCCTAGGTCGTAGAGCCCATCGGAACGCTGCTCAACGAAAGAGTAGATGTCCGTGAAAAAGAAAAAGTCGATCAGTGTTCGAATGGCGAAATCCGCATCAGGGAAACTATCTGCCCCGATCAAGCCACTAGGGTCCACGACTTCAAAGGCTAAGAAAGGCTCTTCCTTCAGCTCTTCAATGATTTCTTCCGGACTGCCCTCTAGGCTGTCAATAATGCCGGTAAAATCCCAGCTTTGGCCGCCACCAGTAGTACCAACAGGGTACTGTTCTGGATTGAATTCCAAAAAAAGGCCAATCCATTTACTGCCAGGGCCAGGAATGATGTTGGAGTTGAGGACGGGTTGAGCTTTCAGTAAGGTGAAACAGCAGATCGTGAGCACGCTGAGTACAAGTGATTTTTTCATGATTGTGGTATTGGGTTTTTTAAAGCCTGCAAGTAAGCTAATTTTTAGATATTATGAATCTTAATATTTGAAGATCTTGTCCTATTCTAAGAAAATATTGTCCTGCACTTAGGTGATCTGTTGAGATGTGGGTGCGGTATACGCCCTCTGGGACAGTACCCGTTTCAACCACCTGCCCTAAACTGTTCAAAATGCGGTAGACTTCTTTCTGTTCGGTAGTCGTTTCTAAGGTGATCTGAGACTGCGCCACCGTCGGGAATAGTCTGGCAACGCCTGAGGGTGCTTGATAGCCTTTGGTATCTCCATCTGGTGGTTTTACCTCTGTCCGTTTATCCACTACGACATTATGCTGGCAAGTGATTTCGGAGCCATCCTCAAAAGTGATAAAGAAGGTGGTTTGAATGGTGTAAATATCACCTGCGTCCAATTGGAAGGTGGCAAATTGGGAGGAGCCATCCCCCGGGTCAATCATGATAGGTTGGAGGATATTGGTGTAGTTGTCTCCTACGATCATGGATTCGGCACGGACGGTGATCGGATTACTAGTGTTATTGGTAAAAGTGTAGTAGACTTGAAATGGGCCGGTAGGCGTACCACTGAGGTCAAAGAATTTTTCGCCGCCACATTCGATCGACTCAAATCCTTGAGCCGGGTCATGGCTGAAAATAATATCCAAGGGCTGCATCCGTTTGTCGATGATTACGCGATGCTCACAAGTAATCTCAGTCCCATCTGGAAGGGTGATGAATATCTCATAGATGATGGTATAAAGGCTACCCGCTTCCAAATTGAAGCCTGTATGATAAGTTCTGATGTCACCTGGATCCAGAGGGACGAGTGGAAATGTGGAATTTGAATTCTGTTCAATTACAGTTAATTCGATGTTTACATCGATTGTAGTTGGACTCACGTTTTCTAATCGGAAATACAAGCGAGTTATTCCATCAGGGGTATCCGTCAAATCAATGAATTCTTCGTTCCCACACTCAATTAATTCATATCCTTCGGAAGGGTCTAGGCTAAACCCTAGCTCAATGGGTATACTGCGCTTATCTACAATTACGGTATGTACACAGGTAATTTCAGAACCATCTGCAAAGGTGATGAAGAAGGTGGTTTCCAGGGTATAGATATCCCCAGCATCCAAATGGAAGGTCGCTCCTTGATATCCCGAGTCGCCCGGCTCAAGCGTGACTGGGTTTAGGATATTGGTGATGCCACCTCCGATTACCGTCGTTTCAGCTCGAACTACTATGGTGCCATCGCTGGTATTGCGGAAAGAATAGTGTACGGAAAAAGTCCCATCTGGTTCATTGACCAGATCAAAGAATGCCTCATCACCACATTCAATGTCATCATAACCCTGGGCGGGATTATCCGTAAAACGAACACTGATCGGAATTTTGCGTTTGTCTACAATCACTGTATGCTCACATGTAATTTCTGTTCCGTCCTCCAAGGTGATGAAGAAGGTCGTTAGAATGGTATGTAGTTCTCCTTCCGCCAAAGTGAAAGTGGCAAATTGCGAACCACTTTCCCCCGGGGCTTTGGTAACCGGATTTAGGATATTAATCGAACCACTACCGACTACGGTTGTTTCTGCCCTTACGGTGATGTTACCATTAGTGGTGTTGGTAAAAGTGTAATACACCAAGAAGGGGGCTTCCTCCGAATTCGTCAGATCAAAGAACTCCTCCCCCCCACAATCGATCGGATGATAACCCTGGGGTGGGTCATGACTAAAGATGAGGTCGATCGGCATGGAGCGCATATCGACAATGACCTGGTACTGGCAAGTGAGTTCAGATCCATCCTCCAGGGTGATAAAGAAGGTGGTCAATATCGTGTAAATATCACCAGCGGCTAGATTGAAGCTTGGCCCGTGAAAACCGAACGCACCTGCTTCCAAGGTGATAAGATCAAGAATACCCGTAGTACTGCCTCCTACTACATTAGTTTCTGCACGAACAGTAATCGGGCTGCTACTAGTATTTTGGAAAGAATAGTACAATCTAAAGGTACCATCTGGCTCGTTGACCAGATCAAAATACTCCTCCCCTCCACACGCTATTGGATGGTAGCCGGCCAAGGGGTTATCTGTAAAGCTAATATCTAGTGGAATGATTCTTTTATCTACGATAACACGGTATTCACAAGTAAGCTCTGTTCCATCAGGCAGGGTAATGAAAAAGGTGGTCAATATCGTATAAATATCACCCGCCGCCAGAAAGAAAGAGGGACCATGGTAACCGCCACCGCCTGGGGCCAATTCTACGGGGTTTAGAATATTGGTGATGGTACCACCCACCACTGTAGTCTCAGCCCGGACGATAATCGGAACATCACTTTGATTGCGAAAGCTGTAGTGTACCCGAAAGTTACCATCGCTAGGGTCCTCTGTAAGATCGAAAAAGGATTCTCCTCCGCAATCTACTTCTTCATAGCCAGCCAGTGGATCATCAGTGAAGCGCAATAGCAGTGGATTGAGCTCCAAGCCGAGACCGTATAAGGAAACTTGGCAGGTGCTGTGGTTTGGATCGGAACTTTGAATCGTTAAAGAACCATAGTGGCTACCCGGGCTACCGGGAGTGAAAATCACGGAAAAACTGAGCTGTTCCCCCGGAGGGATATAGACGATACCTTCAAAGGGGAATTCAAATTCTACGCTGAAATTTTCAAATCCAGATAGATCATAACCATAAATGATCAGTGGGGTCTTACCGCTGTTGGTAATAGTAACCACCCTTTCGGTGGAGGAGCCAACCTCTTGGTCATCGAAGGCAATAGTTGATCGATCACAAATGAGCTCTTGATCGTCTACGGACATCTGTATCTCTGCTTGGAGACCCTGCGAGAAAACTTGCCCTTGAGCTATCAGGATGGTAAGTAAACAAAGGAGAAAGAGGTAAAATTTACGATACATTTGTTAAAGTTTTGAGAGAAATAGCGTTAGATATTAGCTTGGAGAGCCCCTGCCTAGAAAAATCACTAATCGCTGCTAAGCAGGGAGAACTCCAAATAGTTGGTCAGTCTGATAATACACGCTTCAAATAATCAGCTCTTTGTATCCAAGTAGAGATCATCATGGTCACTACCGAAAATCTAGACTGAACATTCATTTTTAGTTCGGTTTATAGAAAAGGGTGTAAGCCAAATCTTTGTGAGATGTTATAGACAGCAGGAATGAGCACTTGAGGGGCTGTGTCGATGGTTTGTCACAAACAGCTTTCGTGCTACGATTCTTTTAAATGGCTTATGATCGGCATCTTTATCACGCATTTAAATATCTTTTTTTTGGTAATCTATCTGTGCACTGATTTATCAAAGGGGAGCCTCGGCGGACCAATGGTTTATTTGGGTTTTCGGGTAGAGTTGGTTAGATTTGGGCCAATTAATGACTTCCGCAATGCGCTACCAGATCCTGGTATTGATTCCCCTCCTTCTTCTTCCTTGCTCTTCTTGGGAACAGAACTTTTTTTTTCGCCAATACACCACTTCGGACGGACTGCCAAGTAGCAATGTTTTTGCCTTTGACCAAGACAGCGACCAATTGCTTTGGATGGGGACTTCCAATGGCTTGTGTAGCTTTGATGGGAAGCAGTTTACCGCTTATTCCATTGAAGATGGGTTGGTAAATAATTTGATCTACGGACTCTCGATTGATCCTTCGAATAGGAAGTGGTTGAGCACTATGGCAGGACAGCCATCTTATTTTCAAGATGGTAGAGGTCATATTCCTGCTTGGGCAGATACCTTGGCGGTCGGAAATTATTACTTCCAATGCATTGATACCTTCATCTGGTTTTCAGGGGTGGATGTAGTCACCTCAAAAAGGACGAGACCGGTAGTACATATTGGCTCAGACCAACGGATATATTCTACCGAAATCTATAGCGCTTGGGAAGGACCAGCTGGGATTCAGGTTGATTCTCTAATCTATTTCGTAGATAGAGGTAGACTTTTTCGTTTGGGGTCGGAAGCACCTCAGCAAGTTCAAGGGCTTGAAATTCCCGATCACCTAACAGAATGTCAAGCATTGGGTCAAAACATTATCTGTATCGAAAGATCTTATGATCGGGACCGAATCGCACTTATTGAGCCAGAAGCACTTCAAGTTACTTATCAGGAACAGGTGGAAACCTATCAGCCCGAAAAGAGACTCAATACGATTTTGGTCGATACCAAAGGACACATTTGGTTGGGGCTGCAAGGTGAATTACTGTATTTAGAAGATTGGAACGCTACCCCTAAACCTGTCCTTCGCAATGTATTTGTGAATGACCTCTATCATGATCACGAGGGGAATTTGTGGGTAAGTACAGAGGGAAAGGGAATGTATCTCTTGATTTCTAGTGAGGTGCAATCCTTGAAAATACCAAGTAGAGATAATTATATTGTCAGATCGTTGGAAGTAGATCAGCGTGGCAACATCCATGTCGGGTATATAAGTGGTAGGGTAGATGTTTTTGATAAGGCATTCAATCTGATACGGAGTACACGGTATAGCGCTTATCGAATCGTTGACATTCTCACGGATGAGACTGGGGCTTGGGTCGCTACGAATTCAGAGGTGTTTAGAGTAGATACCAGCGGCGAAATCCTAGCCAAATACACGACGACTTCTCCGATTAAGTCTCTTGCGGTAATGTCTGACTCTCTGTATGTACTATCCTACAGTATCCAAGTGATCAGAGGGGCTTCCATTGCCAATTCCGGCATACCTTTCTCAGCTAGAATATATACCAATTATACCATTGATCAGCAGCACATGTGGTTGGGCTCTACGGATGGTCTGTTCAAATTTAATGGCGAGCAAACGGAGAGAATTGCTGAGGATCAAATCTATACGGATATTCGCGGTATTAGCAAAGATCACAAAGGTCGCTTTTGGGTCGCTACGGCGGGGCAAGGGGTATTTGTCCTCCAAGGGGATAGCATCGTACAACATATTACTACAGGGCATGGCTTGTCTAGTAACCTGTGCATGCACCAGAAAGCTGACGGTAAGACGATGTGGGTGTCAACGAATCTTGGAATTAATAAAATCGATGTAGAGACCGGTGATATTCAAGTGTTTAATGAACAGGATGGCCTCTCTACCGGGGAAGTGAAATATTTGGGTATCGTAGATAGTTTTGTTTTGGCCGCTTCTTCAGGTGGGGTAGACATATTTCCGAAGGAAATTGCCTCCTTTGTAGATCCGCCTCTGCTCAAGATAAAAGCTTTATTCGCAGATAAGGATACCTTGTTGGATCAAGCACGTATTACACTGCCTTACCACCAAAACGATCTTGTTGCTCAGCTGAGTTCTGTTTCTTTCAAAAGCTTAGGAAATATAACCTATGCCTACCAGCTAGAGGGACTAAATAAAGACTGGATAGAGACAGCCTCTGAGGAGGTGAGCTGGGCTGCCGTCCCTCCTGGGGATTATCAATTGAAGGTTAAGGTGAAAGGGAGTGGCGGAACCTGGAGTGAAACCATCCAGCGGCAAATCATCATTCGTTTGCCCTGGTGGAGGCAATGGTGGTTCCTCCTGACTATGGGGCTCATAATTGCGGGTACCTTGTTCTTCGCTTATCAACGTCAGCAAGCAAAATTTAAACGAGAAAGCGAACTGCAACGGCGCATGCAAAATCTGCAATTAACGGCACTCCGGGCACAGATGAACCCCCACTTTATGTTCAATGCCCTGAGTTCCATACAGGAATTTATCAATAACAGTGACCTAGAATCTGCTAATCTATATCTTAGTCGATTTGCTTCACTGGTTCGTAGCGTTTTAAACCATTCTACCCAAGAAAGGATTAGTTTGGAAGAAGAAGTAAGTCAATTGGAGTTGTATCTTACCTTAGAAAACTTAAGATTTGATCAACGGATACACTATGATTTACTCATCAAGCGCCCCTTGCAAGCCAATAAGGTTTTTATCCCGACCATGATTATCCAGCCCTTTGTTGAAAATGCCTTGAACCACGGCCTTTTTCACAGAAAAGAAGAGAAGAAGCTAGAGGTACGGTTTCAACAACTTGGCGAAAACATGCTCCATTGCCAAATCGAAGATAACGGGATCGGCCGACAACGATCCATGGAAATTAACGAACACAAAAAATACAAAGGGAAATCGAAAGGTATACAGGTGACCCGAGATCGGCTAGAATTGATTAACAAGACCAACGAAGGAAAGATTGCTTTTGAAATAGAAGACCTAGCCGATGATGCCGGAAATCCCAGCGGTACCCTGGTGCACCTAATGATCCCTTTCTCTTCTACTAAAGATGGCATGGCATGAAAGCAGTAATTATTGATGATGAAGCCGGGAGCCGGAATAATCTAAAGTTCTTGTTGGAACGTTTTTGTCCTCAGGTTGAAATAAGCGGATGGGCAGCCGACGCAGAAGAGGGGTTGACTTTAATTACAAAAGAACAACCCGACTTGGTCTTTCTGGATATTGAGATGCCAGAGCAGGACGGATTCCAACTCATCGAACAACTGCCTGCCTACAATCGCCCCAAGATCATTTTTACCACCGCCTACGAACAATATGCAGTAAAAGCTTTTAAGGTCTCAGCCGTTGACTATTTACTGAAACCGATTGATATTGATGAATTGAAGACGACCGTACAACGGATTGAAAAGGAAATGAATATGGCTTGGAAGGAAGCTATACAACGCTTTAAAGAGGATAGCCATAAGAAATTAGTGATCCCACATCAGTCTGGTATTACCTTTTTGGAGGAAAGTGAAATTGTATGCCTGGAGGCCAATCGAAACTATACCGAGATTCACACCAAAAAGGACAAAAAGATAATGGTGGCTAAAACACTCGGAGACTTTGAAGATTTATTAAGTTCTACTTCTTTTTTTCGCGCTCATCGTAGTTTTATCATTAATTTGCAAGCCCTAGAACAATGGGTGAATAAGGACGGAGGCTATCTACTGATGAGCAATCAATTACGTGTACCTTTAGCGAGAAATCGCCGCGAAAAGTTTTTCAAATTAATCCATGCTTTCTGATTGCCCTACCGATTGAAAACTGGATTCAACTTCACCAACAAAACATAAACAAAATGAGAGATCAACGATTACACCAATGGCTTAGTCTTTTGGTACTCCTGCTCATCGTAAGTAGCTGTGTATCCAATGACACCTCCCAGCAAGAGCAAGCAGGAGATGCACCAAAGGCTACCTTTGTAGCCAATCCACAACTCGTCACCGAAAGGGAGGTAACTACCTTACCGATTGGGGCAGCAGCACCAGATTTCAACTTGCCAGGAGTGGATGGGAAATTCTATTCTTTGGCTGACTTCTCCGAAGCAGAAGCTTTATTGATCGTCTTTACTTGTAACCATTGTCCAACCGCTCAGGCTTACGAGGATAGATTGATTGATATTACAAAGGACTACCAAGACAAGGGCTTGTCCGTGGTGGCTATATCTCCAAACAGCCCCCTCGGATTATTATATGAAGAATTGGGATATAGTGATTTGAATGATGACTATGAGGAAATGATCATCCGAGCAGATCACAAAAAGTACAATTTTCCGTACCTATACGATGGCGACAATGAGGAGGTTTCTTTGCAGTATGGACCAGTAGCAACGCCTCATGTCTTCTTGTTTGACTCCGAGCAAAAACTTCAGTATGTCGGACAAATTGATGGTTCCGAGAAACCGGGAACAGCGAATGGGGAAGTGTTGAGAGGGGCGATAGATGCCGTTTTGGCCGGGCAAACTCCACCAGAGCCAGTCACTAAAACCTTTGGCTGCTCCACCAAATGGGGTTGGAAAACGGCTTACAAGGAGAAGGTCGAAAAGGAATGGGCAGAAAAACCCGTCACGCTTGAAGCGATTGATGCCGCGGGAATTGCGAAGCTGCTACAAAATGAGGACTCTGAAAAACTAAGACTGATCAATGTCTGGGCCACCTGGTGTGGACCCTGTGTGATTGAATATCCTGATTTTATTGTGCTGCAACGCATGTTCGGAGCTAGGGATTTTGAGTTCATTTCTCTATCAGCCGATAAGATCGCGCAAGAGGATAAGGCCCTAAAGTTTTTGGAGAGCAAAAACTCGGCCTTAAAAAATTACATCTTTAGTGGAGACGATATCTATCAAATGGTGGAGGCTGTAGATACCAGCTGGAATGCGGCACTGCCTTATACCGTTTTGGTGGAACCCGGAGGAAAGATTGTCTACCAGAAGCAAGGGGAGGCCGACTTCCTAGAGCTGAAGCAAACCATTGTTGATCACCCAATGATCGGAAGATACTACTAGATTGCAACAGAATAGTTGAGCAAGTTTCAGTACCTGCTCAACTATTCTATTATATGTTTTTAGCGTCCCAAAGCATCTAAGCCAACCTTCACCGCTTCTTCTACTAAGGGCAGGAGATAACCAATTAGCATATCCCGATGATGCCAATCCATCTTGTCAAATTGTTCGATTACAATCGACCAAGGCTCATCAAAGTCAGCCGGTTTTAGCGGTTGTTGTGCCTTTACCGTCTCATTGATTGTCTTCAACTTCTCACCGCTGGCATCGTGCAGGACAATTCGAATACTACTCGTTGGACGAAAACCCAATAGCCCCCCAATCAGAGGCTTAGAACAATTGATGGTGATATTCAGAAAATAATCGCCAATGTTGTTATTCTTCTTTTTGATGGGTTTCTTAGGCGTCAAAGGATTCGGGTAGCCCCGTTCGTTGAGTCGGGTTAGTTTTGCCGTCTCTTCCAGCGGTAGGAGTTCAATGCCCCGACCATCTAGTTGCTTCAAGAGTATTTCAAACACTTCATCTTGGTACCATTTCTGGAGCCTGCGATCGAGTCTTCTAACTAGTTCTTTTTCGGCATCGGTAACCAACTCAAGTTTATCTAAACTGTTCAAGATATCTTGCTCAATATTGCCATCATAACGGATGAGTCCAACTCGGAAGCTGCTGAGGTCCTGAGCGGATACCGCAAGTTGATAGGAGCAAAGGATAAGACAAGTGAAAAGAATCTTTTTCATAAGATTATTGTGGGTTAGAAAGCTAGAGGTGCAGCCGTATAGGGGGAAAGTGATAGCTGGTTCCAGCTTGATGTTGAAGAAATAACTTCTTAGATCTTTGCGGGTATAAGAGCTAAAATAAAAAGCCTTTTGGAATTTATAGAATTATCTTCCTCTTCCTTGATTGGCTATTGATGACTGCAGTTGTGGACCAAAAAACCTAAGCAGGGCATTTACTGCATGCGGATGCTCAAACTTGCCGGTAAGGAATTGCTGTTTTACTTCTTCTACAGGTATGGACACCCACTCCACATCTTCTCCTGCATCTAGGGCGGTATTATGCGTCAACTCCACATCCCTAGCTACCCAATGATGCACATAGCTATCCATGAAGACAGGGTTGGAGCCAATTTTACCTAGATAATTCCAAGAAGAGCTGGTGTAGCCTGTTTCTTCCTGCAATTCTCGCTTTGCCGCTACGCCATGCTCCTCACCGGGATCTACGATACCCCCAGGCAGTTCAAGCGTGTAGGTCCGAGTTCCAAAACGGTATTGACGGACAAAAATAATCTCTCCTGTTGGGGTAATCGGGATCACGTTGACGGAATCTGGGGATACTAAAGTAATCATCTTTTCCGTCACCTGATTCCTCGGGTTGAGCATATAATCAAAGCGAGCTGTGAATAACTTGAGATCTGGTCCCGGTTCGCTTTTTACACAAGTCCATTCTCGTTTGTCAGCTGACATAGGCAGTAAAGTAACATTTAGTGGATAAGTGCTCAGGACATACAATGATCCCTGTAGGACCTGCAAATAAGCAATAAATTCTTGCAGCAAGCTTAGGATTCTGAAAAATGTTACAAGAAATGGCTCTTGAGCCTAGTTATTGAAGATTATTAGGCGTTTATTCATGTAAAATAATAATATTTGATTTTTTTCTGTTTTTATTTTTAAAAAATGTGACATAATTATATCTTTGTGTCATCAGAAAGAAACTTCCCTCTAGTAATACCCAATATCCCTTACCCATATTTAGGAAAATTCATTGATAGCCAACGAATCTGGCTGCAATGTTTGGATAAACACTAACTCCTGAACCTTTAAAAGGTCAGACACTAAGAACGACATCAGGTCCTAAGCTAAAAGTATCAAGATCGCCCATCGGCGAACTCGTCTCCTGTAAAGGAGAGATACGGTAGCTTAGGGCTTTTTTTATTGCAACACTAACATAGGTTTAAGAACCCGAACAACACTAAGAAAACTATGAACAAATTACTAACTACTCTCGCAGTGGTGGTAACTCTCTTTGCCCCATGCTTACAGGCGCAAGTATCCTTGTCTTCAGGTCCGTACACTGAAGAAGACATTAGGACGCTCCTGGGCAACACTCGTACGATTACTATTCCTGACTTTTCGCTGGTAGAACTGGATGGAGACTGGAACCTAAAGAACTTAGGTCCCATCACTATCACGATAAAAGGTTCTGGTTGTATTGTCTTCAGTGGATATGGCGACAATGCTGAGCGTATGCGGTTAGCACAGGGATCTTCCATTATTATCGAAGAAGGTGCTCTGAATCCCTTTGCCCTATTGGGAACGGGGATTTCAGACCAAAAACGGATTAAGGTTGGTGACGATTGGTATAAAGAAAAACACTTTCAAGGTATCATCAATGGTTATGGTGTAAGTAGTGTCTTGCCTATTCAACTGGCCTATTTCCGAGCCAATCTAAAGGAATCTGCGGTGCAATTGAATTGGAGTACCGAGATAGAAATTAACAATGCATACTTCGACATAGAGCATAGCACCAATGGCAAGGACTTCAAGAGCATAGCCTATATAGAAGGAGCAGGGACAAGCACCAAGGCATTATTCTATGACTTCCAACATAAAACACCCGTGCGCGGTATTAACTATTACCGGCTGAAACAAACGGACTTTGATGAGTCTTTCAGCTATTCGGATATTGTAAGTGTAGAGTATAACGAAGGCTATCAGCCCACTGTAAAGGTGTTTCCCAATCCAGTCATTGACCGCTTTACCATCACACACAACAGTGAGGAAGCCTTAAGCCAGGTTCAGCTAATTAGCGTCCTTGGTCAGCAATTGGTTGGACGTTGGACGCAAGAGCAAACAAGCTATAACTTGCCTAGTAGTCTAGCACCTGGGCAATATATCCTGAGAATGCGGGCTGGAGCCAAAGAGTGGCTGGAGAGAATCATAGTACAGTAGCTAAAC
>JAHQWA010000448.1 GCA_019634045.1 Saprospiraceae bacterium
CACTGGCTTTCCAAGCTATGCTGAGGGTCATATTGAGGTAATCTCAAATTGGCTGAAAAAAGCGGGTGTGATTCTACCCTAAGAAAAATCGCTCTAGCGGTGGTACAGCAAGATACTGCTAAAAGACAAGCCTCCGGAATTTGTTAGGCTTCCGAAGGCTTATCTTTTACAATTATTACTCACTATTTATTCTTCTCTGTAGTGTTTTTGCAGTTCAAGCTGTCGCTGTACTTGTTCCAACTCTAGCGAAAGCTTTTGCAACTTAATTTGATATTCCAGCTGCAACTTTGCCTGTAACTCTGCTAGCCTCAGATGGGCTTTCTGTCCCAATTCATTATTGAGTTTTTGGAACTCTATCTGCTGTGCTTCGCGGATCTTTTGCATCTCCTGCATCACTTCTTCTCCCTGAAATTGCTGGTGGATTTTCTGTATTTCTTCCATCTCAGTCTGGACCTTTTGCTGCAGTTTTTGCTGCCGCTCTTGGAAGGCGTTTTGCAGATCGATCATCTGCATTTGAAACTCTTTTTGCAGTTTTTCATCTTCTTCAAAATTTCCCTTTTCCTTCATCTTCAACTCCATCGCAATCATTTTCTTCTCATATTCTCGGTGCAATTGCTCCAATTGCCTCATCTCGGGCGACTTCTGCAAGCTTCTCTCCTTTTCCCTCAATTCCTCCATATACTTGGATTCCACCTCCTGGTATTTCTTTTCCAAATGCGCTTGTTTTTCGTGCCACTGTACTTCCATCTTATGATGCAGCACTTCATACTCCGTCCTTAATTGTTCCATTTCCTTGCGCTCAGGGCTATTCTCTAAAGCCATCTTCAGGCTGCGCAGCTGCTCTATTAACTTCTTCTCCTTTACCTCTAATTCTTTTATTGTTTTAGGTGGAATCGTATCTGCTTTCACAACAGCCTCCAGAAGCGCTTCTCTTTCCTCTTGCAGCTTGAGCTCGAGTAAGGCGCCCTCGGCTTGACCCAGTTGCTCCTCGACGATACTTGCAGCAGCTCTTTGAGCGAGTGCTGCTTCTTGCACAGCTCTAATTTCTTCGTGGTAAGATAACACAGGATCCATTTCTGCAACTACTTCCGTTGATTCGAGTGCATCGGTTGGCCGGAAAGCCAATAGGGTGACCAACGCCATCAACATAACCATGCTCGTCCAGCCTTTCGTAACCACTTTAGTGTGTCCCTCCTGTCCAATTAATCGACGGATACGCTCGATCGCTTTATTAGGTTTTGAGTTAAACCCCAAGGCGAGGGAAGGTACCTCCATTCTCCACTCTTCGAGTTTAGCTAGGGTGTAGGCCAATTGTTTTTTATCTCCTGTTACTCCCGCAGCAATGTCATCACAGCACAATTCCCTTTCTTCTCTAATCAGGCGAGAAAGCCACCATACCATTGGGTTAAAGAACAAAAGGGTTTCTACTATAGATTGTAAAATATTTACTAGAAAATCATGCCGTCTAATATGGGCTAGTTCATGCGCCAAGATACAAGCTACTTGATCCGCATGCAGCCCATTAACTAAGCCGATGGGCATCAGGACAATGGGGCGAAACATGCCAATGGTAACCGGGCTATTCACCCATTTGCTTTGTAACAGCTGAATGCCTTTGGGCAGGCCCAATTGCTCTGCCAACTGGTCTAGTTTAGTTTGCCACGTGCTATCAAGCGGCGTGGAATGGATCTTCAGGCGTTCAAGATAAACCCACTCCAGAATCAACTTGATGCTCATAATACTTATTCCAGCGACCCAAATCGTTACCAGGAGCGGGAAGAATATTCCTGAACTAGCGTCCTGACCTACGATCACTCCACGCTGCCCTTCAGTGGCTGCAAAGAACGCTGTATCAGTCAGTATACTCATGGATCCACTTCCAGTAGCTGCTCCGTATAAATAGGCGAAGGTACTCATCACAAGACCGAACAGAAACAGCAGTGCCACCGAAAAAGTAGCATAGCGATTTGCTGCTGTACTTTTTCTTAAAAAGGGCCAGCACGCCACTAATATCCCTGCCACCAAGATCCCCTGCCAAAGCGAATGCAACATCGTTTGTCCAATAACCTGAATAAGGGTATCAGACAATAAATATTCAAGAATTGTCATGATTGTCTTTTTCTAATTGTTGAATTAAATCTTTGATTTGCGCCAAATCCTGCTTACTGGTCTTTTGATGTCCTAATGCATGCAAGGCCAATTTCAAAGGAGAGCCATCAAAAACGGTATTGAGCAGCTTATCCACCAGATTTTCTCGGATGTTATCCTCCTGTAGGATAGCCTGATATTGATGCGTCTTTTGAGAAGTGTCTCTTTCTAAAAAGCCTTTTGTCACCATGACTTGCATCATTTTCAGGGTAGTGGTATATACTACTTCCCTGTTCTTATTCAATTCTGTGTTCACGAATCGAACGCTTGAAGGGCCATGGTCCCAAAGTACACGAAGTACTTCCAGCTCAGCGTCGGTTGGTTTCTTAGTCATAATTCCTAAGTTTAGATCAATCTACGATAACTATCGTACGACAAAGATATACGATAGTTATCGTAGATGCAAGGATCTTTAGGCAAGCCTCCATCGCTAAGCACCTGAAAGCCCCGTAAAATCAAGCCATTAACCCCAAAAAAAAATTAAACGAATGGAAAAAGAATGGCCTATGCCCCTATCCTAGCGTCTCAAAATGCCTAAAGCACTCAAAGCTTCAACTTGTCGTTTGACTCTAGCCATCAATAGTTGGTATTTTTTCTCCCGATCTACTTTACCCAGAAGCGATGCCAAGTACTCCATCCCTGTCCATCAATTAGAGCCTTCAGGAAAAGAGAAGCCCATCCACAGTTAGGTCTTGGACGTATAGAAATTCTAGCCAAGGAATAAATAAGGAGTTTGAGCAAGAAAGTATAGTCGCCTACCTTGTAGTCAGAAAGTTGGAGTCTCTTTGGCCTCAACGCTAATTGACATATTGAACAAAAAGCAATGGGGCAGCCCGCAAGAGCCACCCCATATTAGAAAAGCACAAGTCTTAAATTTTCCAATTCTAGAAATTACAATAGTGCAGTACACTATGATATTTTGCATTGCATAGGGTGAAAATGAACAAGACTAAGTTGCTAGTAAAATGTAAGAGGAGACGATTGGAGACGTATGAAACGAATTGTGCTTGTCCATTGCCCATTGATTGTCCATGGGCTCAGCGCAATTTAATAGTTGAAATTCAGACCTTAGAACAAGATCACTGAGCTCTTGAAGATTTCTTACAGCAAAAATCCATACATTTAAGCATATATTATTAAGCGACAACAAACATATACAACTGATATACAAATAGATATAAAAATAGACTTACACTTAAAAATCCGCAGCTATGAGTAGCAGTAAATTGCTTGCACTGGTCAAAGGGCTTACATTGTCTGAAAAAAGGGACTTAAAAGTCTTTGCAGACTTGCCGTCACATCGACTAATGCCAAGGGATAAATTAGCACTAAAAGAACTTCTAAGTTTCAATTCTCAAACCTTAAAAAAACCGGAAGGGGCTATTTGGGAGGAATTGTTCAAGCAGGCACCTCTTGCTGAACAAAACCGGATAAAAACGCGCCTGTTCCAAATGATAGAGAAGTATGTTTCGCTTCAGCAATTGAACAAGAATACGGGGATCAAATTGTTGCTCCAAACGGAACTTTACGAAGATCGTAAGATTGACAAGCTTGCCAATCTCAGTTTCAACCGCTCCAAAAAACTACTAAACGACGAAAATGACTTTGACCAGAAAGTTTTCTTATTCTGGCTATATCAACGAGCCATCTTGCGAGAAAAGGACGTAAGGCGGGCGGATGAGAACTTGGATACCATGGAAAATTGCCTGGATGAATTCTACGCTTGTAATAAACTACGGATCCTATGTGAAAGAGCCAATCGTCGAAACATTATCAAAAAAGCGGAATCTGATCGAGACTTGGCACGTGAAGCGGCATTTCTACAAGAACAGGTGCATTCTAAACTAGTACAGGCGTACTGCGACTTATTCCAGTTGGTCTCACATGGCCATGAAGCTGACTTCATGAAAGTGAAGCAGTTTGTAGATAACCGTCAACCAAAACTAAAAAAGGAACATCTACAAGAGTTCATTGCCTATATGATGAACTATTGCATCCGGAAATTCAATGCTGGTGATCTGGATTTCGCACGACATTATCTAGACTTTATTCAAACTTTAGAAAAAGAAGAGTTGCTCCTAATCGGAGGTGTTTTAGGAATTGGGAGGCTGAAAAACATCATGCTCTCCTTGCAGCTAGTGGAAGGGCCCGATGCGGCTCAGGCTTTCATTGATAAATATGGCTCCAAAGTGGACCCAAAGCACCAAGACTATTTATTGCTTGCGCAAGCAGTCATTTACCTAGATAAGGATGAGGTAGACGAGGCGCTAGAAGGCCTGAAGCAATTCCAGGATTCAAAGGTCTACTTGCATGACCCATACTATAAATTGACTTGCGATAAACTGATGCTAAAGTGTTTTTACGAACAAGGAGATTTTCCTGCCATCCTGAAAAAGGTGGATGGGATAAAAGCCTATGTACGGTCTGGAAGAAGATTACCTGAAGATAGAATAGCCAAAAATTTGAATTTCCTAATCGTTATTAAACGACTAGCCAATCGGGAGACCGTGTCCATTGAAGAAAGTGATTTTACGATACCTGATTATCGATGGCTTACGAAAGTGTTAGGTGGTAATAGCTGATACTACGACCACCTAACTAGTTACTTACAATCGGATTGAACCCGAGAAGATTCCACCTGTATCCGTCACTACATAGACATCGTAGATGGCCTTGCTCAAACTACTAAGGTCTGAAAGACATTCGTAGGTAGAACAACCTGTAGAAGAAAAGACATTTTGTCCTTGCGAATTCTGAACATCTATTTGTACGATTGTATCACCAGTATTGTTGGACCCAGTTAGCATCATCATATCGTCCTCCATGACAATATATCCAGTAGTAAATTCTTCTACAACACAACTTTCGGAGGAATTGGCAGCTACTTCAGTGGAGGTAGTCTGACTCCCGAAGGACAATAGCATAGCTGCCTTGGCAACAAGCAATAGAGATTTCATAAATAACAATTTTGGGATGAATAAAATCTCCTTCCCAACCGTAGCAGTTGATTGGGTTTGTTGCGCAACTTATCCGAAGAACTAAGGGATTGGAAGGAATTACAACAACAAAGCTATAGCTAGCAAAGTCTGGAAACTACCAGATTTCACCATAGTAATCCTGTAAAACTAACGCTCATATATACGCTACATGGAAATAGCCCTGGACATTGCTAACACCTTGTTAGAATTAGCAGTGAAAAAAGGAGACAGGAATTTGGATAGGTTTGGAATAATAGAACTCTCTTCCTTAGTGAACGAAAAACTACCTACAGGCTATCGGCCACTTGGGCAAAGATACCTCTACGACACGCTGTACCTAAACATCCAACAGGCCCAAAAAAACAAGCGATCCACTATTCCGGTAGATCGCTCGTGCATGGATTCCCTTGCCTTTTTTGTAGGCTTCCAATCATTGGAGGATTTCATTCAATATGAAAGTCCACAACTTCCACCAAGCGCTTCCTCTATCCTCGGCAACTGGTATAGTATTGTCCGTTGCAATTCTGGACTCCCCGATCTTCTTCTCTCTCCTGTGCAAATCAGCCTCGAAAAGAATCAAGTAGCTCATTTCCAATTGAAAGGCCCGCACCGGCTCTACGGAGGCAAGGTGAAGTGGATCGGAAGTAGTATTAGCTGCTTCCTTGAATCTAATGATAAAGCCAAGACTTTACATCTAGCCTTTATGCTAGGTGTAGCGAAGAAGCCAAAGGTATTGATCGGGGTTTTTTCGGGAGTGTCCACGAGCGGGCTTCCCATTGCGGGGAAGGAATTACTATTACGATCAGATGAAGCCTTTGAAGATTTACAAAACCAACGTATTCCGATACAGGAAGGATTACTTCCAGACAGCATTTTAAATTATTTCAAGCATTACGACAGTTGCTATTTCAAAGTTCAGGAAGCCAGCACTTTCGACTTCCTTGACCTGCAATAGTCATTAATTAAAACTAAACCTACAGATCCATAAACATGCATAAGGGTATGGTTAAAGTTCACTGATGGAGACAAACGTATAGGCATGCCTATTAGCTATGCCTAGCGGAAGCTTTCGGCTTCAATTTATAGTCAACTCATGGGGGTATAAGCCTGCTCTTAAAAACGCAATCACAAGATGTGCGAATACCTATTCCAACACCTTACTGACCCTAAGGCAAAGCCTTGTTGCACCATTGGTAACTATTTTAGCTATTGGCCACAACTTAAATCCTCCCTTTCGCAGGCACCGATAGAATGGTCAAGTGAAATTCCAATGGACAGCAATGGACATTGTCTTTTCCACAGCAGGGATATAGCTTGGAAGATCAAAAACCATTTCTATTCGCGCTTTCTACAGTTATTGAAAATAATGGAAAGACTTCCCGTAGAAATTGCGGGAATGGAGGAGGAAAGGAGGATTGATTTAAGGGAGTGTTGCTTTATTGGCAATCCCGGAGACGGTCACCAAAGAGGAGTCATCGCTCTCGAAGATTTGCAATTATTCGGGCCCCTGGAATTAGATTTTCAATACTCCATATTTGAAGATGCACTCTATTTTCGGAAAGCACATCTCGGGCAAACGCAAGTAAATCTAGGGTATTGTCAACTAAAAGGCATTTACCGAATATACGAATCCAAACTTGGGGGTCTCAACCTCAATCATGCTCATCTAAGTGGAGGCTTATTAATTAATCATAGCAGTTTTTATGGCACTGTTTTTACTGACTATCTAAAGGCTAAAGGGATATTCGAATTATCGAGCAATGCATTTTTTCAAGCGGCCTCTTTGCAAAACATCTTTCTACAAACACACTTCGTTCACGTGACGGCTAATCGATTCTACGCTACCGTAAATTTCAACAACAGTAGAATTTTGGCCGACACCTATTTCCTGAATAATCAATTTGATCAGGACATCCTATTCTTAGAGGTAGATTTTCAGAAAGCCTTTTCCTTCTCAGATAACACGGTAGAGGGGATGAGTCCCCCAAAATCAAATTCGCCAGCACCCCACAAACAGCCAACTCAGGTGGCTAAGCAGGCCTATAGCCATTCCATCTTTTCTTCTAATGGCCAGCTCAACAATGCTTCACAATTTGAAGTCATTACCCATAAAATAAATGCGATAAGCAAAAGAATAAGAAATACAAAAAGCAAAACCACAGACCGTGAGCGGCAAGAGGGGGCACCTATTGCTCCCCAGCATTTAACTGATCTCCCACACCCCTATCACCCAGACGAGGAAGCAGTTGCTGGTCTTGATAAGCCTACTTATATGGAAAATGAACGGGAAGAATTTCACGCCTTCTTATCCTTTAGCGAGGAAGATGCTGAAACGGCTCAAGCATTACACAAAGCACTCACACAACGAGGACTAAAGGTCTGGTTTTCCAAAGTACATCTAAGAACGGGGGACAGCATTATCAACACCATTAATCAAGCCATCAACAATAGTAGATCAGGGATTGTACTGATCAGTCCTAATACCTTTAATGACACTAGGCACTTCCCCATTTTAGAACTAAATAGCTTATTGACGAGGGACCTTTACCACAACAAGCCTTTTTTCCCAGTATATCATGAAATCACCCCCGAACAAGTAGCGGAGCAATTGATTCTAATTGGAGACCGCTTGGCCACTGACACCACCAAGGGGATTGATGTTGTGGCCAAGCGGTTATTTGATGTGCTCAAGAATCATCAGATTATTTAGAGCAGGTATTTAATGGACTACCCTCCGCAACTGCTGATGGCAGCTTTTAGGCTCTTTTTCATTTGCCGTGCCTGCTCGATATCATTCATTAGGAGTAGAAAGCTGTTAACCTCAGTACTTCCCTTTCCGTCATCCTGTGCATGTTGGATGGCTTTTTTACGCTTGCCAGCGGCTACTTTAATAGCTAATTCCTTACTGCTAATGTCAAAATCTATCTTCTCGGGATCCAAGTCATTCAAGTCAAAAGTATATTCGTGTGCCACCGTCTTCTTAGCCTTTCCGATTGTTTGCTCCAAGGTCCATTCACAGCTGTTATCGCTGCTCTGACTCAGGCGTTGCTCATAGGAGGCCACGGGAGTTTGTAGATCCGCCGTATTCTCTTGTACCCAATCAAAGTAAGCCGATTCTGCTACTGCTCCTTTTAAGGCGATATCAGATTTACAAGAGGCAATGACTTTAGGAATGAGTTGCTGTAAGTAGCGTGCATTCTCTACATCTGCCGCATAAATAGAATGCTTATTACTGTATTTATCAAATTGTTCGTTGGCAAAAGACTGGAAAAGATTGAGCTTATTTTTAGTCTGAAGATCTACCGTGATGGTTTTACCGGAGATGGAGACATCCAGGTTTTTATTGTCGAGATCATCCAGGTTGAATTTAGTCTCGTGTGTCACACTTTCCTTTTTCCCAGACTTTATTTGCGTCAACTGCGTAATGCAAGTAGCTTCAATGGTCTGGCCCACTTTATTACTTCCTCCTTCCAAAGCGGTTCCCACATATTCTTTAAGTAGCGCCAAGCCTTCCGCTCGATCATTCACCACAGGAACGTATTGCCGAAATTCTTCTCTGGCCCAAGGGATCATCTTCTGAAGCACATCCACGGTCAACTTTC
The DNA here is from genome assembly GCA_019634045.1 of Saprospiraceae bacterium. Taxonomy (GTDB): domain Bacteria; phylum Bacteroidota; class Bacteroidia; order Chitinophagales; family Saprospiraceae; genus DT-111. Next base: position 8,729 of record JAHQWA010000448.1, read on the forward strand.
CTTCCTCCACCGTTTCTACCATCAAGGCAAATTTATTGCTATAGCCTTTTAGCGAGCCTTTCTTCTGTTGCGTGATAAAATCTACCTTATCATCTGTCTGTCCGACTACCATTAGTTTTTTGCCCTGTACGTCTATGGCGATACTATTGGGATTGAGGTCGATCAAATTGACTATCGTTATTTCATCATCAAGCAACAGGCGAACCTGAGTTGTAATATCTTCACTTCGCTCCAAGGATTGACTGAAGAAATTCTTACCTACTTTAATATCATCCACCTGCTCAGCCAGCCAATCCATTCCATTTTCCAAACCAGCAAGAGTCACGGTTTCTTCCACTAGGGATCGAGCACGAGGAATTGCTGTTCGAAAGGTGGATTGCAGCGCTCTAGCTTCGTCAGCAGAACGAGCATAAAGTGTCATTGTGTGCGTATAGTTGGCCTGTTTTCCATCCTTGAAGGGTTGGATAAACTTCTGCTTATCAACACAAGTAAGTTTTAGTTCAAAATGAGTTTTCTTCTCTGAATACTCAATTCGATCTTGATCGATATTCGCTAGGTTAAACCGATAGGAATCGTTGCTTGCCTTTTTTCCTTTACGGGTTCTCACTTCCAAGGTCACCAAGTAGGGTTCTTCCCCATCAAAACGTAGATCCTGCTCATATTCAACTTTCTCCAGAGAAACGGTGTACAATTGGCCTTCAATATTTTTCAGGCTGGTCTCAAGCTCATTGGGAGGTACCAATGGCGTGATCGTTTCTTGGCTGAGCAGCTGACTGCCAAATACTATGAAACATAGACAAAGTGCAAAGAAGCGCATAGGATGAAATTTGGTTCTACAATAAGTGTTTTAAGTGAGACGCCTTAAGGAGGCATTCGTCACGCCAACAATTCATTTTAGCAAACAAGAAATTACACAAAAAGGATGAGGGAGACAAGGTATCCTTCTCACTCCCCGCCTTTATTTAACATTCTCCAATCGAGCACTCTACCCCATTATACCTAGTGTCTGAACTTAGCATCGGGATTAAATACAGGATACTGCAGAAGTCCTTATCTTTGCACCACTTTTGCAGAAGGGCGAACTTTTTACCCCCTTTTGTCATTGATAGGCAGGACACTAATTAGATTCTTCTATGGTTGTTGAACGGTCATAGAATCAAATAGACAACGAGATGTTTCCAACATATGATGTGATTGTGGTAGGTGGTGGCCATGCGGGTTGTGAAGCGGCAGTGGCTGCGGCCAACATGGGTTCCAAGGTATTGCTGGCAACGATGAATATGAATACGAGTGCCCAAATGTCGTGTAATCCAGCTATGGGTGGGGTTGCCAAAGGACAGATTGTTAGAGAAATAGATGCCTTAGGTGGCTATTCTGGCATAGTGACGGATCATACCATGGTGCAGTTTCGAATGTTGAATAAATCCAAGGGGCCAGCCATGTGGAGTCCAAGGGCACAAAGTGATCGAATGCTCTTTGCCGGTAAGTGGCGTGAGATGTTGGAGGCACATCCCAATGTGGACTTTTGGCAGGAAATGGTCAATGGTATCGTGGTCAAGGATGGACGGGTTTGTGGCGTGAGAACGGGAATTGGGTTAGAAATTGAGAGTAAGTCGGTGGTATTGACCAATGGAACCTTCCTAAATGGTTTGATCCACATCGGAGATAAAAACTTTGGTGGTGGGCGTGCCGGAGAAAGAGCCGCAACAGGAATCACAGAGCAATTATTGGAACTAGGGTTTGAATCCGGGCGGATGAAGACGGGCACTCCTCCACGCGTCGATGGGCGCACCTTGGACTGGGACCGTATGGAAACCCAGCCTGGAGATGAAAACCCTAGCAAGTTCTCGTATACAGATACCCCTACACTAAGCAAGCAGATCCCTTGCCATATCACTTATACGAGTAAGGAAGTACACGAAACCCTGAAGTTGGGCTTTGAACGCTCTCCCCTATTCAATGGACGGATTAGAGGCTTAGGACCACGCTATTGTCCTTCCATCGAAGACAAGATTGATCGTTTCTCGGATCGTGATCGGCACCAGCTTTTCGTGGAGCCAGAAGGGTGGAATACTTGTGAGATCTATGTCAACGGTTTCTCCTCTTCTCTGCCCGAAGAGGTCCAATACAAAGCCTTGCGGCAAGTAGTTGGGTTTGAAAACATGAAAATGTTCCGACCAGGCTATGCCATCGAATACGACTTTTTCCCACCTACCCAGTTGAAGGTTAATTTAGAAACCCGTTTGGTAAATAACCTATTCTTTGCCGGTCAGATTAATGGTACGACGGGCTATGAGGAAGCCGCTTGCCAAGGCTTGATGGCCGGAATCAATGCCCATCTAAGTGTCAACGAAGAGGAACCTTTCGTACTAAAGCGCTCTGAAGCTTACATCGGCGTTTTGATCGATGACTTAGTGAATAAAGGCACCAAAGAGCCGTACCGCATGTTCACTTCCCGAGCAGAATACCGTATTCTGTTACGCCAAGACAATGCAGACTTGCGCCTTACTCCTCTTGCTCATAAACTAGGTATGCAAGGCCTCGACGAACGACTAGAAAGAGTGAAGGAAAAGGAAGCGGCCGCCAAAGCCATCAAAAAATTCTTTGAAGAAACCAGCATCTCGCCTGATGAGGTCAATGGTTTTTTGCAAGAAAAAGGCACGGCTCCATTGAAGCAGAAAGTAAAGATGCATGGCGTATTACTACGGCCTCAGATCAATTTAGCAGAATTGCGACAAGCTGTTCCGACTATTGAGCAATACCTTAACCCCATCGAGCAGGAGTATGTAGACTTGGCGGAGATCAACATGAAGTACGAAGGCTATATTCGTAAAGAGGAAGAAATGGTGGCCAAAATGAATCGCTTGGAGTCCGTTCGACTCACCGAAAGCTTTGATTACCAACAGTTGGTTTCCTTGTCCTCAGAAGCTCGGGAGAAATTGTCACAACTCAAGCCTCGAACAATTGGCCAGGCTAGTCGGATTAGCGGGGTGTCGCCCGCGGATATTTCGGTATTGTTGGTGCATATGGGTCGATGATGGTTACCTTTTTGTAGCTGATACGATTAAGTATCAAAAGTGCTAGATTATGGAGACTATTGACAAGAAAAAGTATACGGTTGAAGAATACTTTAGCTTAGTTGAAGAAGCCGAATATAAACTGGAGTATTATCGTGGGCAGGTATATGCAATGGCTGGGGCCAAAGCTAATCATAACATAATTTCCAGCAATGTGAATGCCGTACTCAACGAAAAGCTGCTAGAAAAGAACTGCACTGTATTTACTAGTGCCCAAGCTGTGTCTATTAACGATGATTCGTACTTTTATCCAGATGCCATGGTAGGCTGTGAATCTCTACAATTAGATACTAGTCAAACCAGGTTACTGAATCCGATATTGATTATTGAAATCCTATCTAAAAGTACGCGTGGCTTCGATCAGGATCGTAAATTCGATCTCTATCGCGAGATTCCATCCTTACAAGAATATTTACTGCTAGATTCCGAGTCCATCGGCTTCCAATCCTTCTTTAAGGAAGACGGAGATTTGTGGCGAATTTCTTCCGGCCATTCCATTGAGCAAACCATTCCATTATATTCGCTAGGCCTAGAAATCCCCTTAGAACGGATCTACCGGAAGATACTACCCTTCGAGAAGACATAGTGGACTGAATGCGAGAAACACTTATGTTCCTTTTCCTACTACTGGCATCAGAGGTAAGAGACCAGATCACTTCGCTACGAGAAGTCCTACCCTTATGTCTTATGGCGAACCTAGAAGTCTGTCTTCCTCTTCTGTCAGCTAGCTGTCCAGTAGTATGACTCCTTTTAAACAAAGGTTAAAATATATGCACTAGGCTGCTCGTTATTATCATTTGGGATAATTTATGGTACACTCACTGAGCGAACAAAGCTAGTAACCCCTATCTTTGCGCCACAGAATAAAGTGCAGATATGTCAGCGCCCGAAGCTAAACCTTTGCTACAGCAAGCCTCTGAATATGTGAAAAATAGCCTACAGTCACTATCCATTAGGTGGCGTGCCTTCCGTATGAAGCACCCTAGATGGGCGTTTACCTTCAAAATGGGTTTAGGCCTGGGGCTAATTGGTTTCCTCTTTATTGTCGGATTAGTCTTATCGGTTTACTGGGGCTACTTAGGCCCACTTCCCGATTACGCTGAGCTTCGAAATATTCAAAACAATACCGCTTCTGAGATCTATGGGGAGAATGATGTTCTTCTAGGGAAATTCTTCAAGGAAAATCGAATCAATGCGGATTTCGAAGAGATTTCTCCCAATGTAATCAATGCCCTAGTGGCGACCGAAGATGCTCGCTTCTTCGAACATGCAGGCATTGATATGCGGGCATGGATGCGCGTTTTATTTAAGTCGATCCTACTTTTTAATGAATCCTCTGGAGGAGGGAGTACCTTGAGTCAGCAATTGGCTAAAAATATATATCCAAGGCGGCCTTATAAAGTGCTGTCTACGCCGGTCAATAAGATTAGAGAGATGTTTATTGCTCGTAGGCTAGAGAATATTTACACCAAAGAGGATCTACTGCGACTATACCTAAACACTGTCCCCTTCAGTGAAAATATTTTTGGAATCAAAGTGGCAGCACAACGGTTCTTTAAAAAGTCTCCGGATCAGTTGGGCGTTGAAGAAGCAGCCGTCCTGGTGGGCATGCTCAAAGGTACTACGCTCTACAACCCTGTTCGCAACCCTGAGTTGGCAACACAACGAAGGAATATAGTGATGGGGCAAATGGTGAAATACGAATATTTGGACCCCGTTCTTTTTGATTCTCTGAAAGCAATGCCTTTAGCTTTACAGTATTTTCGAGAGGGAAGCAATGCAGGTTTGGCCACTTATTTCCGCGACCAAGTCCGCGTAGAAGTAAATCGTATCCTAAAGGACTATCCCAAGCCGGATGGTTCTCCATATGATGTCTATACCGATGGCCTAAAGATTTACACCAGTATAGACCCCAAACTCCAGCAGTACGCCGAAGAAGCGGTTAATACTCATATGCCTGTCCTACAAAAGGCATTCTATAAAAACTGGGAAAAACGAGGTACACCCTGGGGTGGCAAGAAGGTACTAGAACAAGCCAAGAAAAACTCAAGGCGCTACAAGCAACTGGCCGCTCAAGGAAAAACGGAGGAAGAAATTGATGCTATTTTTGATCAGCCTTTGAGCATGCAGATATTTAGCTGGGAGGAAGGGGATGTAGTGAAAGAAATGAGTCCTTTGGATTCGCTGAAGTACTATCTGACTATTCTCAACACCGGCTTCCTAGCCATGGAACCCAATACGGGCCTAATCAGAGCCTGGGTAGGTGGGATCAATCATAAATACTTTCAATACGATCATGTCCGGTCGCGTAGGCAAGTGGGTTCTATTTTCAAGCCTATCGTCTATGCGCAAGCCCTCCAAAACGGCATGCTACCTTGCGAATACACTTATAACCGCCAAGTCGTATACACCGATTACAATGACTGGCAACCTCGTAACGCTGACGGCACCTACGAAGGCGTATACTCCATGGAAGGCGCCCTGAGTCACTCCGTCAATACCGTAACCGTGGAGGTGATGCGCCGTGGTGGCTTGGATTCCACCCGCTTACTAGCCAGAGATATGGGCATCAAAGCCAATATTCCAGAAGGGCCAGCCATATCCCTAGGCGCCGTAGATGCCTCCCTCGAAGAAATGGTCACGGTATATAGCACCTTTGCGAACCGTGGCGTTCGCCCCAACCTCCATTACTTGGATCGCATAGAAACTAGTGATGGTTATGTTATAGCCGAATTCGAACGGCCAAACCCTAAAAACTTCCGCCGTGTCCTCCCTGAAGAGCATGCAGATGTCATGATCAAGATGATGGAATCCGTGATCGATAGCGGAACGGCCAAACGCGTGCACTACCGCTACGGTATCTACGGTGCTGTAGCTGGCAAAACCGGCACTACCCAGAACCACTCCGATGGCTGGTTCATGGGCTTCACCCCCAAACTCGTCGCTGGTGCTTGGGTCGGTGCTGAGAGTCCTCGCGTTCATTTCCGGACCATGGGCGTAGGGCAAGGCTCCAATACTGCTCTACCGATCTGGGGCGAATTCATGAAGCGTGTTTACAAAGACAAGAG
>JAHQWA010000449.1 GCA_019634045.1 Saprospiraceae bacterium
CAGCGGTCTCAACACCTGGCGAATTACTTCAAGCAACTCTTTGCACAAGTAACCAACCCGCCCATCGATCCGATTAGAGAGCGATCTGTCATGTCTCTCTTTGCTATGTTGGGAGGGGCTAAGAATATTCTCGAATCCGATGCAGAACGGGCGCGCTTTGTGCACTTGCCCAGTCCTGTTTTGGACAATGCTGCGATCAGCAAAATCAAACGACTACATCACCCTCATTTTCGCTCGGGGGTAATTGATATCGTTTTCAAAGCGGATGGTCAGAAAGGTCGTTTGAAAGCGGCGATTGACCATATCTGTGCCGTGGCTGAGGACCTGGCACGTAATGGGACCAATATTTTGATCCTCTCGGATCGCAATGCGGATGCCTTTCGAGCACCGATTCCTTCCTTATTGGCCGTGGGTGCCATTCACCATCACTTGATTAGTACTGGACTGAGGAGTCTGACCTCGCTAGTGATAGAGGCTGGAGATGTGCGCGAGACCCATCACTATGCTACCTTGATCGGCTACGGAGCCAGTGCAGTGAATGCCTACATGGCTTATGCTACCTTGGCTAGTTTACATAAGGAAGCCTATTTCGATGATTCCATCACCTTACCAGAAGCTTTTAAAATCTATGATAAAGCGGTTGGTAAAGGTTTGTTGAAGATCATGTCGAAAATCGGTATTTCAACGCTACAAGCTTATCAAGGAGCGCAAATCTTCGAAGCCTTAGGTTTGTCTTCGGAGGTAGTAGGTACTTCTTTCAAAGGAACCGTGTCCAGAATTGAAGGGATTGGTTTTGATGGTATCGCAGAAGAAGTACTGACCCGACATTCTATGGCCTTCCCCGAAAAGACCATCCCCGATGCACAATTGGATGTGGGCGGTGTTTTCCAATGGAAGCGTAGAGGAGAGGCTCACCTTTTCAATCCGCAGACCATTCATTTGCTGCAGTATTCTACGCGCAAGAATGATTATACCGCATACAAGAAATACGCAAAACTGATCAATGATCAATCCGCTCAAGCCCTTACGCTGAGAGGACTGTTGACGTTCCGTAAAGGAGAGTCTATCCCCTTAGAGGAAGTGGAACCCGTAGAAAACATTTTCAAGCGATTTGCTACCGGTGCGATGTCTTTCGGTTCGATCTCCCATGAGGCGCATTCCACCTTGGCAATAGCCATGAATCGGATTGGTGGACGTAGTAACAGTGGAGAGGGCGGAGAGGATGAAATTCGCTTTGCCCCTAAAGAAAATGGCGATTGGGAGCGCTCTGCTACTAAGCAGGTGGCATCGGGCCGATTTGGGGTAACCAGCTACTATTTGACGAATGCCAATGAGATACAAATTAAAATGGCCCAAGGGGCTAAACCAGGAGAAGGCGGTCAGTTACCTGGACATAAAGTAGACGATTGGATCGGTAGAGTGAGACACTCTACGCCTGGCGTGGGTTTGATTTCACCACCACCGCATCACGATATCTACTCCATCGAAGACTTGGCACAGCTGATTTTTGATTTGAAAAATGCCAATCGGGAGGCTCGTATCAATGTGAAACTCGTATCGAAGGCAGGTGTAGGGATTATCGCATCCGGGGTGGCTAAAGCCCATGCAGATGCCATTCTGATCTCTGGTCATGATGGAGGTACCGGGGCATCTCCGATCACCTCGATTCGTCATGCCGGTTTGCCTTGGGAATTAGGATTAGCAGAAACACATCAGACATTAGTCAAAAATAAATTACGAGATCGAGTTCGGGTTCAAACGGACGGCCAGATTCGAACGGGTAGAGACCTGGCCATCGCCACCTTATTGGGGGCCGAAGAATGGGGCGTTGCTACGGCTGCGCTGGTGGTAGAGGGATGTATTATGATGCGCAAGTGCCATCTGAATACTTGTCCGGTAGGTATTGCTACACAGGACAAAGAATTGCGGAAGCGCTTTACTGGCGATCCTGAACATGTAATTAACTTTTTCCGGTTCTTGGCCCAAGACCTTCGAGAAATCATGGCTGAACTTGGCTTTAGAACGGTAGATGAAATGGTGGGTAAAGTAGAGATGTTGAAAGCCAAGCAACAGATCGAACACTGGAAATACAAGACACTTGATCTTAGTCCGATTTTGTACAAAGAACCTGCTGATGAAACGGTAGGCCAGTACAAGAAAATACCGCAAGATCATGACATCGATGATATACTAGATCGTAAGTTGATCGAACACGCAGGCTTGGCTTTGGAGTCGGCAAGCCCGGTGAGTTCTACCTTCCCGATTAAAAATACGGATCGGGCGGTAGGAGCCATGCTTTCCAACGAAATTTCGAAACGATGGAAAGGAGAGGGACTTCCGGATGCTTGCGTTCAGTACCGCTTCAGAGGTTCAGCAGGGCAGAGTTTTGGTGCTTTTGGTGCCAAAGGCATTGAGTTTACTTTGGAAGGGGAGGCCAATGACTATTTCGGGAAAGGCCTTTCTGGTGGGCGCTTGATTGTGGTGCCAGATCGCGATGCTAAGTTTACCCCAGAGGAAAATATCATCATTGGTAATGTAGCCTTTTATGGCGCCACTTCTGGAGAAGCTTACATTCGAGGAATGGGAGGTGAAAGATTCTGCGTCAGAAACTCAGGTGTGAATACGGTAGTCGAGGGAATCGGCGATCACGGCTGTGAGTATATGACCGGCGGTCTGGTGGTCGTCTTGGGAGATACAGGTAAGAATTTTGCGGCGGGTATGAGTGGAGGTATGGCTTACATTTATAACCCAGAAGGAAAATTTGAGGAAAGGGTGAATGCGGAAATGATTGACCTGGACCCGCTTAGCGATGAAGATATAGAAATACTTCGTAAGATGGTTCGGAACCACTTCAGCTATACCAGTAGCTCCGTTGCTTTAGATATTTTGAATGATTGGGATCAACAAAAGGGACACTTCGTGAAGGTCATGCCGAAGGATTACAAAGCGGTATTGGCTAAGAGGAAAACCAAACCCAAAGTGGAGGTGAAACTAGCAGCAGCAACAGCCTAAGTGGGCAATTTTCTTTTTTGTTTTTGAACAGCTAAATGGTACAAAATGGCAGATCCAAAAGGGTTTATGAAATATACGCGCGAGCTTCCGGCGACGCGAAATGCTAAAGAAAGAGTAGAAGATTACAAAGAACTATACCAGGACTTCCCCGCTGAGAAAACGATATCACAGGCTTCTCGTTGCATGGATTGTGGCATTCCTTTTTGCCACAACGGATGTCCCCTTGGCAACATCATCCCGGAATTCAATGATGCCGTATATCAAGAAGATTGGGCTACCGCCTTTGATATCTTGAGTAGTACGAACAACTTTCCAGAATTTACCGGGAGAATATGTCCAGCTCCTTGTGAAGCAGCCTGCGTGCTAGGCATTAATCAACCACCGGTAGCTATTGAACACATTGAGAAATCCATTGCAGAAATGGCTTTCGCAAAAGGATATATTCGTCCTCAGCCTCCACAAGTGCGTACTGGCAAAAAGATTGCCGTGGTGGGTTCTGGCCCTGCCGGATTAGCTACTGCTGCTCAACTGAACAAGGCGGGACACTACGTCACGGTATACGAGCGTAATACCCGGCCCGGAGGGCTACTGCGATATGGAATTCCTGATTTTAAACTAGATAAGGGAATTGTTGAAAGGAGAGTAGCACTGATGGAGGCGGAAGGAATCAAGTTTAAAGTCAATGCTGACGTTGGAAATAATGTAAACGCCAAAAAGCTGTTGGAAGAAAGTGATGCGATGGTTTTGTGCGGAGGATCTACCATCCCGAGAGATCTGAAATTACCAGGAAGAGAGCTAAAAGGCGTGTATTTCGCTATGGAATTCTTGGATCAGAACAATAAACGAGTAGCAGGAGATAGCATCCCGGAAAAATCTGCCATCATGGCCACTGGTAAAAGGATAGTGGTGATCGGAGGAGGAGATACAGGGGCGGATTGCGTAGGTACTTCCAATCGACATAAAGCCAAGTCGGTCACACAGTTGGAGATTATGCCAATGCCACCAAAGGAACGAGATATGGTTACCTGGCCAAACTGGCCAATGGTGTTGCGTACCTCGACTTCTCACGAGGAAGGATGTGAGCGGCAGTGGGCCATCAATACCAAGGCCTTTATCGGAGATAAGAAGGGCAATTTGAAAGCCATTCAAATCGTAAAGGTGGAGTGGGCCAAAGATGAAGCTACGGGGCGGTACAGCTTTCAAGAGGTGGAAGGATCGGTGGAAGAGATTCCTTGCGATATGGTTTTGATCGCGGCAGGTTTCCTTCACCCCCAACACGAAGGCATGCTGAAAAAGCTAGGGATTGACTTAACTGATAGAGGAAACGTACAGGATACAGACTATAAAACCTCCGTAGATAAAGTATTTACGGCTGGCGATATGCGCAGAGGGCAATCGCTAGTTGTGTGGGCGATAGCGGAAGGAAGAGAGGCGGCTAGAAGAGTGGATGAATATCTGATGGGGTCTTCAGCCCTGGAGGTACGAGATGATTCTCCCTTGCATATGGTGCAACAGGAGACCAAGGCATTGGTCTAGGACCAAGCGTCTATAGAAACTGATTAAATCTCCTTAATAGTGGGCTAGCTTTTCCTCGATGAGCTAGCCCTTTCTATTTTGCGGACAAGAGACGACTTCATCGATTGATCTTTTACAAACATATACCTGTTGTAGTTCTTATATATTGATCCTAAACCTATAGACCTATGAGTGCATCAGCAGAAATGCCATACTTTATCAAGCCATCTCAGGCTTTGAGCCAGCAGGAGAAGGTGGAAGCCTACGAGCAAGCTATTCAAGCCATCGACGCCAATTTGATGGGAGAGTCGGATAGTACCCTCAAGATGGTGACGATTAATTGTTTATTGAAGACTTACTTGCCTTATTATTATTGGGTGGGTTTCTATCTCGTCAAGCATGGAAAACTGATGGTTGGTCCCTACCAAGGTACATTGGGTTGTCTCCATATTGACTTTTCTAAAGGAGTATGTGGGAAAGCAGCACGGACCAAGGAAACACAGATCGTGGCAGAAGTCCATGCGCTTAGCCAAGGTACAGACCACATCGCTTGTGATCCGAATTCACAATCTGAAATTGTCGTTCCGGTACTCGACGCTAGGGGAGAACTATTGGCGGTATTTGATGTGGATAGTACCTTGCCAGCTTCTTTTGATGAAGTGGATCAGGAATACCTCGAAAAACTTCTGCAAAAACACTTCGCAGTAGAGGACTTGACGCAAGTTTAGTGTTAAATGCTTTTGCGTCTCTTCGCAAAGAGGGATGAGTAAGCGTGGTTTTCTCCTCGTAAGAGGTGAAGCACAGATATCAGAACGGAATTTTATGGAAAAATCGAGAAAAAACAGGGCGTTCAGAAGAAATTCAGACTAATTAGCGATATAAAAAAACGGAAAAAATCAAATGCTTTTTTATATTTAACGCCAACACTAAATATGTATAGTCGCTTTAAGTTTCATATATGTTGGGTTAAAATTGTTACAGCAATTATTAACCCAATTTTTTTTCCTATCACTTGCTCTTTTCAAGAAGAAAGAAGGTGGCACTTAGTTGGCCACCCCAGTCGTTTTAAGTTTCATACATTATTTGAAATGATGTATAGGCTTTAACAATTCTTTGTTGATATTCTGTTCGCTTCTTACATCTTCAAAAGAGAATAAATGTTGGTTTTTCCTACAAAAACTTCATAAATCTTAACAGAAAGTCACTTCAAAAGAACATTGTTCTCACAAAATAACATAGAGCTTGTGATTTACCAAATAATGCCAATCTGAAATCCGATGCAATTCATTGCAACCGAATGCGCAAACGTTTGCGGTGGAAAAATAATTTTTATCTTTAAAAGTCGAAGACCTAAAATATCAACTTACATACAGATTGAATTCAGATCTGCGCAGAAGCCTGCCAATCGATTATAATTAGGCAAACTGATGGGAAGAATCACTATAAAGGATATCGCTAAGTTATTGGAAATTAACCCCTCCACGGTTTCGAGAGCACTGAAAGACCATCCAGATATTAGTCAGGAAACCAGAGCTAAGGTGAAACGTATCGCCGAAGACCTAGGTTATGTCCCCAACTTACAGGCTATCTCCTTCCGCAATCGTAAGAGCCATCTGATAGGTTTGATCCTACCGGATATGAACATGTTCTTTTTCCCACCAGTCATCAGTGCCATCGAAGAAAAAGTACGCCAGCAAGGGTACAATCTCATCGTCTTACATTCCAATAATCAACTGGAACGCGAACAGGAGAATGTTCGAATTTGTCAGCGACTAGGGGTAGAAGGCCTGCTGGTATCTTTAACCTCGGAATCGAGTACGCTGGATCATTTTTCAGAGTTGATAGAACAGGGAGTACCGGTCATATTATTTGACCGGGTAAAGGACAAGATCGATCTGCCCACCGTAATCATCCATGATGAAGCTGTCGCTTGGGAAGCGGTTTCACATCTAGCTAATAAGGGCCGGAAACGTATATGTGGTTTATTTGGAGACCCCAAACTATCTATTTCACAATTGCGCAAAGAAGGTTTCCTCAAATCCCTCCATGAGTTTGAACTACCAGTGGATGAGCGCCTTCTGATTCATGCCTACGACTACAATCATGCCTTCAAAGAAGTAGAAATCATCTTGAATAAGCCCGACTGGCCAGATGCCATCTTTACGATGAGTGATACCTTACTGGTCGGTGCGATGATGGCCTTGCAGAAGCATCAAGTTAAAATTCCGGAAGAGATTGCCATTATCAGTATTAGCCATGGCGATATGCCCCGATTCTTTAACCCACAAGTGAGTTATGTCCAACATTCGGGAACTCGTGTAGGGGCTACTGCGATCGGTCTACTCTTCAAGATGATCGAAAAGGAATCCATACCAAAAGTTAATTATATTGGGACTCGCTTAATTGTGCAGCAAAGCACTTAGTTCAAGTTCTATCCGTAATGACCCACCGATTGCCTTCTCCCCTCCTTACACGTTTGGCCCCAACGCCCAGTGGTTTCCTCCATGCGGGTAACGGACTTTCCTTCGTCATGACCTGGGTATTGGCCAGAGCTCAAGCTGGGAAAGTGCTTTTGCGTATTGATGATTTAGATCGACAGCGATTCCGCCAGGAATACGTGGAAGATATTTTTAGAACGATTGATTGGCTTGGCCTAGATTTTGATTTGGGTCCCAGTGGGCCGGATGAATTTGAGGCCAAGTATTCCCAACGACACCGAATGGAGTTGTATCGTCAATATTTGGATAAATTACAGCAAAATGGACTGGTTTATGCTTGCACTTGTTCTAGAAAGCGGGTACGAGAGGCAGCGATCAATGGCTTTCTGTATGATGGGCATTGCAGGAAAGGTGGGCATCCACTAGATACCGAGGGTGCCGCTTGGCGGATAGCTTTACCGGCTGTAGCTCAAGTAGAGATGAGAGATTGGCAACATCCCGATCCTATGGTTTTAGATCTTAATATCGGAATGGGAGACTATGTGGTTCGGAAAAAAGACCAATTCCCTGCCTATCAATTGACTTCTTTGATAGATGATTCTCATTGGAATATTAACTTTGTAGTTCGGGGAAAGGATCTTTTGTGGTCAAGTGCTGCTCAGCTTTGGTTAGCACAGCAATTGAACGTAGGCGGTTTTCAGCAGAGCCTCTTTTGGCATCATGAACTGCTATTGAATGAGGAAGGAGAAAAGCTAGCTAAGTCAAAGGGAGCTTCTGCCCTGAAGACCTGGCGTGAAAGCGGCGATTCCCCACATAAGATTTACCGTTTGGCCGCGAAAATGCTAGCATTACCGGAGCAACTTGGCGAATCTTTACCTACACTTATCCAAGCCTTAAAAGATAAAATAGATGAAACTTAAGCTTAAAAAAAGATATTTGATTCCACTTATCCTTGTTGGAGGGGTTTTCCTTGGCCCGCAAAAGGATTTTGAAAAAGTTGATGGTAAGATTGAAGCCATGAGCATGCCACTGGCTGAAATCCAAGCTTATTTAGCTAGTCAGGACGATAAGGTGCCAGACGTATTTCCGGAAAACAGAGCGCAAGTCATCTGGGCGGACTCTATTCGTAAAACGCCCTACAGCATTGTCTATTTGCATGGATTCTCTGCTAGCGCCATGGAAGGCGCCCCGATTCATCAAGATTTTGCCAAACGATACGGTTGTAACTTGCTGCTATCGCGTTTGGCTGATCACGGCCGAAATTCGGAAGAATCCTTCCTCAATCTTACCCCTAAGGCCCTAGTGGAATCCGCCAAGGAAGCGATCGCTCTAGGGCAGCTGCTAGGGGATAAGGTTATCCTGATGTCCTGCTCGACCGGTGGCACCTTAAGTGCCTATTTGGCGGCGGAAAATCCAGATATTGTAGAGGCACAAATCATGTACTCTCCTAACATTGCTATTTACAGTAGTGCCTCGACCCTACTGACCAAACCTTGGGGACTGCAGCTGGCAAGAGCCACCACCGGAGGAGAATACCGGTCTTTTACGGTCCCGGAGAGTTGTGATCCAGCTTGGACAACCACTTACCGTTTAGAAGGCCTCATCGCCTTACAGGCTTTATTGGATCAGACCATGAAACCCGAAATCTTCCAAAAAATCTCTCACCCTGTATTCGTTGGATGCTATTATAAAAATGAAGAAGAACAAGATATGGTCGTATCCGTAGCTGCCATGAAGGATTTTATGGCAGAGATATCTACTCCTGAAGAAGATAAAAGCTTTGTTCCCTTCCCCGAAGCACAGACCCATGTCATTGCGGCGGGCTGCCAATCCAAAGACCTAGAAAATGTGCGAAGGGCATCTTATCAGTTTGCGGAGAAAGTCTTGGGTTTGGTACCCGTAGACCAAGCTAGTGAAACAGAATCGCTAGAACCAACAGAAGCAGCCACTTCGGAATAAGCCGTACGGCATGAGACACTCCTCTGATTCAATTGACACAATGATCTGAGGCCAGCCCTTCGAGCTAGACTTATAGTGAAACTTTTTCGCATATCAAACCGTCTTTGCTACAGTTGAGAAATCACACCCTTGCTAGATGAAGCACCTGGAATAGGTTTTAAGCACTTAGCGGTCCTAAAACATAAATTTTGGTGAAGTGGTGCAACATCTTACCTATCGTCGTGTCTTTTCGACTAAACAAGCTTTTTTCACCTAAAAATTGCCCGATATGCGAATTTTTACATGGCAACGGCTAGGTCTAGCCACATTGATGTTATTTATCGTAAGCATTAGCTTACAAGCGCAGGAAAAAATCTCTCCGGTTACAGTAACCCAACGTACTACTGCAAAAGACGGCACTAAGAAAGTGGTCAAAAAGAGATTTGATGACCAACAAGCGCTGCAGCAATACCTGGACGAGATTAAAGGCCAAACAGGGAATGTCCACGTCGAAGTACACAGTGCCTTCAACAAATTGAAAGATGTTGAGATCGTCACTGGCGAAAATGCTCTGATCTATATTCATAGACAAGCAGATGGCGCCAATGGTGAAGAGCATGATTTAGAGCTGATGCAAAAAGAGTTGCAGGAAAGCCTGAAGCAAGTTCGCAATCTGAACTTCGAGCGTTTTGACTACAAAGAAGTCAACAGCAGCAGTGATCGCCCCATGCTAGGGATTTACTTAGATGAAAGTAGTCGAGAGCAGGGAGTGAAGGTCTCTAGCACTGTAGCGGGAGGCGGAGCCCGAGCTGCTGGAATCCAGGCTGGTGATATTGTCACCGGTATTAATGGTGCAAAGGTCAATAACCGCACAGATCTGCGCAATGAGTTGAATAAGTATAAGCCGGGACAAACGGTGGATGTTACTTATCTCAGAGACGGTTTAACCTCTACTACAGAGTCTACTTTGTATCGCAGCCGTAGTAGCTGGGATCGAGACCCTTGCGAGGTGTTTATCGGCGTATCCTTAGGAGGTAACGGCCCGGAAGGAAAAGGAATCCACGTTTCTAATATCATCGGTAATACACCTGCTGAAAAGTATGGTATCAAAGCAGGTGATGTAATTACTTCTTTTGATGGGGTAAGCGTGAATAGTTACGGTGAGCTATTGCGTGAACGCAATAAGCATGAAGCAGGGGATTGGTTCAAGGTACAAGTGGAAAGAGCAGGAACTTTCGCTGAGATCACGGCTCAATTCAAATCTTGTGATGAAGAAATCGAAGAGCCCATTGCTGAAGAGGAAGTAGTAGAAGAGGTAATCGAAGTTGTACCACAAGTAGAGGAGGAGTTGCCAGAACAACCCCAACTAGTGATCGACAACACCTTGGAGTTAAATGACTACAGTGCTTTCCCTAATCCAACCGTTGGTCAATTTAATCTGCGCTTCAAGGCAGATCCTGTTCCAACGAGGGTACGGGTAATTGATGTAAATGGAAAAGTCGTTTACAATCAGGTAATTAATCAATTTGATGGAATCTACAACGATCAAATCAATTTGTCTAGCAAAGCCACTCCAGGCACGCTATTTGTACAAATTCTGCAAGGGCAGAAAGTAGTTTCCAAAAAGATTGTTTTGGTTCCTAGAGCATAGATTCAATGTGGGGTAGCCAGGTGGTTGCCTACATAAATAAGACTAAACGCCATCCGACTGGCTCTTCAACTAGATTGAGGAGCCAGTTTTCGTTGGTACTGTTAGCTTGGCATCCTTCAGAAAAATTCTGGAGCAAGATTCCTTCGACAAGGGAAAAACTTTGCGAGAAGCCTGGAAAAAATTAATTTTGCACCGCTATATCGGGGAGCAGCCACCTAGATCGTTCGCTCTTGGGTATTTTCGCTCGAAAAGAACTGCTAACGACTAGATGTCCAGCCCCTGGACACCATTCGGCAGAACTACGAAACATAGCCAAGAAGCAACGCAATTACCAAGTAGCAAGAATCAACTTCTCCCCGAATTTTTGATCTATCAAGTCATTTAAATCTCGTACAAATGGGACGCGCATTTGAGTATCGCAAGGAACGCAAAATGAAACGTTGGGCCAATATGGCCAAAGTCTTTACGAAAGTAGGACGTGAAATTGCCATCGCAGTTAAAGAAGGAGGTTCTGATCCCGAGTACAATCCTCGTTTGCGTCTAGCTATACAAAATGGTAAGGCTGCAAATATGCCAAAGGCGAATATCGAAAATGCGATTAAGCGAGCGAGTTCCAAGGATGCAGAAAACTACGATGAAGTTTTGTTTGAGGGATATGCTCCTCATGGGGTAGCGGTAATAGTAGAGGCTACGACAGATAATAACAATAGAACGGTAGCTAATGTGCGCCATATCTTTTCCAAGTATGGCGGCTCCTTAGGTACATCCGGATCAGTAGACTATATGTTCTCTCGCAAAGGCGTGTTTAAGCTCAAGGCTGGAGAACTAGATGTGGAAGAATTGGAACTAGAATTGATCGATTTTGGCCTTGAAGAACTAAATCAAGAAGAAGACCAGATTATCCTGTATACCGAATTCGAAAGCTTCGGAGACATGCAAAAGGCTTTAGAAGAAAAAAGCCTGGAAGTAGATAGTTCGGACTTGGTACGAATCCCTAGTCATACCAAGGATCTTTCCGATGAACAAGTGGAAGATGTAATCAAGTTAATTGAGAAAATGGAGGAAGATGATGACGTGGGGAGTATCTTCCACAATATGAACATGGACGAGGGCTAACACTTATCTAAATATGCACAACTTCGATAGCATCAAATCTTTGTTTGAGCAAAGATTCGGTAGCACACCTACTTATGAGATACGTGCCTGTGGCCGTATCAACATCATTGGCGAGCATACTGACTACAATATGGGGTATGTCCTGCCGGCAGCCATAGATAAGTTTATCTTTTTTGCTGGGGCCTTAAATGGCTTAGACCATTGCCGAGTCTATGCGGCTGATATTGATGAATACGATACCATCCCCCTGACGGGTATATTTCAAAAGAGCAGCAGACTCTGGATAAATTATTTGACCGGTATTCTCGATCAGTATCGTCAGCAAGGTGTGAACTTGGGAGGACTGGATGTGGTTTTTGGTGGAAATCTTCCCCTAGGATCAGGTATGAGTTCTTCAGCGGCCCTGGAAACGGGCTTTGCCACGCTGGTTAAAACTGCTTTTGAGTTTGAAATTACTAAGCCAGATATTGCCCGCTTGGCCCAGCGCTCTTCCCACCAATTTGTAGGTGTGCCTTGCGGAATCATGGATCAGTTTGCTAGTCTGATGGGGCGAGAAAAGCAATTGGTACTCCTAGATTGCCGGAGCCTTGAATATGAATATATTCCATGTGACTTGGGGCAGTATGAAATTGTATTGATCAACTCTAAAGTAAGTCACGACCTTAGTGAATCGGCCTATGAGGCTAGAGTGGAGGAGTGTGCAGAAGGCGTCAAAATATTACAGCAGTTCTATCCAGCTATACAGAGTTTGAGAGATGCTTCCAAGGAGCAGGTCTTGAAACATGCCGATGACCTCGGACCTACCGTTTTCAAACGCTGTCTATATGTGACTAGCGAAAATGAACGTTTGCTGAAGGTGTGTGAAGCATTGCGTGAGGGACAGGCCGAAGACGTAGGCCCGTTGCTCTTTGAGACACATGCGGGTTTGAGAGATCTGTATGAAGTAAGTTGTAAAGAAGTAGATTTTTTAGTGGATTTTGCCGAGCAGCATCCGGCGGTGATTGGTAGTAGAATCATGGGGGGAGGCTTTGGGGGTTGCAGCATCAATCTGGTGGATCGATCCCAAAGTGAGGCATTCATTGCAGCTGTTAAAAAGGCCTATCAGCAGGCTTTTGATAAAGAGGCGGAAGCCTATCAGGTAGATATTGTCGATGGAACAGACCTTGTAAAAAGCATAATTTACTCTTGATTTTTAGACAAATACAACTATCTTGTCGTTGTAAGTAATTGAAAGTAAGTTGTTTGTGTTGAGTAATTTGAATTGTTTTTTCTGACAAAGCGCGTTTTCTGTACTTTTTTGCCTGTTTTCTATGTTGCACTTTTGTACCGTCAAGCTAGGTAAATGTCTAACCAATAAAACGACGGCAATGCAACTAAGGTATCATCAGAAGTCCATTGAAGAATTATTGTCTTATTTCCCTCTATTTCAGGGATTAGATCCTCATATCCTTAAATTGGTCGCTTCCGAGTCTTCCTTCAAGAAGATGGCAAAACATGCCATTATCTACAAGATGGATGCTCCTGCCGACAGTGTTTATTTCCTGCTGAGAGGAAGTGTGAAAATTGGTGCCCATTTTGATGATGGAAGGGAGGTGATCAAACGCATCTTACATCCGTTTTCTATGTTCGGCGAACTAGGGATTATCGGTGAAGAAAATTATAGAGATTTCGGCTCGGCTATGACAGCTGACGTGCAGATGGTTGTAGTTCCCATCAAGACCTTGACTCGATTGCTCCCTCGCTACTCAGATTTATCTATGCGTGTATTGAATCTGCTAGGGGATCGTCTAAGACAAGTAGAGAATAGATTGGAATCGCTCATCTTCAAGGATGCTCGCCGTCGAATCATTGATTTCTTGAAAGAAAGTGCTTCTCGTCAAGGCAAAAGGGTGGGATATGAGATGCTGATCAAGCATAGCCTTACCCAACAGGATATTGCCAACATTACGGGGACATCTAGGCAGACCGTTACCTCCGTGCTTAATGACTTGAGAAGAGCTAATTTGATCTATTTCAACCGAAGAAGTATTCTCATTCGCGATTTAGCGAAACTGAGTTAGATATAGCCGTCTAGGACGCATTCCTAGGCAAATAGAAAAGCCGTATTGGATCTTTGGATTCAGTGCGGCTTTTGTATTTGTAGAATTGAACTTGCTTTGCTTTGCGCAACTGAAGTTTTCTGCACAATCCTTACCTTAGAGTATCGTAGCAATACTTTAAGTACCTCGGAAAAGATGGAAAATAAGGAAAAACCCACCTGGCTTCAGATCCTAGAAGCAGAAAGTTGGCAAGCTGAGATGTTGGTTTCCGGAGCGGCGATCTACGGCTCTTTGCAGCTCCCAGATCTCATTCGCCGATTGATTGATATGGCACTACTGTGGCTACCTGAGGGAGCGCTCAATATCTGTTACTTTATTTTTTGGTATCTCACGATCTGTTCCTCTCTTTTGATTGTCTCTTTCATTTTACATTTCGTATTGCGAGCCTTGTGGATAGGAATGATCGGTTTGGTTTCTGTTTTCCCCAATGGGATTAATCGAGAAACAGACTATCATAGCGAACATTTCTTACAGCAATTGTCCGAAGAGTTTCCTGATGTAAATGGTTTCAATCGACGTTTAGATGACTTCTGTAGCCTGATCTTTGGTACTACTTTCGGAATTGTCATCATGATCATTGCTATCTGTATCGTCATTTGTTCTTGTTTGGTACTGTCTTTGATCCTTGCCAGTTTCTTACCCGTAAGCATTACTACGGTCTTTTTGGTCTCCATCTTACTATTCCTGGTGCCTGCTATGTTTTCCGGCATATTAAACAATAAGAAACTAAGGGATAAAAAATGGGTACAGCGGATCCATTTTACGATAGCGGTCAAGGTTTTCGGTCGCATTATGTACAATGTATTTTATGAGCCTGGATACTATATTCTTTATATTCTGCTGACCAATTTCAAGCGAGAACGTACAGGAATTTGGGTAGTGTTAGGCATCTTCTTCCTGATGCTTATTTCATTCCCCGTTTTCATGAACTCTAATGTAGGCCTACTCCGAAAACAGACCTTTTTTGACATGGCGGAAACCGATCATCGTATCTTTGTCAACAACTACGAAGATCAAATGACTCCAGGAAGAGCCGTTTTTGCTCCCCTAATACCGTCAGACGTAATCTCGGAAGATGTGCTGCGCGTATTTATACCTATGAGTAGGAGAGAGAAAGTCCTGGTCAATGAATACTGCGAAGCTTACCAAAAAGATGAGAAATTATCACGGAGAGAAAACAACCGTCGACGGCGCAACAAGATCAAAGATTGCCGAGTCAATTACTACGAATTGTACATTAATGACAGCAAATTGGATAGTTTGGAGTTCTTTCGGCATACCCATCCTAATGCTGGAGAAGAGGGCCTGCTCACCTACATTCCCGCCCAACATTTTACCGAAGGGATCAATCGACTGCGGATCGTCCATTTGTATCAAAACGAATTAGGAGAAAAAAAAGAGAGCTTGGTGCCATTTTGGTATAGTGGAAGGGGCCAGTAGCGAAGGCTTTTGATCTTATTTACTTTTCAATACAAGAAATTGCTTAATCCAACGTTTTTGGTTAAATTCGCATACGGTTCGCAAAATCGTGAGATCAACGTAATCACACCAAAAAAGGCTAATTTTTGCAGGAATGAGGCACTTTTTCCTAGATCGACATTTGCGGAAAATTGAAAAAGAAGCAAATGATGACTTGCTCATGATCATTGAAGCAGGGCCTCAGTATTATACTAATCAAGAATTATATCACCTTTTAGATAAGTTGGGTTTACAGGAATATGAAGTCTTGCAGTTTAATCGCAAGCTCTTCCTAATTCTGGCTAGTGTTTCCGTTTGGTTCATTCTTCTTTTCTTTGCCTATGCCGTCGATATTTCTTGGCTGTCTAATTTAATGACCTTCCTGATCCTCTCCTTTATTCTTGCTTTCGCCGTGGGAAAGATCTACTTGCACCAGAAATTTCGTACCTATAAATCTAGTGGCCTCATCCGATCTATTATCCAGCAAGAATTGGAGCGGCGACAAAAGGATGCTTCTATCTCATAGTTCGATCCATTTCCAATATCAAATGTTGAGGGATTCGATTAGACTGTATTATTGCCGTATATGTGACTTGGAACCTTCAAGCCGTTTGGACCGAAGCTTCCTAGAGCAGAAGGGCTGAATACTCATTTACATTACAACGAAACCAACTTACTGAAGATGTCTTTAACACGCCTACTTTGCCTATTGTTTTTAGTTGCTGCTGTTGCTTGCCAAAATACAGCTGAAGAAGAACCGCCCAAAACAGAGCGGCCAAACATCCTGTTCATCATGACGGATGATCACGCTCGCAAAGCCATTAGTAGTTACGGGAGTGATTTGATCGAAACACCAAACATTGACCGAATTGCTCAAGAGGGTATTCGATTTACCAATAGTTTTGTTACCAACTCCATTTGTGCTCCGAGTAGAGCTGTTCTACTGACGGGTAAATATAGTCACCTGAATGGGCTACGGGATAATCGGGATCACTTTGACGGGACTCAAATGAACTTTGCCAAGCTATTGCAGCAGGCCGGTTATGCTACCTCAGTAATTGGAAAATGGCACCTCAAAACACAACCGACCGGCTTTGACTATTGGGATGTACTTATAGGTCAGGGCAATTATTACAATCCTAGAATGGTAAGAATGGGAGATACCATGACCCATACGGGATACACCACTGAAATCATTACGGATATTGCACTTGATGTGCTGGAAAAGAGAGATACGACTAAGCCTTTCTGCATGCTGTACCATCATAAGGCTCCGCATCGCAATTGGATGCCAAATCTAAAGGATCTCCCTGAGTTCTTGCAGAAGGAATATCCTTTGCCTCCTACCTTGTTTGATGACTACGCCGGGAGAGAGGCTGCTGCTGCTCAGGATATGGAGATTGCAGATATGTACATGTCCTCCGACATGAAGTTATTACCGGAGGATTACGGAGAGGAGACTGGCACAGGTGGGGGAGGCGCAAGCAATTTCCGTGCACCGCGCAACTGGGATAACCTCCGAAAACTTCTGACCCCTGAGCAGAGGAAGGTCTGGGACGAAAACTACGATCCCATCCGAAAGGCATTTCGGGAAAACCCTCCTACGGGAAGAGACTTGGTCATCTGGAAGTATCAAAGATATATGCAGGACTATATGGGCAGTGTAGCCAGCGTGGATGAAAACATTGGTCGGGTTTTAGAATACCTGGACGAACAAGGCTTGGCGGAAAATACGATAGTCGTTTATACTTCTGATCAAGGCTTTTATTTGGGCGAACACGGATGGTATGACAAACGCTTTATGTATGAGGAATCCTTTTCCATGCCGTTGGTCATGCGGTATCCAGCCGGTGTGCAAGGAGGACAGGTAAGTGATGAACTGGTATTGAATCTCGATTTTGCTCCCACCTTTTTAGATTATGCTGGCGTCGAAGCCCCTAAAGATATGCAAGGTGCCTCGATGCGTCCTATTTGGGAAGGAGACACGGGGGATAGCTGGCGAAAGAGTGTTTACTATCACTATTACGAATATCCACATGGCTGGCACAATGTAAAGCGGCATGAGGGGGTTCGAGATGATCGCTATAAATTGATTCATTTTTACCATGACATTGACGACTGGGAACTCTATGATTTAGCCACTGATAGCCTAGAGGTTAATAACTTGGCGGATGATCCAGCACATCAAGCGACGAAGGAACGTTTGCAAAAGGAACTTATGCGTTTGCGAGAATTCTACCAAGTACCTGAAAATGATACCAGCGACATGGCCAATTAATGATCACATAGGAGATGAAATAAAGAAGCCGGGGTGGGGACTGATTTCCCTACTCCGGCTTTTTCCGTATCGTAGATCTAGCCTATAGGGCTTGAATAATATCGTACTGTGTAATGATGTGCATCTGGCCACTGGCAGTCTTTACCAGTACCGCCTCAATTTTCTTATCGATAAATTTATTCAACTGCGAGAAGGGGAGGTCAAGAGATACCACGGGGAAAGGATCTCCCATAATATCGGCCACCTTTTTATCTGAGTGTTGCATCGGATTTTCCAATAGAAAGCTCAAGACATTGCTCTCTGTCAAAGAACCAACAATACTCTCGTTTTCGTCCATCACAGGAAGTTGGGAGATATCTTTAGACTTCATCATATCAAAAGCAACACGAACCGTATCCGTTGTCTTTACGGATAGGAATTCATTGTTGTCTTTTCGCCCTAGAATTTCCTTTACGGTCATTTCAGTTTCTAGAAAACCTCTTTCCCGCATCCAGTCATCATTGTAGATTTTTCCTACGTATCGACTACCATGATCGTGAATCACGACCACTACGATATCTTCTGGCGTAAGTTTATCTTTCAATTGTAACAAACCAGCCATGGCCGATCCAGCCGAGTATCCTAGTAGGATTCCTTCCTCCTTAGCCAGTCTTCTCGCCATCAGCGCACCGTCCTTATCCGTAACCTTTTCGAAATGATCAATAACGTCGAAGTCTACGTTTTTAGGTAGAATATCTTCTCCGATGCCTTCGGTGATGTAGGGGTAAATTTCCTTCTCATCAAACTCACCGGTCTCGTGATATTTCTTGAAGACAGATCCATAGGTGTCAATTCCCCAAACTTTAACATCGGGATTTTGCTCCTTGAGGTATCGGCCGGTTCCAGAAATCGTTCCGCCGGTCCCTACGCCGACAATCATATGGGTTACTTTTCCTTCTGTTTGTTGCCAGATCTCAGGTCCGGTGCTCTCGTAATGCGCTTGACGATTAGAAAGGTTATCGTACTGATTGAACCAATAGGAGTTGGGAATTTCTTTGCTGAGACGCTCTGCTACAGAATAATAGGAGCGTTCGTCTTCTGGCGTTACATTGGTGGGGCAAACGACGACCTCTGCTCCGATTGCCTTCAGCAGATCGATCTTTTCCTTGGACTGCTTATCGTTGGTGGTGAAAATAGCTCGGTAACCTTTAACGGCGCCAGCTAGGGCTAATCCCATCCCAGTATTGCCGCTGGTACATTCAATGATGGTGCCTCCGGGGCGGAGATCTCCACGAGCCTCGGCATCTTCCAACATTTTTAGCGCCATTCGGTCTTTGATCGAGTGACCAGGGTTGAAAGTCTCTACCTTCATCAATACGGTGGCTGGGACGTCTTTTACCACCTTGTGCAATTGGACCAGTGGGGTGTTACCAATGGTTTCTAGTATGTTGTTTTTTATATCCATTCTTTATCTGATTTGCCATTCAAAGTGCAAATGTACTAGAAAAGAAAGGAAGGGAGAAGCGAGGAACCACTTCTCGGAAAAAACCTGACGTTCTGTTAACAATCCTACAGAAACGACTAGCGATAATATTTGACTTGTACGAAGAATCGGGGATCCTTGGCTCCCAATAATTTGGCCGCTAAGGGCGATAGCACAACGGCTACGTTGTTTTCATAGGCGGTGGCAGGTATAGACCCAATCACTTTGGCATAAACCGTTCGATGAGTCATTGGGTTAGTAACCTCAATGACCGAGTTAGGACGGGCGTTCCTATGCAAGGCAAAGAGTTGGTCATTATTACTGGTCTTTTGCCAAATGGCGATTCCTTGGATGGATTTTTCCTTCCGCGAGACTACTTTATCTAAATACCTTTTCTGTAAGGCCTCATTCTGTGGATGATAAGGACCATTCGGGTTCTTACGATAATCTTCCGGCACACCTGCCAAACTAATCCAGCCGATATGTAGCACTTGGCCAGTCTTTAGCGTCGTTGTGGTCATTTGATTGCGGGCCATGACATCTTCAATAGGCATCCTGAAGTAGTGTTTCGCAATGCGGAACATGGTGTCCCCTTTTTTCACGACATAATAAACGCGGGCATGTTGAGCAGGGGAGAATGCGGGATAGGTATATCGCAGAATTGCTTTGTTCGGAATAGGAATCCGGATTGGATCACCTACGGACAAACGCTTTTCTTTTAAGCCTTGATTGTAGTAATAAAGCTCTTGCACCCGCAGGCCATAGAATTTTGCCAATGAGAATAAAGTTTGCTTCTTCTCCAAGGTATGATTGAAGAATTTCTCTTGGTAGGTTCCAATGTGCAGTAGAACGCTGTCTTGAGGGAGTAGATAGAAAAGGCTGTCTCCAGTTGCTCGTGCAGTGTTTGCTGTCATCCATAATGCGATGACAAAAGCCAAGTATCTCATAGTTTTGGTCATAATCTTAGCGAATTGGGGTATGCTACAAATATAGTAAGTAATGTACAAAAATGGGGCCGGATTTTTTAGCTCCTGTTTCTTGAGCTTGCTAGCCTTAGCAATGAAGCTGACTCTTCCTCCAGGGACGGGTTCTGACTATCGTCAGCCAATATGAATGCTTAGGACCATCCAATGTGTACAAGAATATCTCTAAAACGCATTATTTTACCATTACTTGTTATTTTGCGCCTATGAAAGTATTAGGCGTAATCCCGGCCAGGTATGAGTCATCGCGATTTCCCGGCAAACCGCTGGTGGATATTAAGGGGAAAAGCATGATTGCACGGGTATATGAAAGGTGTTGCCAGGCCAAGGCATTGGATCAGGTCATTGTGGCTACTGATGATCAACGGATCTATGACCATGTTAAGTCATTTGGAGGAGCGGTAATGATGACGAGTAAAAGTCACCGTAGCGGGACGGATCGTTGCGCGGAAGTAGCCGCAGAACATCCCGAGCTACAAATTGTTGTAAATATTCAAGGAGACGAACCATTTATCGACCCCAATCAGATTGATCAACTCATTCAACTGTTTGATGAATCACCTGCAGTCGATATTGCTACCCTAGGCAAGAAGATTGATTCGGAAAAGGCCTTGTTGGACCCCAACATTGTAAAAGTGGTCTTCAATGCAAAGTCTCAAGCTTTATACTTTAGTCGCAGTACGATTCCTTACGTTCGCAACCTGGCTAGCAGCCAGTGGCTGAGGCATCACGATTTCTATAAGCACATTGGTATATATGCTTTTAAAAATGAAGTACTGCAAAAGTGTGCTACCTTACCGCAAGGTAGATTGGAAATCATGGAATCTTTAGAGCAATTACGTTGGTTAGAGGCGGGTTATAATATCCAGGTTGGATTGACTGAATTAGAGACGATGGGCATAGATACACCTGAGGACTTGGAGAAATTTGAAACGAAAAATGAATTTTTGTAGTAATTGTGGATCAGATCGCTTGCAGTTTAATGTACCACTCGGGGATAATCGGCCGAGATGGGTCTGCCAGCAATGTGGCACCATACATTACTCCAACCCAAAGATAGTAGCAGGCTGTCTACCCATCTGGGGAGACCAAGTGTTATTATGTAAGAGAGCAATCGAACCTCGACTTGGTTATTGGAATGTACCTGGGGGCTACCTCGAGAATGGGGAAAGGGTGGAAGATGGTGCTAGCCGAGAAGTTTGGGAAGAAGCCTTAGCAAAGGTTGTGGATTTGGAAATTCATACCATCTACAGTATCCCGCATATCAATCAGGTATACATGCATTTCTTGGGCCGAATGGAAAAGCTAGAATTTGGGGTTGGAGAAGAAAGTGCAGAGGTGCGTTTGTTTAAAGAAGACGAAATTCCCTGGAAAGAAATGGCCTTCACCTCCTCGATTTTTACCTTAAAGCAGTATTATTCAGACCTTCAGGCAGGCCAACGAAAGGTGCATATCGGCCATCTGGATATTGAAAAGTTTCGGAAGTAATTGCTATAGGAATTTTCCACTAAAGGATAAGGGGAGTAGGGGCGCTATCTCCTCAAATTTATAAACCAATCCTTCTTGCCCTTGCAACAATAGACCAATCGGGGCTTCCTGCCTACCTTCGTATTCACTGATCATCTGTCGACAAGCTCCACAGGGAGCTGCGGGCTCCAAAGCGGGCTTCGCCTCATTCTTTACCCGGACAGCCATCCATTGAATTTTTGCTTCAGGATACTGCAGTTTAGCGCGCGAAAGAGCTACAGGTTCAGCACAGATACACATGGGATAGGCTGCATTCTCTTGGTTTGCCCCTTGAATAATCTGCCGATTGTCGAGCAGAAGTGCTACACCCACTTTGAAGCCCGAATAGGGCGCATACGCCATATCACAAGCTGCCAGCGCCTGGTCTAACAGCGTTCTTTCCTGAGGTGTTAATTCGCTAGCATCAAGCGATAGAAAGGATGTTTCCAGTTGTATCTGCTTCATAATCAAACTAGAGTTT
Organism: Saprospiraceae bacterium; assembly: GCA_019634045.1. GTDB lineage: Bacteria > Bacteroidota > Bacteroidia > Chitinophagales > Saprospiraceae > DT-111. The sequence goes on from JAHQWA010000449.1 coordinate 21,938, forward strand.
CATGGGAAGATAGCGCATAGTGTTTATTTGAGCTGAAATTTGCTGTTGATTTCTGCCACCCTCGGGCCGTTCTCAACTCCCACTTGGTGAAAATTTTGTAATTTGCCCCCTCGCCAACCTATGCAGGAGCTAACATACCTCTTTTTGGGGGTTTCAGGTGCAAAAGCTAGAGCAACAAATCAACGTTTTATTTACTAAAAAACGGCCCAATAGGTATATTGCGGCCGTCTTTACTTTGGCCGTTGGCAGCGGCTATGCCGACCGATACAAAAGGCAGCTGCCTGGCTACTGAAAAAGGTCTATACCCTAACACAAATTATGAAGAAGTCACTGTAATGGTTCGTACGGATTGCTTGGAGTGACTTCTGGATTAAAGTCAAAAGAAATGAAAAACATCCTAATCATAGGAGCTGGAAGATCCTCCACTTCCTTGATCAAGTATGTGTTGCAGCTAGCGAAGGATAAAGGCTGCTTTGTCACTGTGGCAGACGCTGATCCCAAGCGGGCAGCTGATCAAATTGGAGATCATCCCAATGGCCGATCAGCCTGGCTTGACGTACTGAAGACGAATGATAGAAAAGATCTAATCAGTCGGGCAGATATCGTAGTATCTCTATTGCCTGCCCATCTTCATTTGGAGGTTGCACACGACTGTATCAAACTTAGAAAACATCTCATTACAGCTTCCTACGTTTCACAAGAAATGTATCGTTTGGGAGATGAGGCCAGAGACCGGGAGCTAATCTTCATGGGTGAAATGGGGCTTGATCCTGGGATTGACCACATGTCTGCCAAGCAGAAGATCGAGGAGATCAAGGAAAAAGGAGGTAAGTTGATTGCCTTCCGCTCTTATACAGGGGGCCTAATTGCGCCTGAAAGCGATGACAATCCCTGGAACTACAAATTCACCTGGAACCCAAGAAATGTGGTCTTGATGGGGCAGGGTACAGCTCAATACCTGCAAGGGGGCAAGCTCCGGTTTTTGCCATACAATCGCTTGTTTGAGGAGTATAGGGTCGTCAACGTAGCTGGTCTGGGAGAATATGAAGTATATCCCAACAGGGATTCCCTCCTGTATAAGGATATTTACGGACTAGAGGGGATTCCCAATATATTGCGAGGTACATTCCGCCCGATGGGGTTCTGTTCTGCCTGGAACGCTTTGATTAAGATTGGAATCACGGATGGCTCTTACCCAATTTTGAATTCAGGAGATATTACTTATCACGAATGGATGGACGGTTATGTGAATAGCCGACCAGGAAGCTCGGTGAAAGAAAAAGTGGCCAACCTCATTGGAGAAAACCTGAATTCTCCTGTGATGCGGAAATTGGAATGGCTAGGTCTATTTCGCAAGAAGAAGATTAAGTTACCCAATGCCACTCCGGCGCTGATCCTTGAACATCTGCTGCTTGAAAAATGGCAGTTGAGCAAAGGGGATAAGGATATGGTTGTGATGCAGCATGAGTTTGAATACGAATTGGGAGGCAAGAAACATCTCACCGAATCGACTTTGATCCTTAAGGGAGAGAATGAGTTAGAAACCGCCATGTCCAAATTAGTAGGTTTGCCTATGGGGATTTTTGTTCGCTTGGTCATGGACGGGAAGATTACTTCCACGGGAGTAAATATTCCGGTGATGAGAGAAGTATACGAGCCAGTGCTAGAGGAACTAAAGGACTTTGGCGTGGTCTTCAAAGAGCGCGATTCCATCATTGGTTAAGGCTGGGAGTCTAGGGAGTGTGACAATAGGAATCGTGGAATGGTTGGTAGTGAATTTTGCGGCTTGGCAAGGCAGGGAAACCGCGCGTAGCTGTAGGCTACAAAAGGCTTTGACTAACGCAGCCTAGCCGCAAAAGGCACAGCTGAAAAACTGGAGAATCTATTGTCACAATACTTATACCAAATGTTACTCCAAATCAGTCCCTTGCGGGCCTTACAAATCTTCAATGTAGGCCGGCAAGGGAGTCTGATACTCATCGCTGTTTTACTAGCACAACTCCATTTACCTACCGCGGAGCTCGGTAACTACGAGCAACTTCTCTTTATAGGTCATATTCTAAGCTTTTTTTTGGTCTCTGGCCTGATCCAGGGAATGCTTAGCTATTATCCTGAACTAAATGCAGCACAGCAGCAGCGATTTCTATTCAACGCATTGCTGCTATTCCTGCTGATTGGGCTGCTCGTCGTGTGTATCGCTTGGGTGGGTAGAGCATTCTTTTGGAGTTTTGTGGTCCATCGAGAGCAACTTAGTTTCTACTCACTTTTTCTCATTTATGTAGTTCTTAACTTTCCCTCCTTTCTAATCGAAAACCATCTGGTCTTACAGCAAAACGGTTGGCATATTCTGCGATACGGGCTGCTCTCCTTTAGCGCCCAGTTGGTGGCAATGGTCTTACCCATTTTGCTGGGCTATGACTTTCAGTATAGCTTCTATGGTTTGATTGGGGTAGGGGCAATGCGATTGCTTTACCTCCTGTGGCTCGTAGCACTCCAGAGGACTTGGCGTATTGATTTGGACTTAGTCCGGAAATGGATCCACCTAGCCTTACCTTTGATTCTCTATGCTATCCTGGGAGGACTCCTGCCCGCCTTCGATGCCTGGTTAGTAGGGTATCTGTTTGGAGGAGATGAAGAAATGTTTGCCGTATTTCGCTACGGAGCACAAGAGCTACCACTCGCCTTAGCGCTGACCAATGCCTTTTCCAATGTCATGGTGGTAGAAGTAGCTGCAGACCTAAAGAAAGCCTTGCCCTTGATCAAGGCGCGTTCGCTCCGTTTATTCCATCTGCTTTTCCCACTTTCTATTTTACTAATGATATTGAGTCCTTTCCTTTTTCCCTGGATCTTCAATGCGGATTTTGAAAAAAGCGTCCCCGTTTTTCAGGTCTATCTATTTGTTATTATCAGCCGCTTAGTTTTTTCTTCCACCATCCTGATCGGTTTGAAGGCTAATCGCGTCTTGACCTGGATTGGGGCATGTGAGTTACTGATCAATATTGCATTGAGTTTCTATTTAGGTCAAAAATTCGGTTTGGTAGGCATAGCCTTGGGTACGCTTGTTGCTTTCACTTTTGAAAAAGCTGCGCAATGTATCTATCTGTCTAGAAAGCATGGCATTTCACCTAAAGAATACCTAGATTTTCGCTGGTTTTTTGGATATTCTGCACTACTTTTGACGGCCTTTTTGTTCAGCTGAAAATCGTAATTCCAAGCAGGATGATTCAATTCAAGCAAGCGGGTATTTGTGTGTTTCAAAGTGCGCTTTACCAGACTACTTCAACCGTTATTGACACGCCAGATCTCGTTTTGGTAGTAGATCCCAACTGGCTACCCCATGAAGTGCAAGAAATTGTATGCTATGTGGATTCAATTAAGGGAACGAGGCCAGTTTATTTACTATTTACGCATTCCGACTACGATCATATTATCGGTTGGAAAGCTTTCCCTGATGCGATCACCATTGCCAGTGAGGCTTTTGTCCAAAACCCAGCAAAGGATAAGGAGGTTGAGCAGATCATAAGCTTTGATGATAAGCATTACATTAAACGAAATTACCCCATCGAATATCCTGATATTCAGATCGTAATTCGTCAGGACGAAGATTTCTTGAGTTTTGAACATACACGTATCCGCTTTTGGTTAGCCCCAGGGCATAATGCGGATGGCTTATTTGCCTTATTAGAGCCCTACGGCGTATGGATTGCGGGAGATTATCTGTCCGATGTAGAATTTCCCTTTATCTACCATAGTTTGGAAGATTATCAAATGACCTTGGAAAAAGCAAGCAATATTGCCGGCAAGGCGCGGCCAAAGGTATTGGTTCCGGGACATGGGCAAATCTGCCAGAATATCCCAGAAATGGGCAAACGGATCATTTTTTCCCAACAATACTTGCAGGCCATACTTCGGCATGCTAAAGGGGAAGAGGTATTTGATGAAACAGCATTGTTGGTCCAGTATGACTTTCCTAAAGGGCTTAGGAGTATACATCAAGACAATTTAAATCTTATCATAAAATCAATCTCTAAATCCTAAGTTAATGTCGAGAATTTTGATCATTGGCGCAGGTGGAGTTGGGCGCGTAGTTACGTACAAATGTGCTCAAAACCCGGCAGTCTTTTCGCACATCATGCTAGCGAGTAGGACACTGTCAAAATGTGATGAAATCGCTGATGATGTAAGACGGGATACCGGTCATCAGCATATCGAAACCGCGCAAGTGGATGCGGAAAATGTGCCGCAATTAGTGAACTTGATCAAGGCTTACCAGCCGGTTTTAGTTCTACATGTGGCTTTGCCCTACCAGGATCTAACGATCATGGAGGCCTGTCTAGAGGCCGGGGTTCATTATCTGGATACGGCTAATTATGAACCCAAAGATGAAGCCAAGTTTGAATACAGTTGGCAATGGGCCTACCAGGATCGATTCAAGGAAGCTGGACTAACTGCAGTGCTAGGCTGTGGCTTTGATCCAGGCGTGACCAGTATTTTTACGGCTCGTGCCGCTAAACATCACTTCGATGAGATTCATTTTCTGGACATTGTAGACTGCAATGCGGGAGATCATGGGAAGGCTTTTGCCACGAATTTCAATCCAGAAATCAATATTCGGGAGATTACCCAGAAGGGGAGGTATTACGAAAACGGTCAGTGGATCGAAACGGAGCCGCATGAAATTTCCATGGATCTGACTTATCCAAACATCGGATCCAGGCGCTCCTATCTCATTTATCATGAGGAATTGGAATCGCTAGTCAAGAATTACCCTAGTATAAAACGAGCGCGGTTCTGGATGACTTTTGGCGAAGAATACCTAACGCATTTACGCGTAATTCAAAACATAGGAATGGCGCGGATCGATCCTGTTTCCTATAAAGGACTGGACATTGTGCCATTGGAATTCTTAAAGGCTGTTTTACCTGACCCTGGAAGTCTGGGAGAAAATTATACTGGCGAAACCTCTATCGGCTGCCGAATTCGGGGCATCAAGGATGGACAAGAGAAGACGTATTACATTTGGAACAATTGTAGCCATGAGGCGGCCTACAAGGAGACTGGTGCTCAAGGGGTTTCCTATACCACAGGGGTTCCGGCGATGTTGGGTGCTATGATGGTGATGACCGGGCAATGGGCCGGAGCCGGCGTGTTTAATGTGGAGGAGTTTGATCCTGATCCCTTCTTGGACCGCCTTGGACAATATGGTTTAAGGTGGCAAGAGAAAATTGGATTGGACCTAGAGCTATAAGGTATGGCAATCAATTATGAAGTATGCCCTTCTCCGGCCTTTGTGTTGGATGAGGTTAGGTTGATCAAGAATCTAGAATTACTGGAGGAAGTGCAGGAAAAGGCTGGGGTGTCTATCATCTTGGCCTTGAAGGCTTTCTCTATGTGGAAGTTGTTCCCTTTGGTTAGGAGTTATCTTTCCGGTGCTACTGCAAGTTCTCTCAATGAGGCTCGTTTGATTTTTGAAGAAATGGGACAAAAGGCGCATACGTATGCACCCGCTTATATCCCAGATGAGTTCGATGAAATGATACGATATAGCAGTCATATTACTTTCAATACAATCAGCGAGTACGAACGTTATCACACCCGGATTCCTAAGGAGGTATCTATCGGTTTAAGGGTAAACCCCGCCTATTCACCCGTAGAGACAGCCCTCTACAATCCCGCTTCGGTAGGCTCCCGGCTAGGAGAGTGGCCCAGCACTTTGGAGGATAATTGGCCAGCGGGTGTAAAAGGGCTCCATGTACATACACTTTGTGAGTCTGGAGCTGATCATTTCCAATTGTTAGTGAAGGCTGTAGAAGAGCATTTTGGAGCTTATTTGGGAAATCTAGATTGGGTTAATTTTGGGGGAGGACACCTCATAACGCATGAAGCATATGAGGTGGAATTGCTCATACACACACTGCGAGATTTCAAACAGCGGCACGATGTAGAGGTCATATTGGAACCGGGGAGCGCCGTCGCATGGGAAACGGGAGACTTAGTCAGTACCGTACTAGATATTATTGATAGCGGTGGAATCAAGACGGCGATATTAGATGTTTCCTTTACCGCACATATGCCAGATACCTTAGAAATGCCTTACCGCCCTTCGATTGTTGGTGCAACAGATCCTGTGGATGGAAAGCCAAGCTATCGTTTAGGGGGCATGAGTTGCCTAGCTGGTGACTTTTTGGGAGAATACAGCTTCCACCATGAACTGGCGGTAGGAGACCGGGTTATACTAAAAGACATGATGCATTATACCATGGTGAAAACCAACCATTTTAACGGAGTAAAGCATCCTAGTATATGTAGATGGACGGTAAACGAAGAGCTGGAAGTACTTAAAACCTTTACCTTTGAAGACTTTAAAGGGCGCTTATCTTAGGAATTTTGCAACCTAAACCCTGATTCAATCATTCTTAAAATAAGAATGCGATACACGCTCTAGCAGTATTTTGCGGTTTAAATGGAGAGACAATAGCTAAATTGCCAATTCAAAAGTTGGCATGATGTAGATCCCTCCCGCAGCTAACAGACTAACACTCATTTTTTAACAAAGCAATGCCTAGAAGGCTTCTACGGCATTGCGTAATAAAACCAGATTGATGCGTATTAACACTCTGATTCTGGCCTTTGCTGCCATATTGCTATGCAATGTAACCATGCAAGGCCAAAAGAAGGCTATGCAGAAATTGCCTGAAGGCATTGAGAAGGTAGCCTCTGTAGAGGGTATTACGGAATACCTACTTACTGACAATGGTTTAAAAGTCCTTCTATTCCCAGACAATTCTAAACCGACGATCACTGTTAATGTGACGTACCTAGTCGGTTCCCGACATGAAAGTTACGGGGAGACTGGAATGGCACACTTGTTAGAACACCTAGTATTTAAAGGGACCCCTGATCATCCCAACATTCCTCAAGAGCTAACAGAACACGGCGCTCGTCCAAATGGAACTACGAGCGTTGACCGCACGAATTACTTCGAAACTTTTGCAGCGACGGACGAAAACTTGAAATGGGCTTTGGATCTTGAGTCCGACCGAATGGTGAATTCTTTTATAGCCAAGAAAGACCTAGATAGCGAAATGACCGTAGTGCGAAATGAATTCGAAAGAGGAGAGAACAATCCTGGTCGAATCCTTTCCCAAAGAATTTATTCTTCGGCTTTTCTTTGGCACAACTATGGTAAATCTACCATCGGTTCCCGTTCCGATATCGAACAAGTACCGATTGAAAGATTACAGGCTTTTTATCGTAAGTATTATCAACCCGATAATGCGGTATTGACTGTAGCTGGAAAGTTTGATCCAGCGCAGACATTAGGCCTAATCAAGGAGTACTTCGGAAAGATTCCGAAACCAGAGCGCAAACTGTATAGAACCTATACGGTTGAACCGACTCAGGATGGTGAAAGAACCGTTACCCTAAAACGTACCGGCGAAGTGCAGGCTGTAGCTTGTGCATATCACACGGCTCCGGCATCCCACCCAGACAATGCTAAATTGGATGTTTTGATGGAAATCCTTACAGATGAGCCTTCTGGTCGTCTGTACAAAGCATTGATTGAACCAGGATTAGCAGCAAATCAATTTGGCTATGTGCGTTCCATGCGTGAATCCGGCTTGGCTTACTTTTCGGCTAATGTGTTGAAGGAGAAGTCATTGGAAGACGCGCAAAACGCCATGATTAGTACCTTGGATGCCATTGCTGAAAATGCACCAACGGAGGAGGAAGTTGAAAGGGCCAAAACAGGCTTATTGAATGATATCGAACAGTTGTTGAAAAATTCTGAAAGAGTGGGATTGGTGATCAGTGAATTCATCGCTTTGGGCGACTGGAGATTAGGATTCCTATACCGTGATCAGTTGAAAAAAGTAACCCTTGAAGATGTAATTAGTGTTTCTAAAAAGTACTTCAAGCCTTCCAACAGAACGGTCGGACGCTTCGTTCCTGTGGACGCTCCTGATCGCGTGGAGGTTCCAGCTGTGCCGGATATTGAAGCCATGGTGAAAGACTACAAAGGAGGAGAAGCTATTGCGGAAGGAGAAGAATTCGATCCTTCTCCAGCGAATATCAATGCCCGTACCACCATGGATGAAATTCCAAATTCTTTGGAATATGCTTTCCTACCGAAGGAAACCCGTGGTGATGTCGTAATGGGCCGCATGACGCTTCGCTACGGTAACGCTAAAACACTTAGTGGCAAATCTACCGTAGCTTCCTTGACCGCTGCGATGATTGACAAAGGCATGAAGCGCATGGATCGCCAAGGCATTAAAGATGAGTTAGATCGCCTAAAGGCTAGAGTGAATGTTTTTGGAGGAGGAGGTTCGGCCAGCGCCATGATCCAAACGGAGCGTGATAACCTAGCCGAAGTAGTTGCGCTTTTAGGAGAAATGATGAAAACACCTACCTTCCCAGCGGATGAATTTGAAAAATTGAAGCAGGCTAGAATTGCAGCAATCGAAAATCAGAAGTCTGACCCACAGGCTTTGGCTGTACAGAAGCTGCAACGGGTCATGAATGATTGGCCAACGAACGACGTGCGTTATACCATGACTTTTGATGAACAACTGGCTGCGATCAAGGCCGTCACAATAGAAGACGTCAGAAAATTCCATAAAGAGTATTATGGAGCTACGGATGGTACCGTTTCTATAGTAGGTGATTTTGACGATGGTGTAGCTAAAAAAGCACTTGCAAAGAGCTTTAAGGACTGGAAAAGCCCGAAGCCATATGCTCGCTTAAAGGATCACTATTATCAGCCAAAGCCAGGTTCTGAGGTGATTAATACGCCAGACAAGGCCAATGCCTTTTTTATTGCTGCCCAAAATCTAGAAATTGGTCAAGACCATCCTGATTACGCAGCCATGATGTTGGGCAACTACATGCTAGGAGGTGGATTCTTGAATTCTCGCCTGGCTACTCGTATTCGCCAGAAGGAAGGTTTGAGTTATACCGTACGATCTAATTTTACGGGAGATGCAATGGACCCTGTCGGTTCTTTCTATGCTTTTGCCATCTATGCGCCTGAAAATGCCGTTAAATTGGAAAAAGCCTTTCGTGAGGAGATGACCAAGGTGGCAACAGACGGTTTTACTGCCGAAGAAATAGAAGCTGCAAAATCTGGTTGGTTGCAAAGCCAGGAGGTAAGCAGAGCCCAAGACGGAGCCTTGGCAGGAAAGTTGAATTCTTACCTATTCCTAGATCGTGATATGAATTACGATGCGGAATTAGAGAAGAAGATCGCTGCTTTGACGCCAGCTCAGATTAATAAGGCCATGAAAAAACACCTTGATCTGAACAAAATGGTGATGATTAAGGCCGGAGACTTCGAAAAAGCAGGTAAGGCGGATAAGCCCTAGGGGTCTATCCTTCCCCGCCTCAAGTGGGAAATGAGAAATCGGAAGCAGGAATCTCCGGACGTGATATTCCCCCTTTCGATTTCGAACTTCCGCCTTCGAAAGGGGGGAAATCGAAAGGGGGAAGTTGGAAATGATTCCAGCTTCCCCCTTTGTTACTTCCGGTTCCGATTTCAATCTTCCTCTTTCCTAATTCACCGGCGTTTTTTCTTTCATCATGATTGGATCGACTGCTCTTTCTCTAATCATGCGATTCAATTCTGGCACTTCTTCGTTCACTACTTTTCTAAATTGCTTTAGAGCCTTATCTATCTGTTGTGAGAGTTCCTCTTTCACTGCATAAGACTGTGCCGTAGGGCGGAAATCTCCGTTGCCATTAAGGCCATTCAAATGTGCCAGCTTATTGGTGAGCTTGATCGGGAAGTTTAATGGATCCTGACGACTTCGGTTCTTGGTCTGGTAAAGCTTTTCCTCGACCTCCGTCATCGACTTGGTGATAGACTTCGCCTTTTTTAGGACATCTTCCATCTTATCGTCATCCTTTAACTTATCAGTGTAAGTCTTGATCTGTTGACGGATGTCCCTAATATCAATAATCGCTTGGTGTGCCTCAGAGGCTTTATCTACAACCTCCTTTAGGAACGTGAATTGAGCCTGCATATCATCTAGGCTGGACTCAGATCGAGGATCTTTTAGAATCTCAAAGTTCTGCTCCTGCGACTGATCGCCGATGGTCAATTTCACCTTGTAATTGCCAGGTACGACCTTCGGTCCCGTCAAACGACCAGACCACATGATCATCCCCTTGAAGGATTTTCCGGAAGGATAACGCATATTCCAAACAAAGCGGTTGCCATTTTCCTTTACCTCAAGTTTGTCGGCTCTCTCCTTGGCTTTAGTAGAGAAGGCACGAATCAACTCGCCATCCTGGGTATGAAAACTCAATTTCACTTCCACAGAATCGGCAGGTTTTTCATCGAGATAATAATGCACCATCACACCACCCGGATGATTCTGTCCGCTCGTCTTGGAGGCACGGCCGAAGCGACCGCCGCCGCCCATCCGATAACTCGGCATTGGCTTATACAGATTGAAATTGCTCTGCGCCACTTTATTATTTAACTGATGTAAGACCGTTAGATCATCGATCAACCAGAAGCTTCTTCCTTGAGTAGCAGCGATGAGATTGTCATTCTTGATTGCCAGGTCAGTGATCGGTACAATCGGGAGATTTAGTTGCATAGACTGCCAGTTTTCCCCATCATCAAAAGACATGTACATCCCTGTTTCAGTACCTGCATATAGCAGACCTGGACGTTTAGGGTCAGCTCTGACGACTCGAGTAAAGTGCTCGCCATCAATTCCTTTGGTGATCAATTTCCAGGTCTTACCATAATCCTTGGTGCGATATAGGTAGGGCGTATAATCGCCTAGCTTATAACGCGTACCAGCGACATAGGCACCACCCTCCGTAAAAGGATCTGGGTCGATACTATTGATCATCATATATTTTGGCATGCCTTTAGGGCTGACGTTTTCCCAATTCTTGCCTGCGTCTTTAGAGACATGCACCAGTCCATCGTCCGAACCTACCCACAGCAAATCCTTTTCATAGGGGGATTCGCATGCGGCAAAGATTGTACAATAGTATTCTACCCCCGTATTATCTTTTGTAATTGGTCCGCCAGAGGATTGCATCAAGCTCGTATCATTCAGTGTTAAGTCCGGGCTAATCAATTCCCAGGATTGTCCTCCATTGGTACTAGCGTGTAATTGATTGGAGGCGGTATACAATTTCTTCGGATCATGTGGAGAGAAGAAAATCGGGAAATTCCATTGGAATCGATATCTCATCCCTACCGCACCATAACCCATCGGGTTATCTGGCCAAACATTAATAGCTTGACGCTGCTTGGTTTCATGATTTACTCTAGTTAGAAAACCTCCATAACTTCCTCCAAAGACGACGTCATTATTGGTGGGGTCTATCGCTAGATGAGCAGATTCGCCACCTGCGGTTGGTTCCCAGTCCCGTTCACCGATGGATCCACCATCTGTGCGGTGGGCAATTCTCACCGTTGAGTTATCTTGTTGCGCCCCGTAGATTCGATACGGGAAATGATCATCAGTCACTACTCGATAAAACTGAGCTGTTGGTTGGTTGTAATAGGTAGACCAGTTTTCACCCCCATCAAAACTTACCTGGGCTCCGCCATCATCAGCAATAATCATTCGTTGGTTATCTTCCGGAGCGATCCAAAGATCGTGGTGGTCACCATGCGGCGCATTAGAGGACTTGAAGGAGCGGCCCCCATCCGTAGATTTGTGATAGGATACGTTCATGACATAAACGATATCCTCATCCTTGGTGTCTGCGTGAATCTTGCTATAATACCAAGCCCTTTGTCGTAGGGATCTATCTTCATTGACCTTTACCCAATTATCGCCGCCATCATCAGAGCGGAAAACGCCCCCTTTCTGGTTTTCGATAATCGCATAAACTCGGTCCGAGTTAACCGGAGAAACGCTTACACCAATGATACCTAAAGCACCCTTTGGCATGCCCTTATTATTCGAAATGTTGGTCCAGGTGTCTCCACCGTCGGTACTCTTCCAAAGTGCGGAACCTTCTCCTCCACTTTCCAGGCTGTAAGGCGTACGGCGTACTCGCCACGTTGCCGCAAAGATGATTCTTGGGTTATTGGGATCAAGTACTAGTTCTACAGCCCCTGCGTCAGCATTGGCAAAAAGGATCTTTTCCCAAGTTTCGCCACCGTCTTTACTACGATAAACGCCTCTTTCTTCGCTGGACTTGAATAGGTCACCAAGAACGGCTGCATAGACCAAGTCAGGATTCTTGGGGTGTATCCTTACACGCGGGATGTGCTTGGAGTTAGGTAAGCCGATATGTTTCCAGGTTTTACCTGCATCTACGGTTTTGTACATGCCGTATCCATAGGAAACATTACCACGCACGGTGACTTCCCCACCACCAACATAGATTACGTTTGGGTCGTATTCGCTGACAGCTACCGCGCCAATAGAACCGCCGAAGTACCCATCGGAAATATTTTCCCAGGTCTGTCCACCGTCTTTGGTTCGCCATACCCCACCACCAGTGGCGCCCATATAATACAGGTTAGGTTTGCCAGGTACACCGGTCGCGGTAGAGGCTCGGCCGCCCCGAAAAGGACCAATACTACGCCATTCGGTAGAATTGTAAAGCGCTTCGGCAAAGCCACCTGCAGGGGCTTTCTTAATGTCTTTTTCTTGTTGTGCCCAGCTAGGGCTAAGACTAAATGCGGTTAGAGCGAAAATGATGAGACCTAAATATCTCAAGTAAAGTTGTTTTTTCATACAGGAGTGTTTAATGTAAAACGCCAGTGAGTCGTAATGGATTGATGTAAATTGTCATTAGACTGCGACAATAAATATAGCACTTTGTAGAGGAATTCATAGTGCTCGGTCCAGTACAAGGCGGAAATCCAAGAAGGGGAACTAAACTTAGCAGCTTTTTATCTTTTTCACAGCAGCAGAGAAGAGAAAGGCCTATAAAAGAAAAATGGCCGCCTCCAAATAGAGGCTGGCCATCAAAAGGTGATTTCTAAATTCTTTATTAACCCGAGGATTAGCTTTTTTGTAAAACGATCTTTTTGGCCATTACCCGATCATTTTGGGAAACGGTGAGGAAGTAATTAGCGTTACCATTTTGAGAAATATCTACCTCATCTTCAAATGCTCCACTGTAGTTACCTAGATCGTAATCATAGATGTTTCGCCCCGCTTCATTAAAGATCTGAACCCTAGTAGAACCCCTGCTAGGGAGGTTGAAACGCAAATGGAAAAGACCTTTTTGCGGATTAGGAGACAATTGTAAATTGTTCACTGACAAGGTATTATTGCTCATCCGAACGCCACCTATGCTTCGCAACTTATTTGATTCTTCCTGACTGATGTCTTGGACGTTGACTACAACATTGGTAAAGTCTACGGCTTTAAAGGTCCTACTATTTGTCGATCGGTCTATTCCGGTGACAACGATTTCGCGATCTCCGATGTTAAACTTGTCGATACCACTTAGACCTTTCGTCTCGCAGTAGGATTTGATGGCTTGAATTCCCGTCATCTCGCGATTGTCCCGCATATAGGTGACTTTGATATTCTCACCGACCGTCATATTGTCGATGGCTGTACTGATATCATCCCAATCAATAATAGGATTTTCATTAATACTCAAAATCACATCCTTATCTTCCATGCCCAGGGATTCGGCAGTAGATTTAGAGATAACTTGCACCGGCACGCCTTTATTCCAGCTACGAGAATGATCTCCAGAGACTCCGAAGAACGGTTCATCGCATTTGTCCACTTCTTTATACACCGCTTCCGAACGACTCCCAAAGGTGACATTGGTAGATCGGTCAGCGCCTTTTCTCATATAATAGAGGCGAGCTCTTTCACCTGGCTCATATTTTTGCAGGATGTTACTCAGGTTTTGACGGGCCCCGGTACGGTATTCATCGATGCCGTAGATATAGTCGAATGGCTCTATACCCGCTCGCTCAGCTGCCGTGTTCCCGATCACGCCTGTAACGTAGGAACCATAGTAATTGTCAAGACCAAGTTTTTTGGCCTTTTCTCTAGATAGAACATTAGAGTAAATACCAAGGAAAGCACCACTGTTTCGTTCTACTTTAATGCGTTCTTTATACTGTTGTTGAGTAGCTGCTCTAGATTGGATCGGTGCAGAGGCTGTTCGCATATCTCCATCTCGTTCAAACTCTACTTCAATCGTTTGACCGATTGACATGGCATCAATGGCGGTAGAAATATCACTCCAGTCTACAATGCTATGGCCATTAATAGCAGTGATAACATCACCATCTACAAGTCCCATCTCTTCTGCCGTGGAACTGCGCGAAACATCTACTTTGACACCAAGTCGATTGGGTTTTATCTCCATGTCGGAGATGCCCAGATGAGGATCTTCTTCGCTGTTGAAATTCTTATATTTTGCATCAGATCGACTCCCTAAGGTAATCAGTTGGGATTTCTCTTGCCCACCTCGATAGAAGTGAACAACAACCTCATCCCCAGCCTGAAAAGTACTCAACATGTCTGAAAGATCTTCGTAGCGACTTGCTCTGAGGTCATCGATACCATAGATATAGTCAAAAGGCTCCAAACCCCCGGTCTCTGCGGCTGTGTTGCCAATGACCTTAGTTATATAACTACCATATGGGTTTTCAAATCCGAGTATCTCAGCCTTAGTTTGGGAGATATCATCACTATGGACACCTAGAAAAGCTTTAGTGTCAATGCAGTTCGTTTCTTGTGCAAATATTTGTGTGGGCAGTACGAGCGTAAATAGAACCAAAAATGTATTAAGGCGTTTCATCGTTTATATTTTAGCATTTTATGGTAAGGACAAGGCAAAGCTGGAAGGGTTGCTTATTCTTTTGGGAACGTTAGCTTCCATTAAAATAGTATTTGAGCTTTACATCAATGCCTCAGATGTTATATCTTGCGTGCGAAACTAATCTAATATGATACAAAACTTGGCTTTGCGTACTGCATTATTGGCCCTGATCGTGTTGGCGATCGGTACTTCCTGTAAAACGACGAAACCTACTCGGCCCATGGAGCAATATGAGGAGAACCCCTTTGAAGAAAAGATTTCTTTGCTAAACATTCCGATTAGAGTGGGCTTGGGTGAGCTTGAAAAAATGCTCAACAGACAATTTGATGGAATGGTGTATGAGGACGATGATATGGATGATGGTGATGATATGATGGTGAAGGCAGAGAAACAAGGCGATATTAATCTTTCGATTGATAGTAACTTTGTGCAGTATAAGGTTCCACTTAAGATCTGGATAAAGTATGATGCTGGCTTCACTACCTTACAAGGGGAGGGCTCCATCGCCGTGGAAATGAAAACCCTCTTTGATATTGCACAGGATTGGAATCTAAGCACGGCAACTGAAATTATCGGTCATGAGTGGTTGGAGCAACCTAAATTGAAAATGGGAGTAGTGAGTTTGCCTGTTGGTACGGTAGCCAATATCTTACTACGCAATTTTAAATCGACGATCACCGAAGCCATCGACGAGCAGATTAAGGAGAACTTTCAAATGAGTAAGCTTATTTCAGAAGCTTGGGAGAATGCCTTTCAGCCTGTTTTGGTGGCCCCAGATTTCAATACTTGGTTGATGATTAATCCTGAAGCTATTGGGATGACACCTATCAAGGCACAAGATGGAACGATTTCTACCACCATCTCGATTCAGTCTAGGCCCCGGCTAAAGATTGGAGAAAAGCCCAGCGTAGATAAAGCTTCGACCGTTCTACCTCCCTTTCAGTACGTTCGTGAAACGAAGGAAGACTTTGAAATTCAAATTGGAGCGGAGATCAGTTATAAAGAGGCGGAACGCCTAGTTAAGGAGAATATGGTGGGAGAACGCTTTGATTACGGAAAGCGTCATATTATTGTGGAAGACATTGAGTTATACGGCCAAGGAAATCAGCTGGTGGTGAATACTAAGCTTTCTGGCACCTACGAGGGCAGCATTTACATGACGGGAAAACCTGAGTATAATCCTAGATTTAATGCCATTGATATTAAAAAGCTTAAGTATACGGTAGATTCCCGCAACTTTCTACTACGTTCCGCAGCTTGGCTACTAAAAGGCAAGTTCAAGAATACGCTAGAGGAAAACTTGAATTTTTACCTGGACTACAATTTAACGGAGATCAAGGAGCAAATCCGAGAGCAATTGAAAGGATATTCCGTGGCGGATAATGTGCTTTTGAAAGGTGATTTGCGGGAGTTGAATTTATCCAATGCTTACCTTTCTCCGGATGCAATTCAAGTATCATTGCAGTTGGATGGGCAGGTGGAGATAGAAATGAGCGAGCTATCAGACTTACAAGAATAAATTTGAATGGAGTAGCAGGGCTTAGTTAATCGGCTCTGCTACTAGAATTCTAATCTAATAAAGTATGAAACCTTTTACAACCAGCATAGCCCTGCTATGCCTTTCCTTACTATTTGTTATTCCCGTCTTTGGACAAGAAAAGATAGATCGTATTGAGCCGCCTTTTTGGTGGGCTGGTATGAAAAATACCAACTTACAGCTATTGGTCCATGGGGAAAATATTGCTCATCTAAGGCCCAAAGTCCAATACAAAGGACTATCGCTAGAAAGAGTTATCAAAGTGAAGAGCCCCAATTACCTCTTTCTAGATCTCAAGATGGACCCAACCATGGAGCCTGGTACCTGCAATATTGTGTTCTTGAATACCAATCAGGAAGTAGCCGTATCCTATAATTACGAATTTCTGACTCGAGAAAAGGGTTCTGCAACACGGGAAGGGTTTAATAATTCCGATGTCCTATACTTGATCACCCCGGACCGGTTTGTGAATGCCGACCCCAGCAATGATTCCTTAGAGGGATTGAAAGAGAAAAGCAATCGAGCGTTCAAGGGAGGGCGCCACGGTGGAGATATTGCTGGAATCGAGAAAAGCCTGGATTACATTGCAGATTTGGGTTTCACTGCCATCTGGGTAAATCCTGTATTGGAAAATGATCAGGAAGAGTATTCTTATCACGGATACTCTACCACGGACTTTTACAAGGTGGACCCACGCTTTGGAACAAATGAAGATTACCGTGATTTGAGCAGGAAAGCCAAAGAAAAAGGAGTGAAGTTCATTATGGATATGATCGTCAATCATTGTGGCTCTGGGCATTGGTGGATGGAGGATTTACCAACGGAAGACTGGCTAAATTCCACTGGCGAGTATGTACAGACTAATCACAAAAAGTCCGTCATCCAAGATCCATACGGGGCAAAAATAGATCGACAAATATTTGTTGATGGTTGGTTTGTATCCACTATGCCTGACTTGAATCAACGGAATGATCTCCTGGCTACTTACCTAACTCAAAATAGCATCTGGTGGATAGAATATGCGGACCTTGCCGGGATCCGTATGGATACTTATCCCTATCCCGATATGGATTACATGACGGAATGGACCGAAGCTGTTATGCATGAATATCCAGACTTCAATGTAGTAGGAGAGGAGTGGAACGGTAACCCGGCTATCGTTTCTTATTGGCAAAGAGGCAAGCAAAACCCCAATGGATATACCTCTGAATTAAAGAGCTTGATGGATTTTCCAGTCCAAGAAAATCTAGTGAAAGCCCTGAATGTAGGCAGCTGGAATCCTGTTTATGAAATGCTTGCGAATGATTTCCTGTATCCAGATCCCGATAATCTAGTCGTTTTTCCCGATAACCATGACATGAATCGCTTTTATGCGGCTATCGGAGAGGATTATGCCAAATTCAAATTGGGCTTAGCCATGATCCTTACCACTAGAGGAATTCCTCAGATCTATTACGGGACTGAAATTTTGATGAGTAATCCGGGCAATGGAGATCACGGTATTATACGAAGTGATTTTCCTGGAGGCTGGGCTGGCGATCAGGTTGATGGATTTAGTGGAGAGGGATTAACGCCCCAGCAGAAAGCGGCCAAGGACTTTTTGAAAAATATACTGCTTTGGCGTAAGGGAGCAAAAGCTTTACACGATGGCAAATTGCTACACTATGTTCCGGAGCATGATACTTACGTCTACTTCCGATACAATGATAGCCATAAAGTGATGGTAGCCTTAAACATGGGAACAAAACCTGCTACCTTGAAACTGGATAGGTTTTCAGAGGCACTACCCGCTCAAGCGACGGGAAAGGACGTGATTAGCGGAAAGGTGTATAAACTCTCAGGTGACTTGACTGTACCTGCGATGACACCCATGATCATAGACCTAGATTAAATTATTCATTTCCAATGCTTTAGGTTCTTTAGTTGTAGCTTTGTGTGAAAGAGGATCTAAAGCATTGGTTACTGGATTCGCCGCTAGTACGAATCCCTATTGCTGCTCCTGCTCATCCTTGAGGCGTTCGATTTCTTGCATCACTTCTTCTGCTTCCGCTACTTTGGCCGAATACGCCTTAATATCACCTCCTCGTTGAATCATCATCGCCTCTTCCATCAACGCTAAGTACTTCTTCTCAAGCTTTTTAGTAGGATCTTTCTTAAACCATCCAAACATAACTTTTCGTTTTCCTACTCGAACAGTAAGAAGAGTGAATGGTTCATCGATCTAGGCAAAATTGGTCTACTATTTGATGGGTTGTCCTAGAAGCTATTTGAATTTGACATTTGGGATATGTTATCAGCCTATTTTTTGCCAATTGAGACTCTTTTTGTGAATTAGCGCATGTTTTGCCAGTGGCAAAAAAAGGGCAGCGTTATTTGATGATCAGAGGCCGCAGGTATTGGTAAAGGGGCATAACAGAACCACATTGTTGAGTTCGGGTTCTTAAATGGAAAACTATGAGAAAACAGTTACTCACCCTGCTGTGCTGGGTAGGCCTTGCCTGTATGAGTAGTGCCCAAATCGTGAATATAGAAGATAAACGATTTATGAAGGATACTACTGGACTCTTTGGGCAACTAGATGTAGGTTTGAATTGGGTTCGTAATACAAGTTCAGTACTCAGTTTCAATACAGGTTTAAGAATGGATTTCATCCAGCGCAAAGATACCTGGCTCCTACTCAGCAATTACAATCTTATCCAGGCAGGCTCTAATCGGCAAGTAAATGCTGGATTTGGCCATCTGCGCTGGAGTCGAAAATTATCAGATCATATCAGCTGGGAGGCTTTTGGCCAAAGTCAATTTGATGAAAGAATCAAAATTCGGTATCGAGGTTTGTTGGGTACTGGCCCGCGTTTTAACCTTTTCGGTACCGGGAAACAGAAGTTGTTTTGGGGCGTGCTGTATATGTTTGAATACAATGAGGTGAAGGCAGGAGAGGCTTACTTTAGAGATCACCGATTAAGCATTTCGCTTTCAGCACAATTGCAATTGAGCCCTACGCTGCGTCTTGCCAACACTTCCTATTATCAACCCGCAATCAGCACACTCGGCGAGGCTAGATTATCTTCGGGAACTTCTGTACAGCTGAAGATTAATAGCCATCTATCATTCGTGACTACCTTCAATATAACCTATGATGGTAGAATTGCTGGAGAAGTGGAGGGTGTTCCCAAGACGGTCCACCGCCTAACCAACAGGGTGCGATGGATGTTCTAAATTTATGTCCTAGATGATGGTATCAAATTCATCCTCTTCCTCATCAGGCATTAGCCGCTCATAGGCGTCGAAACTATATTTTTGCATCTGGGCAAATTGCGCTTCGACTTTCGATGCAAACTCAGTATCCACTAATTTTTCTAAGTCCGCCAAGCCTTCCAGCCCTGCTTGGGTTCGGAATTTATAGGTTTGTTCCAGCATGCCCGTTTCAAACTTGACCGATAACTTATTGTCCATTTTAAAGACGGTGACTTTGAGGCGGGGATGTTCTAAATAGCCAATGATTCGCATGCTTAGGTAATTTTGTTTTGGGCTAGATCAGGGTTAATACTTAGGGTGAAATTCTTATATAGTTCGATTAAATCTGGTCGCTTTTCCTGCAGAATTTCTAGGTGACGAGCGATTGTATCTTGATCAGCTCGGATGGCTGGCCCAGTTTGTGCAGCTCTCGGGCTTAAATCTTGAACCTTTAGCGCTCCTCCCAGAATTAGAGGCCTAAGCAGGTCAAAAGGAATGTCTTCCTCCTTTAGCCATTCGTCCATCAGGGCATAAAGATGATTGCTAAAGTTATTGACAAAGACGGCAGCTACATGCAATAGGCTCCTTTGCTCGTCATTGATTTTAAACACTTTCTGGCTAAGCTGCTGCGCCAATTTTTCCAACTTGTGCAAATCTGATGCTAGGCCGGCATCAACGCAAAAAGGAACTTGGGATAAGTCAATTTCTTGTGATTTGGATAGACTTTGCAAGGGATAAAAGACCCCATATCGACTAAAGTGTTCCTTAAAAACGCTCCCTGGTGTCGCTCCTGAGGTATGGGCGATCAACTTGTCCTCCAGGTATGCCAATTCAGGAACTAAGCCTTGGATGGCTTGGTCACTCACACAAAGCAAGTAGAGGTCGGCTTCCGTGTCGAGGCTATCCAAGCGATCTGTATACTTACAGGACAGTTCCTTGGCCAGTACCATCGCGGAGGAGATGGTTCGGTTATACACTTGAACTACATGGATACCGACAGCCTGTAGCGACCTACCTAAGATTGTCGCCATATTGCCGGCTCCAATCAGGACGATATGCTGGATAGGAGCATTCATGGATATCGATCTGGATGATAAGGGCTTAGGCTGCGGATTTCATCGTCCTGATGCGATACCACATACTGAAACCCAATCCAATCATCATTAGAAGGGATCCTAGCCAAAAGAAATTGATTCCAGGAAATTCAATAGCCTCCAATACCAAGAAATCATAACGGAAGGAGTCTGTAGCCATTTCTACCGGAACATTTTGGGAAGGAGGTTCTTTATAAGCGACCATCAGGCTAACCTTTTCCTCCTTGGGATCGATATTCGTCAAACGGAAATGAAGACCGTAGGCATTTAATTCATCTTTGATGTTGAACGGCCGATTTTCCCGAATCAGGTAAACAGGTTGCGCTTGGGCAACTTCTCCACTTGGCAATTGGATGTTAATCATAGCTCCAACGGCTAAATCTCCTTCCTCGGCCGTATAGTTAGGATGGGTCGGTTTGGTATTGAAGCCGCCAAACTGGAAATTGATCTCCCCAAGATTGAATCGCTGACCTTGGCTCAATTTGAATTCTGTATATTCTAGTTCCTCTTCTGGAGTTAAGACCAGATTTAGCACATCCTGATGCAGGCGTACTTTGGAACTTATCTCATGGATTTGAACGGGATAAGTGTACAAAAGCTGACCCCTTAAAACCATGACAGGCATAGCAGTATAAATGCTATCATCTCCACTCATTCGAATACGCATTCGGGCACCCAGTGAAACATCTCCTTCTTCTGCCGTATAATCCGGGTGACTAGCTCCTTTTACTAGTTCATCAACTTGTACAGTGAAAGTACGGAGTGAGAAAGTATCACGATCTCTAATCGGAATCGTATCGGTGAAAGTATAGGTTTCCTTTAAAGGAAGTTCGTAGCGTTTGAACTGGAGACTGTCTTCACGATTCTTGCGGAATTCAGCATCTATCTCTATTTGAGGCAAAGCGCGGATACTAGTAAAAATATCCCTTCCGAAGTAATGCTTGGTGGAAGGATTATAGACCTCAACTTTGGTGAAATTTTTATCGTAGAGAATATCTGGAGTCAAATTGAACTCCTCTTTGATTTCTCCATCAGCCCCTCTTTTCTTATAATTTACGGTATAAGTTCGCGTGCGGTTCTCCACGGTATCTTTGACGTAGGTCACCTCATAGCCACTCATCACCATAGTATTGCCCTTGAAAAGCATGATGTTCTTTTGCGCAATATCATCTTCAGCCCCTTCAATCATTCCTTCCATCGCCCATGGATTGGAGGAAATATGCCGTTTATTCAAACCGGAGGCAATAATGCCAACGATCATTAGTCCGAAGCCAATATGTGAAAGCGTGGAACCGCCCAGTTTAAGGTTTCCTTTCAAAAAACTGACCAAATAATCGAGGTTTGCCACCACTGTGAAAATTCCGGAAAACAAGAGAACAAGGTAAGGTACCGTCTTAGCAGAAACCCACAAGGTAGTCAAGAAAGTGAGCAAGGCTGCCCCTGCCAAGCTAATCCCAATATGTGTAAAGAATTTACGCTTATGCTTCGCCCAGTTCACGCCCTTATACCTAAGAAACTGTGATGTTCCTGAAAGCAGGCCAATGAATACCGCAATCCAAAGTTGATATTTATTGAAGTGCTCAACCGGGTCTGTAATGACTCGTCCTTCGTAGACCGGATCGAAGTACTGCACAATTTTGTTGAATACCGGTAAGGAGGTGGAACCCGTAATGAGTAAACCTGAGAAAAGCAATACTAAACTACCAATGAACATCCAGAATTCTCTTGAGGCTGTAGGCTCTTCTTTTTCAGGACCAGGGATGCTCTTATATCTTCTGATCATTAAGATCAACGGAATCAAAATGAAAGTAGCTTGAAAAACGACCAATTGCCACTCCAGTCCCATCTCAGTAAAGGCATGTACTGAGGTCTCTCCAAGAATACCACTCCTCGTCAAGAAGGTGGAATACAACACAAGAAGGAAACTTAGTAGGTAAAATATGTAGGTTGTTCGAATGGAGTGATTGGTGTTCTTGGCAACGAGATTTGTATGGATACCAGCAACTAAAATTAGCCAGGGTACTAGCGAAGTGTTTTCCACGGGATCCCAAGCCCAATACCCTCCAAAGGTGAGTGCTTCGTATGCCCAGGCCGATCCCATCAAAATACCGATCCCTAGGATAGATCCGGAGAATAGAGCCCATGGCAATGCAGGCTTTAGCCATGCCGTGTGCTCTCCTTTCCATAGCCCTGCTACCGCATAGCAGAATGGAATTGCGGTGGAGGCAAAACCCAAAAAGAGGGTAGGAGGGTGGATGGTCATCCAGTAATTTTGCAGGGAGGCATTGAGCCCCGTCCCGCCTATTAAACTCAAGTAATCGGCATTGGAAAAAATCGGCGCGTCCATGACCTCTCTTAACAGTAGAGTAGGATTACTGCCAATCTTCAACGGATCGTCTCCAAAACCAATATATATTCCGAGGAGCATAGAATTTAATAGCACTTGGATGAGTGCCAGCACAGACATCGTAGGGGCCTCCCATTTTTTCCCTATCCGCATCAACACAAACCCTAAGACCACATGCCAAAACATCCATAGTAGGAAGCTACCTTCTTGCCCTTCCCAAAAGGCCGCAAAAACATATCGAAAAGGCAAATCATCAGAAACGTGGCCTTGCACATATTGGTACTCATAGTACTTGTTGATCATCAAATAAAAGATGATACCGATCACGGTAAAGATACTAATGCCATGTAGACCAAATGCGGCTCTTCCTAAACGTTTCCAGCTGTGCTCATCTGGCGTATCTGCCTTTTGGGTGCCAAAATAGTAGGCTACTGAAGCTAGCATTGCGCCCACAAAACCCAGCAAAATGGCAGCATGGCCTATTCGACCGGGCCATAAATGCTCACCAATGTATTGTATACTATCCATGAATTAGCTTTCCTTTTCAGAACGAATGTAGATCTCTTCGTCTTTATATTTAGATGGGCACTTCAATAGCATATCAGAGGCCCAAAATTCATCACCCTTCATTTCTCCCGTCACCACAATTTGTTCTGATAACTCAAAATCTTGTGGACGGGCTGCCTGTAGTACTACTTTTCGTTCTACTCCATTTCTATCCTTGATGAAGAAAGTAAAAAGATCAGGATTGATTTCAGGTTGGTAAATCATTTCCTTATCCTTTGACAATTGCCCAGCGATCTTCACCCGACTACCTGATTCAATTGCATCTGCGAATGTGGCATAGGTAGTAGTATCCTTGATTGCAGTGGTAAGCAAGAAAATGGCTGTAGCTATCATGAGGATACCGACAATATGTATCTTTTTCATGGACTTATATTTTTTGCAAAGTTAAACGCTTAACGGGTTTATACCGTCAAAATGTTGTCATAACTAGGGTGCAAATTATTGTTTTATCTTAAGTAAAGCCTTAAGTTTGCTCCCTATTATGAGTAATCTCATTGTGCACCTCAAGAACGTCAAAATTTTCCAGGCCAAGAATCTGATCCTGGAGAAAGTTAACCTGAAGATATCAAAGGGGGAGTTTACCTACTTGATTGGAAAAACAGGGAGTGGAAAGTCAAGCCTGTTAAAGACCCTTTACGCTGCCCTTCCGCTAACGGAAGGAGAAGGTAAGGTCGGAGAATTTAACTTGAAAAGCTTGAACCGAAAGACAATTCCACTATTACGCCGTCAATTAGGGATTGTATTTCAGGATTTTAACTTGTTAAGTGATAGGAATGTAGAGGAAAACCTGAAATTTGTGTTGAAAGCCACCGGCTGGAAAGACGCAGCCGATATTCATAAAAGGGTAACAGAAGTCCTAGAACAGGTTGATTTAAAAACAAAAGCCCGCAAATTTCCACACGAACTCTCCGGAGGAGAACAACAGCGCGTCGTCATTGCTCGCGCCCTCCTCAATCGCCCCGATATTATTCTCGCCGACGAGCCCACGGGGAACCTAGATCCGGAGACCGCCGATGATATACTCTTGCTGCTGCGAAAACTAGCCCAGCAGAATGACACCGCGGTTCTCTTCGCCACCCACGATTATCGAATATTAGAAAACTTCCCAGCACGGATCATCCGCTGTCTAAACGGCAAAGTGGTCAGTGAGGAAGAACTGGAATTGTAATGCCTAGGCTGCTGAAACGGCTCTTCTTCTAAGTAAGAACCCGCCAATTAGTGCCAAAGCACCAACGATCAGTATAATTTGCCAAGGAAACCCCGCTTGCCCTAAATCCAGCGCCACCGGATCTCCCATCTGTACAAAAGCAGCCCAAAAGAAAGGGTGTTTCTTAACCTTATCAGCGGTCGCTATAAAGTCCAGCTTCGCTTGTCGGAGCGCGCTGTCCTTTTCATATCCCTTTTTCAAATAATCATAAAAGTCGATCATGATTTCCGAGGTAGAAAAGTCATCAACAGACCAAAGGCTCATTACAGCGCTAGGACATCCCGCATGCACAAAACCCTTAGAAAGACTCAGTACCCCATCTCCCTTCACCAATTGTCCACTACCCGTATTGCAAGCACTTAGTACCGCCAAATCAGCAGATAAATTGAGATTAAATAGGTCCTGGTTCACAATGGGCTCATCCGCGAAGAAAACCTTGCTCTGCATAGGGTTCTCCTCATCCATGCAAGCATGAGTAGCTAAATGGATAATCCGGTAATGCCCTGCTTGCGCTAGGAAGGAATCCCGATTGGCGTCTGTACCCAACATCACATTTCCCCCTAAGAGGGCTTGAATTCCCACTACTTCCCGACTGCTATTCTCTAAGTTGGCCAACTGATCTCCTGCACAGCTTCTATTCTCAGCTATTGGAGCCGAGAAAGCTGGCGCATACCCCAGGAACAGTTGATCCGCCACTATCCCTCCTGGCTTCTGGCTCGCCATAGATAAGCTAGCCGAGTAGGCATAGCTAATGGTATAATCTTTAATCATGAAATTCAGGGCATCCTCATCAGTTGACAGAAGCTCGAATGGAATGAGATTCAGCATATCATCCGGTACGATTAGTAGTCGCCTGATTTTGGAAGGCAAATGCTCAATCGCTGAAGCCGCATACTGCTGATAAATGGAAAAGATTCTTTTCTGAAAATCAGGGATTTCCTCGGTACTCAATTGTGGCTTTTTCGCCATCCGCTGAATTTCCCTAATATTCTCCTCAAAATCCGCTGACTTCTCCAGCCGATGCACCTTGAAGTCACGCTTGGTGATTTCGAACAGATAAATTTTTTCGACTCCTACGAAGTATTCCAAGAAGGCCGTTTTGCCATCGATCATCTCTTTCCTGATATCTTGTACAGTGGCCAATTTCGTGTCATACTTCAGGCGATAATACTTCGGATATTCATCCTCAAATTGATCGATTAGTTGCTGATACTCCCTTCGTAGCGTGTATAGCTTATCATCCCATTCCTTGATTTTCTCTTGATCGGGCACTCCACTTTTTTTATTGTTTTCTTCATTAATTTCCCTCTCATAATAGGAAATATCGACCCGAAACTGCCTTTCCTTCTCCAGCAAGGAATCTGGAATTCCACTGACAGACTGCGCCATACGTTCATTCATGGACTCCAAGAGTAAAATAGCCTTATTGGATTCGGCAAAGAACAAAGCTTTTTCCAAATATTGATCCTCTCCTGTCACTTCATGCAAAGCCAGGGCAGCCTGGATGGCCTCCTCATAGATCTCTAAGGCATCCCCCGCGAGCCGTTGCTTAGAACCCATGGTAGTGATATCTTCTTTTAGCTTTTTGATAAAGTCATGGGTGAGTTGATAGCTATCTAGACTCGCCTTGAGATCCCGAAGATCTTTGGATTCTTGGGATCTTAGATACAAGGCTTTGGCTTTTCCGCGGAGGGAGCGGATGATGTCATATTCTAGGAAACATTGCTCTACAGTAGGATTGGAATAAATTATCTGATTTTCGAATCCATTAGCTAGATAGATTACTCCTTGGTGGAAGTAGTGGACCGCTGAATCTAGTTGGTTATTGGCTTGATAGATTTCTCCTAGGTGGGTGTATTGGCGGGCTATGACGGGGTGGTTATCAAAGTTATGATATTCAGACTTTACAAAATTGATCGCACTCTTTGCAGCAGAGATTGCTGAAATAAAACTTAATTCCTTACATTTGTTAATAGCTTCTAACTCATAAGAAAGATATTTTCGATAGCTATCATCGTCTATTTGAAACTTTAAGGCTTCTCTAATATATTGATAAGACTGATCAAGGTCGTCCATTCTTTGATAGCAAGTTGCTAACCTTTGATAGATCCGAATAAACATCTTTTTGGGTACCATTTTCCCAGGGCGATCAATAACATTAAGAATATCCAAGCTAGCTTCGAATTGATTGATCGCGTTTGATAAGTCTCTTTTGCCTAGGTAAACAAAACCCAAATAGTAAAGGTTTTGAGCCGTCTCTATGTCAAACCTACCATTTATTTGAACTAAGTAATTTGTAGATTTGACAAGGTTAGTAATAGCTTCATCATATTCTCCAATGACTTCTTGCGTTAGAGCCAGATTTGAAAGCAAAATAGCTATATCTTCTTTATCGTGGTTAACGTGCTCTAAGATAGAAATGGCCTGTTTATCTAAATTGAGTGACTCTGCAATTTGGTTTTTTCGATAAAGGTGCCCACTCAAATTTAACAAGCAAAGGCCATAAATAGCAGTAGAACTTCCAAGTTTCTCTTCAATTGTGGTTTTAGCCAAATTAAGATACTGTAACCCTTCAGTTTCTTTTTCCTCTCTGAACTTGATAGCACTCAGTTCTATATAGGTTTCACATAATTTTTCGATTTCATTGTCCTCTTTCAATAGGCTTATTGAACTTTGTAAGACGTTTTCTGCTTCTCTGTACTTGTGAGCCTTAAGTAATTTTCTTGCTTCTTCGTACATCTGTAGTCCTCGTGAAGATTTGGACGAGTTTTCCATGATTTGGCTTAAGGACGTAGGCCTGCATAATAAAACCAGTACTAGTATTTGAGCTAGAAAAAGCCCTGTTTTAGATTTCTGCATTAGGTAAAGGGTATTATAAATCGAACATCTTCCAGATTGTATTTCTGTGCTTCTCTTTGATGTATTGGTATTAATGGCAGTGTTGCATGAACAACTTTTATTTGGTAATTATGGTGGAATACACGCGCACAGGCCGTTAGCGCTGGTCCGTGTATTCCA
>JAHQWA010000450.1 GCA_019634045.1 Saprospiraceae bacterium
GACAAAATCACCATGATCTAAACGACCAAGTAATATTATCGGAACTTCCTGCCGTTTTCTTTCTTCAATAAAGGTCTCTATCTCGCCTTCGGAAAAACCGGGCAGGTCTACATCTAATACAATTAAGTCGGGAATCTTTTCTATGATTTGGTTACCTGCATCACCTTTATTGGTGGCCAAAACCACTTCAAAACCTTTCTTCTGTAGCCTAAATTTTAATGCGGAAATCAACATTTCTCCACCCTCACAGATGAGAATTCTCATATGTCTCAAATATATAAAGTTTTACAAACAATTAAATGACCACTTGTCTGTAGCGCTTGCCGGCAATGCGCATACCAGTCAAGTGATTAAACTTTGACTATCAACTTTTTAGCAGACATAAATTCAGTGTAGTTGGGTAGTAGAGGTGATCAGTTAATGGGATAGCATACAACTGTATGCGACTTCAACAAAGTGTGGTAGGCCTAGTTCGTGCTTGGTAGTAATCGTCCAGGACTATCGAGCTAGGACTTGATGTAGTTCTTGTATAATTAGTGGTGTCAGTTCTTCAATTCTTGCTATTAAGGTCGGAACCCTATCCATTTCGTTCTGCGTCCGAGCTATTTCCAGTACTTCATCATTGGATTTCATAATATCTGGATTGCCAGAAAAAGCCAATGAGGTTTTCAGCTTATGTGCTACCTTTTCCAATTCTTCCATCTGCGGTGCTTCAAAGTGAGTCCGCAGCATCGGACACAACTGCTCCATGTCTGCCAACAGCATTTGCAGTATTGTCTTTTCCGTCTCAGCATCTCCTCCCGAAATCGACTCCAGATAACTCAAGTCGACGTACTTATAAGGGCTATCAGGCATTAGAGGGCGTTTTGTCCAAGTAGTTTACGATTTTTTCAAATAGTTGTTGAGGATCGAAGGGTTTTAATAAGTAATCATTCATCCCAAATTCTTTATACTTCTCCCCTTCTGAAATATGAGCATGTGCCGTCATGGCTAAAATCGGAAGACTAGCTATGGGCTCCGACATTTGCTCTCTGATATATTTTGCCGTATCAAAACCATCCATAATCGGCATTTGTAAGTCCATTAGGATGATATCGAACGGCCCTTGTTCTCTTAGGTAATCAATAGCTTCTTTGCCATTATTGGCAATCACGATCTTAATTTGGCTCCATTGCTGCTGCAAGGTTTTTTTGACAACTACTTGATTCATGAGATGATCTTCCACGACTAACACGCTGAAGGTAAGCTCCTCATCCCACTTCACCCCGTCCTGCTCCAACTTTCGATGGATTCCTTCATCTATCTTGCCAAAGGTCAAATCCACAAAAAATGTGGCGCCTACACCTTCTGCACTTTGCAGGCTGATATTTCCACCCTGCGCCTCTACCAATTGCTTGGTAATGGTAAGGCCAAGTCCGGTACCTTCGGTCACACGTCCTTTTTGATGTAGTCTGGTAAAAGGCTCAAAAACGTGTTGTTGCTTATCGGCCGGAATGCCAATACCGGAGTCTTTAACGGTAAACCTAAGCTTTTGGTTACTCCCTTGCTGCTGTATTACCTTCACTCCTAAGCTGACTTCCCCTTCATCGGTAAACTTGATCGCATTGCCTACTAAATTATACAGTATTTGGCTAAGTCGGGTTTTATCGCCAATCACTTGTTCATTTAAGGAATCTTGAACCTCGATGGTAAACCCTAAGCCCTTTCGCCCCGCCTTTTCCTCCATCACTTCTTTAAGATGAGCAAGCAACTCATGAATAGAAAAGGGTTGGGTATCGATCAATAACACCTTATGGTGAAGTTCCGATATTTGTAATATATCATTAATGATTCCCATCAATAACTCCGAGGAGTGATGAATGGAATTCACAAAACTTTGTTGCTCTTCGCTAAGTACCGTACCACGCAACAAATTGCTCATCCCTAAAATGGCATTCATTGGAGTACGCATCTCATGGCTCACACTAGCAATGACTTGTTCCCTCACCTTTGCCGTTTGCTCCGCCAATTCATGTTGCTTCTTTAGCTCTTCCGCTTGTTTCCGCTCCGTCAAATCCTGGATTACCCCATGAAAGACGTAATTGTTGTCTTTAATATGGATGGGCTTACAATGTAGGGATACAAAGCGCTGTTGCCCATCTACCTGTTCCAACAAGATATCTCGATCCAACTCTCCTTTTTCAACCGCTTCCGCCCCAATATCCAATAGAACCTGCAGAGGAGTCTCTCCCGAGCTTAATTGCTCAAAGTTGAACGGTTCGTGAATATCCAACCCAAAAATGCGATACACTGCATTGGAAGCATAAAAATGTCCCTCCGAAGGATTGCATTCCCAATGCCCAACCTGGGCAATTTTTTGAGCTTCTTCCAACCGACTTAAGATGGAACTTCGCTCAATAGAGTACAATAATGATTTAGCCAGTTCTTTACTCCCAAATTCACCTTTGATTAGGAAATCCTGAGCACCCGATTTGACTGCGCGCATTCCTAGCTCCACATCCATACGTCCAGTCAAAACAATGATATTCAAATTGGGATGCCGATTGATCAGTTTTTCCAAGGTCACAAAACCATGACTATCGGGTAAACTGAGGTCGAGTAGTATAGCATCAAAACTGTCAAATTGATCCAGTTTCTCAAAACCTTCCGTTAGGGTAGCGGCATTTGAAATCGAAAAATGTAACAACTCTGATTCGCTGAGCCAAATTTCCACTAGGCGCGCATAGCTATGATCATCCTCAATAATTAGGATGTCTGCTTTGGCTCCCAAACCGGATAGGCGTTGATGCATATCAAAGTTTAAAGTAGTTACAATATTGGGATAATCTTTTCTTACTGAAAGGAAAAAACTACACTTAGTAGACTAGAAAGATTTGATTTACTTTAGCCAGATACCCTATTTGGGGTGTAATTTCTCATTTATCTCTCAGCCATTTTCCGGACTCTTTCCCATTGTACGGGGCAAAAAGATAAAGGTTGCTCCCATTTCGCTTAATGTAAAAAGGCAAAGGTGTTCTCTTGGGTCCTTATAAACTTGTCGGAAATTATCCACCTTATCCATTTGGATGATTTGCTTCGTAACCAGCTCTTCCAAGGTTGAGGCATGGACACTCCATTCTGCTTTCCCTTCTTCCTTCGAGACCAGGATTACCCCGATTTCAACATTCAATTGATGAATGATAAAAATCGGGTAGGCTGATACTTCTTGATCTAAGATGGTATCCGCTGCTTGCTCCATTAGCTTTTGGTGGGGAGCTAAGGCTTTTTCAATCGCTTTGTATTGATTCTCTTCATTCATAAATAGTAATTCAAATCCTGACTCGGGTGAACACAATCAACTCCAAACAACTTATTTGAGTTCCAACAAGGCTACGCTCTCAATATGGTGGGTGTGGGGAAACATGTCAACGGGGCGAATTTTTTTCACCGTGTAGGTCGATTCCAACAGTTGCAGGTCTCGCGCTTGCGTCGCTGGATTACAACTCACATAGACGATCCTAGGAGCGGCCAGGTCTTTAAGCATTTCGACTACTTTAGGATGCATCCCTGCTCGTGGAGGGTCCGTAATGAGCAAATCTGGCTTTCCATGTTTTTCCGCAAATTCCGTAGTCAAGATGTCCTTAACATCCCCTGCGTAGAAAACGGCATTGTCAATTTCATTCAAGGTAGCATTTTCTTCCGCATCCACAATAGCTGCCGCTATTTCCTCTATTCCCACCACTTGTTGACATTGTTGAGCTACATAAAGGGCTATACTCCCAATACCCGTATATAAGTCGTAGACATTTTCTGTACCCTGCAAGTCGGCAAATTCCAATACCGTATCATACAATACCTTAGCCTGTTCGGTGTTGGTCTGAAAAAAAGACTTGGGTCCGATCTTAAAACGGACGTGCCCCAACTGCTCTTCGATATAGCCTTTGCCATGAAAGCAGATCATTTCAAGGTCGAAGATGTAATCGTTCAACTTCGTATTGACGCAGTAGGTTAAGGTGGTGATTGCTGGAAATTCTTCTATTACTTCCCCCAGGAATGCTTCAATCTTCTTCGGGTTATCTTCTCCAAAACTTAGAATTACCAATACTTCGCCGATACTGGTTACTCGAATCAGCAGATGACGTAGAAAGCCAGTGTTCGCCTTCAGGTCATAAAAAGTATCACCCCTTTCATGTGCCATTTCTCTGATTCGATTCCGAATCTTGTTCGATGGTTCGCTTTGTAGCCAGCAATGTTGGATGTCTACTACTTTGTCAAAGGCTCCGGCACGGTGAAAACCCAACACATCAGCCTTGTTCGAGATATCCGTATCCAGTTCTTCCTTCGTTAACCAACGTCGATTCGAAAAGGCAAACTCAAGCTTATTGCGATAATAGCTAGTAGATGCACCTCCGACAATTTGCTCTAAACAGCTGGTGTCGATCTTAGCAATTCGCCGCATGGCGTCTTCCACGACCTGCTGTTTGTGCCGCAATTGTGCATCATAGCTAAGATGCTGCCATTTACAGCCTCCACAAACTCCAAAATGTTCACAAACGGGCTCTACTCGATCTGGGGAGTAGGTATGTATTTGCTGAGCCACCCCTTGAAAGGTCCCTTTCCGCTTTCGCAATACCAAGACATCAGCAACATCCCCTGGCACCACTTCCTCTACAAAAATCACTCGCCCCTCTTCGTCTCTCCCAACACTTTTCCCTTTATCCGCAAAACCTGTAAAAGTTACATCTTTCACCAGACGCGGCTTCTTTCTTCTTCCCATCTCTGATATTATCGTGTGAGGACAATGTAGTCCCGAATTAAAGTTTTCAAAAATTTAATTTTATCGCTTGGAATGTCAGTGACCTCCAACTTTTCACATACAGTATCTACCAATTCATCCAAGGCCTGCTGATGGGCAGGATTCTGATATTTTGAACAGCGGGCTATTACCCCCTTTATCAGCAACATATCCTGCTCATTAAATTGTCGGACTTCAGGATACTTTGGCTCATAATTGCTCAAGGTATTAATCCGCAGTATATCCTCTAAGGCAAATTGTACTTGATGTTTTGTTCTAATCACCGTAGTATTGGCGGTCATATCCCCCAGTCGCTGCCTTTGCCTAGTAGAGCTAATCAATAGAGCACCTAAGATACCCACGGATAGCAATGAGTCAACTATATGAAAAACAGCGCGAAGTAGATAATCACTCAAGCCCGGTTCCTCCCCGTCTAGGCGCACCACTTTAAGTGACATAATCTTCTTTCCCCAAGATCTCCCATCCGCCAATACTTCCGAAAGCAATTGATAAAACATAAACAAACAGATCGGAAGTAAAGTATAGACAACTTGCATCATACCTCCACCTCCAATAGCCGAACTAATCAGACTAATCAAGAGGAAATCTAAGGTGGCTACAATGACGACATCAATAATAAGAGCGACCATCCTTTCCCAAAGAGAGGCTAATTCATATTCAATCGTTACATTTTGGGTGGTCCGGATATCAATCGTAGGCATCCAAGTATTGTATTTGTACAAATATTTTCATAAAATGTGGACTTTCCCAAGCAGGAACTTGTTTTTCTCCCCATTTCCAGGGTACAGGTACTCAAAAAACCATATTTCACTAAATCTCCTTCATGCGCGAGACGAAATTCATCGAACAGAATAAGGACAAGTGGCAAGAGTTCGAACGCGTGTTGGGAGGACAGTACCAAGACCCTGATAAGCTAAACGATCTATTTGTACATATCACGGATGATCTTTCCTATTCCCGCACTTTCTATCCAAATCGCTCCGTTCGAGTTTACCTGAATGGCCTAGCACAAAGAATCTTCTTTAGTATTTACAAGAATAAGCAGTCGCAGTTTGGAAGATTAACCTCTTTTTGGACAGATGAGTTACCAAGACTGATGTATGAGGCCCGAATTGATTTTCGGCTTTCGTTTTTGGTCTTTCTGCTTTCCTTGTTCATTGGGGCTTTGTCTTGTGCTATGGACCCTGATTTTGTAGAAGTCATATTGGGGGAACAATACGTAGAGATGACCATGGAGAATATCAGTTCTGGTGACCCTATGGCTGTGTACAAACAAAAGGGAGCGCTGGGTATGTCCGTCGGCATA
>JAHQWA010000451.1 GCA_019634045.1 Saprospiraceae bacterium
ATTTATGGATCTAAGTAAAGAAGCCTGTAGAGGCTGATTACTTTTAACCTAAATTTTGCACATCGGTTTTGAAACCTGATGTTCAAAATTAATACTGCCAGTTCCCAGAGCGGGCTGCCGTCCCGTACTGTCTGAGCATGAGAGTGCTTGAGCCGTTGGCTCAAAGAGCTGTGCCCGAGTTTACAGAACACATTTTTCGTTTTTTCGGTATTTCCAAACGCTTTTTGAGCCACTGGCTCAAAGAGGGTAAGCTAAAAAAACTTGCCAAGCTTGTTGAGTAATCAACTCAAGCACAACGCATCAAACAGTTTTTTGCCGGGCAACCCGCTCTAGGAAATGGCTACATCTATTTTTAGATGAGCACAAAAGGCTAAAGTGGAGCTAACAGTTCATGTTTAAAGTTTCATGATTGCGCCTGTCCGGCGGCCAGACGGGCGAGTGCGAGCAAATTTTGTGCTGGGCGAGACAAAAAACGCAGGCATACCTAGAAGGTACGGCGAGGCTTTTTACTCTAAATCAAAACAGGACGAATGACCCAATCGAGAAGAATATTTCTTAAGGACTGTAGCTTGATGGCTACCGGAATCGCCGTATTACCTACAATAGCATACGGAGCTGAAAATGTCCGAGGAAGGATAGAACATATGCTAGTGAAATTGTCGGAGATCAACGATAGTGTAGTTGACCGTTTGCTGGAATTACAAATTGATAAACCTGGTGACCGCTGGCACGGCGGTTTGAAGAATAATCATGAAATACCCAATGCACATGCGACCAAGGAAATTATTGTGAAATTGGGGGCTTCTTATGCATCCCCTTATTCCCGGTATTATCTCTCAGACAAATTGGTGCAGCCAATGGAGAAAGCTATCCAGTGCCTGCTTAATGTGCAATACGACGATGGCACCATTGATTTGTATAGCACAAATTTTCATTCAAGCCCGGACACGGCCTTCATTGTAAATTACCTAAGCCCAGCTTATGTCAATATCAAGCGCTTGAATCGTGCTGAAATGCGGGTTTTCTTGGAGAAAATGGAAGCTTTTTTAAAAAATGCGGGAAGATGCCTGCTGGTAGGAGGGGCACATACGGCCAATCATCGTTGGGTGATTGCTTCGGCTTTGGCAAGGCTTAACTCGTTTTTCCCATCGAAGAAATATACTGACCGTATTGATGTTTGGTTAAGTGAAGGAATTGATTTGGACCCCGATGGACAATATACGGAGCAAAGCGTATCTATTTACTCTCCTACTTGCGACGATATGTTCCTTACCATGGGGCGTTTGCTGGATCGAAAGAATTTGATGGATGTGGTGCGCAAAAACCTAGATATGACTTTGTACTACATTCAACCAGGAGGAGAAGTCTTAACCGATGCCTCGGGGAGGCAGGATGCTGCCCGTACGGGATATGTAAATGGCTATTACTATACGTACCTATTCTTTGCCATCAAAGATAATAACCCTGTTTATTCAGCTGTCTGTCAACTTATCGAGCGAGAAATGCCAGAGAAGGTGTTACATTATCTTCCTTACCTCTTAGAACTCCCTACATTTAAGCTGCCTATACCCACGCCCTCAAAGATTCCGGACAACTATTTCAAACGCTTTGCACACTCAGGCGTATTTCGAATCAGAAGGGGAGATACTGATATTTCAGTCATAGAAAAGAATCCGACATTTTTTTCCTTCATGAAGGGAGGTGCAGTCTTGCAATCCCTACGTTTGGCCGCTGCTTTTTTTGGAGAACGAGGACAATTTATCGCCGAACAAGCTGATTTTGATGGAGAGAAAATTGTACTCTCCAGAACCGTTAAACATGGATATTTCCAGCCCTTTCCCAAAGACAAAATTCCCGGAGATGGCATTTATGAGAAAATGCCAAGAGAAGAAAGAACACTGAGCGAACCACAGATTATGCATTACCAAGTTAGTATTTCAGAAAACGACGGTAAACTGAGGATGGATATCCAGGTCGAAGGGACAGATCATGTGCCGGTTTCCATGGAAATGAGTTTTAGACCCGGTGGAGAACTCTCAGGTACGACTACCGATAAATATGTTGATGATTCATTCTTTCTGGAGGATGGAATGGGGCAGTATAAAGTCGGAAAGGATGTGATTACTTTCGGACCAGGGCTTGCGACGCATAAGTGGGCCACCATGAGAGGAATGTTACCCAAGCAAAAGGGGGACAGTGTTTATATAACAGGATATACTCCTTTTAAGCATACCATTGAGTGGTTTTAGGAAAACAAGGGATAAAGACGAATTTATAGTGAAGTAATACCACTAATAAAACGAATAGTTTATTGTATTCGCAACCCTCAAATCCCGTTCCGGTGGGCGGATTATTTTACTCCATGCCGATTGGCCTTGATATTTTGGAAAGTATTTTTCAACCTATGGGAAATAATGGTTTAGATATGTTGGTATTAGAGAAGAGGAAAGAAGAAAAGTTCCAATTGACTATTCTTCTCCCAGAAAGAAAGGTCAAAAACACAAGTGCATCATTTAAGGCCTACTACCATCTTCATCCAAATACTTCGCAAAAAAAATATTTCTGTAGGTCCTCCCGATGGGTAACTTATGATTGCCCAAGTAGATTTGATTGCCCGACACTTTGTCAATACAATAAACATGCACGATATAGGATTTATGAATCTGGCAGAAGTTGCTTGAAGGGAGGTTTTGTAACCAGTATTTTAGGGAATAAGGAGCTAAGTGTTTGGCAGCATCGGTGAATACCCAGGTATAGTCTCCGTCCGCTTTGATGTACTTGATGCTGTTCTTTTCAATCCTGTGATAATCGGCCCCGGATTTAATGAAAATGATTCCATTAGGTGGAGTAGTACCTAGTTTTCCTGTAGTTGCATGGGTATCCGCTCCCATTTCTATCGATCGTTCCGCTTTGGATACTGCCTGTAGGAATCGCTTAAAGGGAAAGGGTTTTAGTAAATAGTCGACTGCATCTAATTCGTAGCCCTGTAAAGCATAATCAGGAAAAGCCGTCGTAAAGATAATTTTGGGGCGTGGACTTAGGATACTTAGCAGGTCGATTCCTGAAAGTTTGGGTAAATGGATATCTAGAAAGATCAAATCTATGGATTTCTCTTTCAAAAAAGCAAAGGCTTCCAGCGCATCTCCAAAGGTGCGCAACAATTCTAAGGTTCCTATCTCATCGATATATTTTTCTAAGATGCTTTGTGCGTGTGGTTGATCCTCAACGATAATACAAGTCATCACTATTCTAAGATTTTACATTAGATAAATCCATCTCCAGTCTCACCTCATAAAGAGGATCTCCGGGCTTGACTTCGAGCAAGTAGGCATTGGGATATAGTAAGTCGAGTCTAGCGCGAACGTTTTCCAAGCCTATCCCTTGAGAAAGTTGATCCAAATTACTATTTGTTGAATAGGTATTAGCACAATACAAGTGTAGCCTATGTCTTTCTATTTTAAAGTGGACCATGATGTCAATTTCCTTAGTTTGGCTCGACATACTATGCTTAAAACTGTTTTCAACGAAGGTTACCAGGATCAAAGGCGCAATAAATTTGCCTGCAGCTTCTCCTTCGATTTTCACTTCAACCCTCGCTTTATTTTCTATCTGCAATTGTTGTAGGTTAATAAAATCACGTAGGTAATTGAATTCTTTTTCCAGAGCCACAAACTTTTCTTTACAATCGTACAGCATGTATCGCATTAAGGAGGAAAGCTGTAGAATAATATCCGAGGTCTTCGGGGAGTTGTTCAAGGAATGTGCATAGAGATTGTTTAGGTTGTTGAATAAAAAATGAGGGTTGATTTGCGATTTTAGAAACTGCAATTCACTTTCAGTTACCACCGCTTTGAGTCTTTCCACCTCCGTTTGTCTTTGCCGGGCATCCCATGCCAATTTAAGCCCAACGAACAATAAAACGGTCGGGGAAAAATGTCGGCTAGTATCTACAATCTCCCAAAGCCAAGTACTGGAAGTCTGTCTAATAAAAAGCCCTTCAAGAAGGATCTCTTTTAGTATAGCTCCACAAGTTAGAAGCCCTATTACACCCAGTAAAAACAGAATGTACTTTTTGGGGTAAAAGAAGTAGGGTAGGAGCCAGTAGTTGATGCCCAAGGCAACCCCGAGTTGTAGGGCTGTAGGGATAATTTCGAAAAAGTGTAGATGCGGATCACTGTCTTTAGCAAAGGCTTTAATTAGCAACAGGAGCACAAAGACTCCTAGCTGCAGCCACAATTCCGTTGTCCGACTTGACCTATAAGTTCGGTATTCCATACTACCGAATATTAGGGATTTTTGATTAAATACTATTCACAAATCGCCAAGCCGAAGCTTTTATCCGCCCAGCTGCCGAAAATCGCGGATAAGTGTTTGTGATACAGATAACAGATAAAATCTGCTATTCAAAGATTTCATTTTTGCCCCTCTACTTCATCAGATAGGTTTGTACGGTACCAACAACACTATACGATGTTTCACCCCTCACTACCTCTCTATTCCTGTGTTATCCTAAGTTTATTTTTTGCTTTTAGCACTAATGGTCAATCTACTATTAGTGGTTCCGTAGTAGATGAAAATAACAATGCCTTAGCCTTTGTCAATGTGGTATTGCTCACCAGTATAGATAGTAATTTTGTAGTAGGTACCACTACTGATGAGCTAGGTGTTTTTAGTTTGGATAAGGAGCTTAGAGAAGCCCATTTGTTGGCCATTCACCTCTTAGGTTACGAAAGTACGTACCTACCCATTCCTGCTAATGGTATGAATGTGAACATTCCGCCAATTGTCTTGCGCGAAGGAGGTATTGAACTCAGTACCGTAGAAGTCACCGCTGAAAAGCCACTAATAGTTCAAGCTTTAGACCGCACAATTGTCAATCTCGAAAACCGAGTAGCCAAATTAGGAACCTCCGTCTTGGACTTGCTGGAAAAGCTCCCTGGGGTAGTGATAGACCGGCAAAATGAAACCATTAGCCTGTTAGGCAAGGATGGCCTTATGCTACTCATTAATGACCGGCAACAATATTTAACGGAGGAAGCTCTATTCAATTATTTATCGGGCCTGAATGCAGATAACTTGAGTGTCATAGAACTGATTACTACACCACCGGCCAATTTTGATGCAGAGGGGAATGCGGGTTTTATCAATCTTCAACTCAGACAATACCCAGGAGACGGGTGGAATGGTACCTATGCCCTAGCTGCTGGTTATGGCAATGGAGAAGTGCTGAACGGCAGCATTGATTTTAACTATCGTAAAAAGCCCTTCGCTCTTGCGGCTAATTATTCGGTATCCCACCATGGGCAAGGACAATTTGGTACGATAGAACGTCGGGTAGGGGCTGGGGATAGTTTCCTAGAAACCCAATCTCGTTCAGAACGCGACCCATACGTTAATAGTCACAATTTACGCTTGGTTATGGACTACCAACTCAATCCCCAAACGAGATTTGGGAGTGTGGTCACCGCCAATATGAGGCATTGGAACATGGATGCAACGTATGAACTAGTCTTCCAACCGCTTACTGGATTAGATACCCTGATTGATGCTTCGCTTTTCGAAGAAAACGATTGGAAAAGTTTGCAAGCTAACCTTAACCTCACCCATAAATTGAATACAAAGACAAGACTTAGTGTTGACCTTGATTATCTCTGGTTTGATAATAAAAGCCCGGTCCACTACGATTTTAACTACCAACTGTCGAATGGGCAACCCCTACCTGGATTCAGCTTAGTAAGTGATAAAACCACCCCTTTTGTGATTCGCGTAGGGCGGGTAGATTTCCGCAACCAAATTTCGTCAAAACTTCAATGGAGCGGTGGGGTGAAAACTAGTATCTCCACTTTCGAGAATGATGTCAGTGTGTTGCGAAATCAAATCGAATTACCGGATTTTACTTCACTCAGCGATTTGCAAGAGATTATTGGAGCCGTTTATACTCAGTTCGATTATAAGCTTTCGGACAAGGTTCAATTCAAAGGAGGTTTGCGCTATGAATATGCCGATTCTGAGTTGGGCGATGCAGCGGGAGTGTTATTGGTAGATCGGGCATTTGGTGCGCTATTCCCTACTTTCTATGCTCAATTTGGTGCCTTTAACCTCGCCTATGGGAAAAGGATTAATCGGCCTTCCTTTCGAGAAATGGCTCCTTTTCAGATCTTCGTCGGACCGAATACTACAAATACGGGTAATCCAGCCTTGCAACCAGCAATTTCACATAATTTTTCCGCCAATTACCGCTGGAAGACCATCAACTTCAATCTGCAATACACCAAGGAGGATAGCACGATTGCTTCCTTTCAAAATCGCTTTGATCCGAATACCAATACGCAAACTATTTTGCCTCGAAATCTTCAAGAAGAAGAATACATTGATATTTCTATTAGCAGCCCTATCAGCTTTACTCAATGGTGGACGATGCGCTTTTTTGCAGGCTTCTCTTATGTGGAAGCGGTCACACGAGAGGAGCTTGGGACATTTAAATTCAGTCAAAGTCGTTATTCGGCGAATGTTAACCACTATCTAAATCTACCTAAAAACTGGACGCTGGAAATATCCGCCTTTTATCGCTCCGTTGGACTGAATGGCAATGTTCGCACGCAACCCTATGGGGGACTAAGTATTGGCCTACAGAAGCAGTTTCCGAACGGAGCCAAGTTGGCCATTGCCGTTTCAGATTTATTAGAATCGATCCAAAATATTGGTATTACTGATCTGCCTGATCAGGGCATCTATGTAGAACGGCTGGCAGACTTTAGCAATCGTACTTTTCGAGTCAGTTATCAGCATTCCTTTGGAAATAGTAAGGTCGAGAAGATTCAGGAGATTAGACAGGCGGAGGAGAGGCGGCGAGTGAATTAGACGAAGGGGGTTAAATATGGTATTCTGCCTATATGGTAAGCGACATATATCTGAAGTCTTAGTCCAACACAAGTGAAGATTACTTTCGACCCTATACTTCTTTCTATTGAATCAAATTTTTTGGATCGAGCCAAATCCCAATACTTCAATTAGGAATTAACCTGGAAAAATTGTTACTTTACAATACTGCAAACAGGAATTAACCCTAGATTCAGCATAAATTCTGAAAAATGAAGTATCGGATTGGAGAATTCGAAGAGATCGTTCTGCTGACCGTTGGCATCCTAGAGGACGATGCTTACGGGGTAAACATTAAGAATGA
>JAHQWA010000452.1 GCA_019634045.1 Saprospiraceae bacterium
AATACCGTGGAACAAAAATAACTTTGCATCTTGAGCGTGTCTTTTGGCAAAGGACTTCGTTTCTCATCGGTCAGGTAGCTATGGCTATCTTCCCTCTTCGGGCCTTGCCCTTCAACAAAATCCAATGCTCAAAATTCCAAAGAACTTTTGTTCCACGGTATTAAACAGTGTGATAGAATGCACTGCGCAGCAATTCTAAGCTCTTTGGGATGGCTTCCTTTACATCCGCCTTACCCTCAAACTCCAAAGAAATATACCCTCGATAGTCTACTGCCCTCATAATATCTCCGATTCTAGGATAGTCGAGCTCAAGCGTATACCACTTACCCTCCCCAAAATAGGTTTTTGCTTGTACTAGTATGGTCTGAGGCGCTAGTGCTTCCAGCTGATTGTAGGGATTCTCCAAAAAATTCCCGGTGTCTAAGGTGACTAGCAACCAAGGAGAATTAATTTCATCCACGATCCTTTTTACTCCATCCGCTGTTCTGCCCAGTCCCCAGTGGTTTTCTAGGCCAAGAACCACACCACATGCTTCAGCTTTAGGAATACATTTTTCAATGGAGTCGATTACCCATTTGAAGCCATCACTATCATCATATCCCTCTAATGGTGGTTCTATCCCTCGATTGGCCATTAGATCATCAAAGGATTTGCTCGTACCCCATCTCCCGGTATTGAGCCGCATGGTCGGAATACCTAACTGATAAGCCAGCTCAATTTGATGGATGGTCTTATCAATATTTTCTTGGCGCTTGGCAGGGTCTGGAGAGAGAAAGCCTTGATGAGTAGAGAATCCCATGAGGTCAAGACCGGCATGGAAGGCCCGCTTTTTCAGCTGGTGCAAATAGGATCTTTCTTCGGAGGTCATCTGTACGAGGAGGAGTTCTATACCATCGAAACCTAAGCTTGCTGCTTCATCAATACAGGATTCAATGGGCGTCTCTTCCTTAGGGCCATTAAATTGCCAAAAGGAATAGGTAGAAATTCCGATTGGATTGTTCCTGACCTTTGAACCCTTCAAGGGCTTATCTG
Organism: Saprospiraceae bacterium; assembly: GCA_019634045.1. Taxonomy (GTDB): domain Bacteria; phylum Bacteroidota; class Bacteroidia; order Chitinophagales; family Saprospiraceae; genus DT-111. The sequence goes on from JAHQWA010000452.1 coordinate 1,033, forward strand.
TTTGAACTTCTGATGGGCTTTGATCCGTATTGCAGGCAAGAATAGAAAGTGGTAAGGCCGCAGCGGTTTGTTGAATAAAGTTTCTCCTCTTCATTGATACTTGTTTTTAGCGGGTATTTTTTCGTTGACCCAAGTTGGAATTGTTGGAAAGGACATTAGTTCATGGACTTAAGTGCCACACTTATCATTAGCTCGTGTAATGCCTTTTTTACTTTTCGAGACATTCTCATTTAGGTATAAACTTCAAGAATAATGTAATAAATTTGTCGGCAAAATTTGCAGAATTATGAAAAACATCGTCAAAGGATTAGCCTTTTTATTATGCTTCTTTGTTTTCGCTTGTGGACCTACTGCCCAGTCGGAGCAAGGAGGTGAAGCAGATCAAACAGAAGAAGCAGAAACTACCACAGACACCACAGAAGAGCCCGAAGAAGATAAATCAAGCCGCCCAAGCCCTCCTAAGGAAGCTGCCGGTCAGATCGCTGGTGTAGATATCAAAATTGATTACAGTAGTCCTGCCGTCAAAGGTCGTACTATCTGGGGAGACCTGGAGCCTTATGGAGAGGTATGGCGTACGGGTGCCAACGAAGCTACTACGATCGAAATAGCGCAAGATGTGTCTATTGAGGGTCAAACACTTTCAGCTGGCCGATATGCGCTTTTCACTATTCCTAATCAGGATAAGTGGACCGTGATTTTCAATACTGAAGCGGACCAGTGGGGCGACTACAATTATGATGAATCTAAAGATGCTTTGCGCGTGGAAGTAGTTCCTTCAGAGCTTGAAGAGCAGATCGAGCGATTGCAATTCTTGGTAAGGGAAGGGGACGTAGCATTGCGCTGGGATCGTTTGGAGGTAGCTTTCAAAGTAGGTGCTGCTGGATAAATCTAGCTATTGTACTTGTTGAAATTCTAATTTTAGAAAGATGGATGTCCTTATCTCATTTTAGAGGTAAGGACATTTCTTATAGGAAGAAGTATAAGGCTATAGACTCGATGCGCCCAGACCATCAGAGAAGAAAAGTAGGGGGCACGTCCTGTTTAAATGCAATCAGATGCTTAGCTTTAGGAGTAATTCTGGTACCAAACGAAACCAACATGCATAAGTTTTTCAATTTCTTGTTTCTCTTCACTTCTTTGAGCCTTTCTCTGAGTGCACAAAGAGTAGATAATAACTTCTCCAGAGATCTTCATTGGCGGAATATTGGGCCAGCAAATATGATGGGGCGAATTGCAGCGGTGGATGCCTTGGAGGCGGACTATCGACATGTAGTTTGTGCGTCCGCGTCAGGCGGGGTATTTAAATCTACCAATGCTGGACTAAGTTGGCAGCCAATCTTTGATCGTTATGGTACTGGTTCTATTGGAGCCGTCACTTTGGATCAGCAACAGCCAGATATCATTTGGATAGGAACAGGAGAGGCTGCTAACCGCAATAGCAGTGGCTGGGGAGATGGTATTTATAAATCATTAGACGGAGGGGAAAGCTTTACGCATATGGGGCTGAAGCATACCCATCATATTGCGGAAATTGCGGTAGATCCTACCAACTCTGATATCATTTACGTGGCTGCAGTAGGGCACTTATGGGGATACAAGGGAGATCGGGGGCTATATAAATCTATTGATGGCGGTAAGACCTGGAAGAAATTGGCTGGAGGTCTGCCTGATGATGGGAAAACGGGCTGTACAGAAATCATTATTCACCCCGATAATCCAACCGTATTGTTTGCCGGGTTTTACCATCGATTGAGACAGCCCTACTGGTATACCAGTGGTGGCGAAAGTGGAGGCCTTTTTAAGAGTATTGATGGAGGCGAAACTTGGACCAAGTTGCAGCAGGGTTTGCCAAGAGGAGAAACGGGAATGATCGATATCTCTATCTGTAAGAAGTTTCCTGATATCATGGTAGCGGCTATCGAAGCAGATGAAAACTTGCCAGAAGGTGTGCCTGGCTCAGGTGTTTACCGTTCGGACGATGGTGGTGAAACTTGGGCCTTTTTGCTGAAACATGCCGTACGTCCTTTTTACCATGGACAAATAGAAATTGACCCCAACGATCCCCAAAATATCTATGTGGTTTCTCGGGGTTTTCAATATTCCACCGATGGTGGCGAAACCTTTGTCCAACCGCGATGGCGCCGTGATGGAGGGGATGATCATGACCTCTGGATTGCACCGCATGATAGCAAAATCATGTATCACTGTACGGACCAGGGATTGAGGTTGACGGTGGACGGCTGCAAAACTTTTTTATCCTTTAACAATATGGCCATCGGTCAATATTATGCCATTGGAACGGATATGCGTGACCCGTACTGGGTAGTGGGGGGACTACAAGACAATGGACTCTGGATTGGACCCAGTAATAGTAGAGAGAGAAGAGGAATTTTAAATATGCACAACACTTGGGTAGGAGAAGGAGATGGGTTTCATGCACAAGTGGACCCGACGGATTGGCGTACGCTCTATCTCGTCAATCACGTTGGCTTTGCCACCCGCTTGAACCTGGAAACAAGAGAACACCAATACATCACACCTACTCCAGAAACCACGATAAATTTTGCGGATCATTTTGACCCAGATTTTAAAGAGACCGCGATTGAGTATACCATCAATCCTGGTGAACAATGGTTCTTTTACGAAAACCTGGAACGTCCTTTGCTTCCGCCGCAGTTTCGTTTTAATTGGAGCAGTCCATTGGTACTATCTCCTAGTAACCCAAATACCCTTTACTTTGGCGGTAACTACCTATTCAAATCAGTTGATCAAGGGAAACGATGGCGGATTATTAGCCCTGACCTTACCGCCAATGACCCGGAGTGGCGAAACCCAAGTAAAAGTGGCTACTTAACCAATAGTGTAACCGGCGGCGAAAACCATTTTACCATCATTACCATCGGAGAATCCCCTGTCAATGAAGCAGTAGTTTGGGCCGGTACAGATGATGGATTTATTCATGTTACCCAAGATGGTGGAACCAGTTGGAAGGAGGTAGGGAAAAAACTTCCAGGTGTAGATGAACGGATTTGGGTGAGCCGTGTCACTCCATCAGCCTTCAAAGAGGGTAGATGCTATGCAACACTGGATAATCATCGTTATGATGATATGAAACCCTATGTATTCGTCACAGAGAATTTTGGCGAGACCTGGGAAGATATTACATCGAACTTACCGGAAGATTTCAGTGCATATGTCATTCGAGAAGATATAAAAAACCCAAACCTTCTTTTTGTGGGTACGGAGGAGGCTGTTCATTTTTCCTATAAACGGGGAGAGGAATGGATTCCGCTTATGGCGAAGCTGCCGACAGTAGCGATTCATGATCTAGTTATTCACCCTAGAGAAGGGGACTTGATAGCAGGAACGCACGGACGAAGTATTTGGATACTTGACGATATTAGCCCATTGCGTCAACTCCATGATAGTGTACTGACCCAACCCCTTCATTTGTTTACCAGTAAACCAGCCACCCAATGGAGAAGCATTAACACTGGGCGCAAGCAACCCATCTTTGAGTTCAGAGGACAAAATCCAAGGTACGGTGCACCCATTCAGTTTTGGGTGGGAGACGCGTCTATAGATACGGTTTCTATCATTGTCCAAGATCCTTTTTCAAAGCGAAAAGTAAGTTGGAAAACCGCTGTGGCCCCTGGTCTTAATCGGAAATATTGGAATTATCGCTTTCCTATCTCTCCGGCAGCGATTACTCTGCTTAAAGATCAACTCGAAAAAGTAGTGAAACATTTAGAAGGTGTCTTGGCGCGGCCGGGGCAAAAGGAGCTGCTGGCTCAAATTGACTTAGATTTAGCGCAGGCAAAAACAGCTTCGGAGCTAAATGAAATTAGGGGATTATTGGTGCAGCAGTTTTCAGGATACGCCGGAGGTAAACCCTTTTTTGGAGAAAAACTGCAAACACCTATCGCTAATCCAGGTAGGTATCAGCTCAATTTAATTTCAGCTGAAGGGAAAACTCAAGGCTGGCTAACAGTAAGAGCTGATCCTCTTTTGAAAAAGTAGCTATTCGCTTTGCTCTTGGCTTATGAATCCAGTTGTCTAATTTGAGAATTGAGATGCATCCCTTTGGTATGGCTAGATCGAGCCTTATCGTTAGGGTGTCGCTTGCCTAAGGTCTTTCTTTAGGAGAAGATATCGTGACGAAAGGTTCTATGTATTCCTTACCAATCTCGCGATGGTATTCTCCCTGTTTTGAATCTAAAGAAGGGGTAAGCGCGATCAAAATGAGCTAAATTTCCCTTTGTTTTGTATATTAGTCATCTCTATCTGGATCCAACCCTCTTTTCTGCTATGTACAATCACATCTGCTAACCCGTCAAACAAGCAAAAAGCTTTCTATGGGTGCTTATTTCAATGAGTGAACTAAGCCATTCAGTCATTCCTATTCCTGGAACCGAAAATGACTTTTTTGGGCAAAGCCCAAGCGAACATTAAATTAGATATGAGCGGACAGAATCGTATTCAGGTCGGCATCTTAGTTGTCGTCTGGACAGCGTTTGGCTTTTGGCAAACGGCCAATCGAGACTTATTACAAGATGCCCCGGAGGGTACCGTTAGGTTAGACCTGTGGTTGGTCTTACCATTCCTTGTCGTTATAACCGTAGCCTTACTCTTCGTGATTTTGAAGGATTGGCAAAAGCATCCTCAAGATGCTACAGATAAGGACAAAGATGAATAGTATTCCTGCTAAACAGCTTATAAGATATCAATCCGCATTACGTACATATCTGCCGTCATGAACAACTGAGACTGATCATCATTAAATGCGCAATTCGATGTTGCTTGGCCAGTCAAGATGGTTCCTAGGTGCTGCCCCGTTGGGCTGAGAATTAGTACTCCTCCAGGACCGGTCGCAAAGAGATTACCGCTTTTGTGTACCTTAAGCCCATCCGGCAGACCCTTTCGCTCTGGTCCTACCATACTTGTCGCATCAAATAGAACTCGACCATTTTCCACTCCATTGTCTGTGAGATCAAAGGCCATCCAAATTGCTTTCTTAGGGTCGGAATTGGCTACGTACAGTGTTTTTTCATCTGGAGAAAGAGCAATGCCATTGGGCCGTGTCATTTCATCAGTAAGTAGTACTGTTTCTCCATCAATCCCCAGTTTATAAACGCCTTGGAAGGGAAGCTCTTTGCTGGGGTCATCCATATTACCCTCCAAGCCATAAGGAGGGTCTGTAAAAAACAGCTCTCCCTTGCTGTTATAGGTGGCGTCATTTGGACTGTTGAAACGTTTGCCATCATAGGAGTCCGTTAGAGTGATAAATTGAGCTGCTGGCGCTTCAAGAGGCGCATTCATTATGGCAAGACGCCGGTCTCCATGCTGACATAGCACCAGCTGCCCATCTTTGTTTAATAGTAGCCCATTGGAGCCTGGTTCGCCACTACGATCCTTGTCTCCGGTGTAGCCAGAAGGCTTCAGGTATAACTTCTTTCCCTCCTTTTCTGTCCAACTATAAATACTATTGGGTGGGATATCGGAAAACAGTAACATCTTTTTATCCGCAATCCATAAGGGGCCTTCTGACCAGTCGAAGCCTTCTGCAATGATCTCTGGTAATGTTCCCGGCGAAAGGAATTGATCCAATTGATCTTGGAGTTTTTCGATTTCTCCGGTGTTCTGAAAAGTGGTAGTTGTAGTTTCTTCCTCTTTCTGTTCTTCAGCTTTCTTTGCCTCACAGCTAAAAAGGAAGAATAGAAAGAATAGAATCGTAAATAGGTTGATGGATTTACACATGATAAGAAGATTAAGGGAAGGTGAGCCAATTCTTATAGCTTGGCCCACAAAGTTGGTTTTCGAACTAAAAGTAGCAAAATATAGATGGGGATAGGCCAACTGACGTTGACAAAAGTTATGGGGAAGGAAAGGATTTTCGCTAAAATATTATCAGGTATTCATTTGTACGATCACTTCTTTC
>JAHQWA010000453.1 GCA_019634045.1 Saprospiraceae bacterium
ATATCTGTAAATTCGAATTTTCTTGCTATTCTAAGAGTTTTTTTTGCTAAGGGAATCGCTCCTTGTCTATTTTGCCTGCCGAAAAGGATCTTGACAGCAGATATGTTCTTGTAAGAAGTGTAATATGCTTTTTGAAGATCTGAAAAGTGGGGCTCATTGGCATCAAGAAGAAATAAAGTACTATATAACCTCTCCTTCAATTGTCGTTTTAGTCGTAAGTAGTAACTACTCCTATTTTTTTCGTTTGAAAAAAGCTTCTGTGCAGCTTCGTCATCGTCCTTAAATTCTCCACTGCAAATACCGTTGTACAGGCGCCCAATTAGAGAAGTCGGATTATCACTCTTACCAACAATTTCTATCTGCTTAATCTTGTTTTTGCTAACAGTGTTTACCAATAATTTTAACTCATTCATGCGATAAAGTTATAAACATGGTCCTGAATATGCAAGGATAGTATGAGTCTTATATTGTTGATATTAAATGAGTTATTTGTAAGATGGGTTTTATTTGGGCTAAAATTGATATGTGGTATTGATCGTTTTTTGATGCTGTTTCTGTCCTTCTTTACTTATAGTTTTAAACTAAAATTAAAAAAGTTTAAAACTATGGAAATCGTGAGAAATTTAAAGCCTTTAACTGGAGAGCAGAGAAACGAAAAAAAATATAATAGTTCATATCCTCAAAATAAATCAAGACTGCAAAGTTTCAAATCAACTGCTTTAGACAAGAAGTTAATTGGAAAAGTAAAGGGCGGGGTAGTTGCAACTGACTTGACAGCTTTTTAATTAAACATCTGTTTTTTAGGTTTTTATAAGTTTAAAGTGGCATGTGTCAAAGTATTCTGCTATGTCTTGTTGTCTGATTTTAGCAATTCCTTTACAGCGTTCTAGCGCCTATATTTGTACTATCATGTTTATGGTTAGAACGCTGTAGAACAATTAGCGCTCCAAGGCATCAAGGTTCCGTACCGGGCAACTCTTGGTGCTTTTTTCTTGGGGTATTTACTTTAAGCACACGCCACGGGGTCTTTGCCGACCGAGTGCTTCTCAGTTTGGCAAAGACTCTCTTTTACTCCTTGCTATTTCGCCAATGTATATCAATGAACTTAGCCACAAGGCCGAGTTTTCTCGCCAGATGTATCTCTGTAGTAGATAGTTTATTTACTTGCTCGCGGTATAGCTAGCATCTTTTATTTGCCTCTCCACGGTATTGAAACGCAGAGAAGTACTCATAGGGAGGAACGAGTAATTCCTACACTAGCTGACAATATGGGGGGTAGTAGCTTCTCGTCTAAAATTCTTATCTCGATCTCAAGCCAATTCACTGCACATAATTTGCCACCGCGATAAAACGGTAAAAGCTCGTGCATTTTGGTTTTTCTTGTGCCTGTCAGTGTTTGGTAGAAAAAAGATCAAATAATATATGAAGCGACATGAGTGGATTTCCGAGCCTTCGTTTTCTGAGATTCCATGAATCTGGGCAATTTAATTCATTCTGGAACCCCCGTCACTCCTACAAATATACAGGATTCTACCAAAGATTATAACAGAAAAGGGCATATGAAAGTGCCCTAAGTACATATATAAAGGAGTAATTATTTCTTCTGGATTGAAAATAAGGGTATTAGTGGAGAATTGCTAGGGATTAGACAAAGGAAGAAGAGAAAAAAGAAGAGCGTGAAGTTGAATCATAGGTTCTAAAAAAAAGCAAGCAGCCCCTTCCTTATCAATGTTGGTTAAACTAGTGAGTGTAAAGTAGGGGCTGCGTATGCGTTAACGCCTATATCATCAAACTGATACTAATACGTATGGCTGATTCGATTCGCTGCTTGGACTTTAAGATTTTTTTAATTTTTTTTTAACGCAATGAAAACTAACGCTCGATTGGAGCTTGGATAGAAACCTCAACCCCTTGACCAAGAGTGCTTTGTAGTTGCATCTGCCCGCCAATCATATTTACACGACTTTCTAAATTATTAAGGCCCAATCCCTTTTTTTCTACCTTATTCGGTTCAAACCCTTTTCCGTCATCCTGGTATTGGAGAGATAGATGACTGGCTAAAAAGTCCAATTGGATCCGGATCTTCTGCGCTTCTCCATGTTTGACGGAGTTCTTGATTAGTTCCTGGATTACCCGGAAGAGATTGAGTTCAGCCATTTGGGAGGGGAGACGACGTCCATCTGTGTTGGCCTTGAACTCTATTGCTAGCATCCCTGATTGCTCATAGCTTTCCGATAATTCTTTGATAGCTTGTTCTAAACCAAAGTTTTCTAGGGTAGGGGGAAGCAATTCATGCGATATTCGACGGGTAGTATCCACCGTAGTATGCAACATTTGATTGATCTCCCCGATGGTTTGTCCAAACTTTTCTGGCTCTTCCCTGAATTTGCGGAGACGGTGCATGTGTAGTAGGGCTACATTCAACTTGGAGCCGATATCATCATGCAGGTCTTTCGCAATTCGTTTGCGTTCGTTTTCTTGCGTGAAGAGTATACTATTTAATAGTTCTTGCTGATGTGCCAGTTTCAGGGCTTGGCTATGGTTTTTTTCTTGCAGTAACTTCTGTTGGCTTCGATTGAAGAACAATACGAAGGCCAAGGCCAGCGCTAGCATTATGATCACCCCAAAAGCCATCAGGAAGACGATTTCGTTTTCCTGTAGATAATTTGCCATAGACTAAAGGATACCAACGACAGGAACACCAGGTTCAGCATGGCATTAAATGCCCAAAGGCCGCTGGGAAGGTTTAAATTATTTTGCAAAAAATAATTGCTAAACATAAAAATAAATAGACTTCCGGAATAATAGATTAGTATAGCTGAATTGATCAATCGAAGGTATTTCATCTCAATAAACGCTAGTCCATCTTGCTCCGAAAGGTCAAAAAAGTAGAGGATAGCATAGAGAATGAAAATAAACTGGACCGCTGTTTTAGCATACGTGTTAAATCCATAGATCGATTGTAGAAAGACGGTGTTTCCAATAATAAGAACGGAAATGGTAAGTGTGATCCAGGCGAAGTTTTGGGAGAGGAAGCGCGGTGCCGAGAGTAGCCCCATGTAAAAGTAGGAGAGTAATAGGAATTCGCCCAGCGTGTAGATGTGCAGTAAAGGTAGATTGTTGCCAGTTACCTCAGCCAGCACTCTAGCTCCGATTTCAATGGCTAAATTAAACCAAATCAAATAACAAATTCTTTGGAATCGCTTGGGTAACAAAGAGAATTTCCAGAGGCATAGGAGCGCAATTAACACCAAGAAGATAATGTTGAGATCAGCGAGTAAATTCCAAAAGACTAGCATAGATGTTCAGACTTGAGACAGATGCGACAACACTGCTGCTGCTGCCGCATCTATCATGGGTATGTTTGTTTGTTGGACTAGGTCCTCAGGTCGATTGTTAGCCTTTATTTAAGGAGTTTCTAGTCGGGACAGTTGGTCGGACACGGTTTTGTGAAATCAAAGAAATCGTCGTCATCATCATCCCCAGCGGATTTCTCCTGAGAGCTTTCTTTGGGTTTTCCTTGGAAGAAGAGGTCGGGCTTGAGTATACCTTGCTCGTCAGGTACAACCGTTAACATGGCCCAGATTTGTCCTGCCTGATCATCTTTGATGATTTGCTCAAGTTCACCCTTCGGAATTTGAAATCCATATTTCAGAAGATCTGCGTAGGGGCTTTCTAATTGTCTGTTCAAGGCATCTGCAAAGCACTGCCAATAGCTGATAAATGCCTTAGCGCAGTCAGGCTTTACCTTCAGAGAATCCTTTTTTTCATGGTAGTCTTTGCATCCTGCAGGTAGCGTCATATCACAATCAACGGTAATGTTTAATGCCTTTGCAACTTCTGTTGGGGTAGGAGGTGTTTCGGAGGTCTGCGAGGCTTGTTGACATTGGGTGAAAACCAATATCGTCAAGAGCATTCCAAGAAACTGCATGTGTCTGTTTAACATGAGTATGGTATTGTTTGGTAAATAAATCCTGTTTGAAAGTAATTCTTGTGGTCTGATCTAAGACGGGCTTCGAAGTATTAATGGCTAAGACCAGGCGAAGCAAAAAGATGAAGAATATTTAAATCATCGCTGTTCGCATGGGAGTGAAGGGACACTTGCTGAGCACATAGGGATGAATAATCTGTGGCAAAAATTACTGAATGGGAGGCGATAATGCAAGTATAGTACTATGTACACATTAAAAACAGGGGTTTTCCCCTGGTGGTGAACGGGTAAATACCTGAATTGAAAAATGGAGGAAAATGCGCTTACGCCTGCTAGAGATTGCCTATACCTTTGCTACAGATTGAATACAATCTAAAAAAGGAGACATAAACTTTTACTGAGTGAGAATTTCGGCCATCGGATCGCATTACTATAGTGTTCGATGGCCATTTTTTTATCCTCTGTATATCCCCCAAAAGTCATCCTTTAGAAGTGTACACCTTTGAGGCCCATTCTGGCCAGTGGGATCTAGCTGGCTAGCTAGACAGATAGGCGACCTAAAGCGAAGAATAGTTAAAGAACCATTTGACATATATAAAAAAGTGAGGTGGCGGGCGCTAATTTTGTCTGAAGTAACGTTATAGGAGTGCCTTTTACACATAAAAACCCCTTGATAAGTTGACGGTCCACCCATTAGTGCAATGGAATTGTGACCAAAAATGCGTAAGCCTTGTATATCAGTTCAGGGTTTACCGATCCAAAATTTGTCAGGGAACAATAAATGCTATGAGTCTAAGAAATGTTTGTTTCATTCCCGTGGCTGATCTGCAACAGCCGGAGTGGAACAAAATAAGTCGTTCAACCACCAATCACCAACTATTGGAAGGGCCCATTCAACAGGGCTTCACCCATCTGTTATTGCAGTATTGTCAAGATACCCAGGAAATCCTTTCCGGTATCGGACTTACCCAGGAAGTTATTTCTGCCGTAGATGGCAAAAGTATCCAGGTCTTGCGTTTAGGACTTCCCTTTGGAAATCTCAATGCGGATCACTTGGGTGTTTTATTCTCCTTTCTGATCCGTCATAGTTTCCGTACCTGGTACAAGAGTGGATGTAAGCCTTTGTACTGGTGGACCGCGGCAGATCATGAGATTTATGCCATGATTGCACGTTTTAGCATGCGGTTTTATCCCTCTCGGAAATATCTAATGTTAAGTAGCATTAGTTGGCTACAGGAGAGACTGGGGCGCAAACATTTTGGCGAGTCTTATTCTACCTATACCGGCACAATCAGTGCACACAACAAGAAGTTGGCAATGGCGGGTGCTTCTCCTGCTGCTCCCAACTGGCTGGATCAGGTAGACCCTGACCAGTGGCGTAATCCTGATTACAGCTATTTTCTGGATATTAATAGTGGAGCCGTACGGGGCAACACCCTACTCGTTTTGATGCCGTTCAATATCACTAATATGTTGGTCATGCAACTGAAAATTAGTGCCAATTGGCTGAAAGGGAAATTCAGTATGCAAGCCCAAGAATGGCGGGCTGGTGTGTCTCGGTATGTAAGCCCGCTTTGGCGCAAAGAAGCGCAAGTAGTAGATCAAATCTTATCAGAAGAGTAAATTCTTTTCTAAGCCCCCTGCATATAATCATAACTCTGTTTGACGCTAGCCAAAGGGGCTGGCGACCAATCTTGCTCGACAAAGCAATGATCAATTTTCAAGGCTAAAGCTTTGTCTATGATGGATGGCATGGGTACTTCGCCTTGGCCAAGAGCCTGAAATACTTCGTGTGGAATTGCTGATTCATCAAACTCGTCTGCCGCCCCTCTCTTTTTATCTTTGAGGTGTAATAAGCGGATGCGTCCTTCCAAGCGATCCATTAGTTCTAGAGGGTCGTACCCCCCAATACTAGCCCAGAATACATCCAATTCAAACTGTACATACTCGGGATCCAGTTTCTCCATTAACAGTTCGAATGGAACCACTCCATCGATGGGTTCAAATTCAAAGGAGTGATGGTGATAACACAATTGAATCCCCTCCTTTTGACATTTCTCTCCGGCTGCCTGCAAGCCATCAATAACATGGCGGTAATCATCCAGGGTATTCCGATCCTCCTTGGGAATATACCCAAAAACCAAATGAGACAATTCAGCTGATACGGCACTATCAATCACTCTATCAATATTCTCGGGCTGCTCGCCTTTACCCGTGATGGCCGTCCAATTGAAAAAACTGCTGTTGACAGCCAGTCCTAGATCACGGGCGATCTTCAATTTGTCTTGATCTTGGGTGATGTCCATGAGTTCCACCTGATGATATCCTAAGTGCTTTAAAGCGGCTAAGGTGCCAGGAGTATCTTCCTCTAGCTGGAAACGTACGGTGTACAATTGCAAACCGATCGTATCGGCATAGGGTAGTGGGTGATTGGTCATACAGCTTGAATTAAGAAAGGGAAGTAGCGCCACGGACGTAGCGCCCCATAAACCTTGATGTACGAATTGTCGTCTGGATAAGGGAGTCATAGCTTCCTATTTTCGTGCCATTGCTTTGATGTCTCGAAGATAAACAAGATGATTAGAAATAGCCTGAATTAAAGAACGTGCTGGTAAGTATTCGGCTCCGATCTGATGGCTTTCGGCTCCGATCCGCCCGATGATTAACCAGTGTTTGGCAATATCTCTTAAGGCTTTCCAATAATTGGATTTTCTAGGGTCATAGATATGAGCTGGTTCGGCTAAAATGCCATTGATTTCAATGATTTTGATGTCCTCTCCAGCTTTCAAGGCTGCAATGTCAGGGCATTTAACGTCGAAACGACCATAAAAGAAACCATCGATCTGACTGCTAATCTTGTCAAAAGTTTCGACCAATTGCGGGTCAATTAAATGATTGCCATTTAGGAAGGTGGTCCCGCGCGAATGATTGCCGATTTTACCCAAATATACCTTCTCTCCCGCCGCCGGGACTTTATTCATCAGCTCTGCCCGCTCGTCCGACATCCGCTCAAACTGAAGACTCGTCCTTGACTTTTTAAGCATTAATTCACGGACAGAGGAAGTACCATCACCAATAACGTGTAAAAAATCCTTTAGAGTCATAGAACTCACCTGTCCGGTCTCTTGGTGAGGATGCCTATAGTACAAGACCCCAAATTCTTCGGGATAGGGGATATATTCTTGGATAATGAAATTGACCTGATAGGTACGCAGGAGACCTTCGAGTTCAGCCTCCGTTTTCACCAAATGGACCAGCAACCCTCGATACCCAACATCTGGCTTTAGAATTACCGGAAAGGCTATGTTTTCTTTCTCCAAATTGGCCTGCACCTCAGTATAGTCTTGGCCGCTAGGTACAAAGATGGTAACGGGCCGATATTCGGGAGGAATCAATAGCAAGGTTTTAAACTTGGATTCCATTCCAGTACCACCCGTGAAGATTTTTGGATTGGCAGTCGTGAAAAAACAGAGGTGTCGATAGCGTACCGCCATCCAACAAAATAGCGGAACCATGGGGCCATAGAACATAAAGGTGGGCCAAAACTCCCAGTTCACGATCCGTATCCATCGAGGATTAGTCTTCAGCTGATACCACCAATTCACTACGTAGGAGTATTTCTGCAGTTCGTATTTGATCCGTTAGCAATTCATGATACATCACATCTATTCGATCTGCCGATTTAAGAATACTGGTGATACTCACGGTTTGAACAATCCCTTCTCGATTCATGATTACATCATTCCAGGGATCGCCATCACCAGCTGTCCTATGGAAGTATAAGCTATTTTCTCGATTGAAAATATGAGAGTTACCTATCCATTCACGAAACCAGCTTCTTCTCTTTTCTTTGGTCTTTTCATCATAGAGTGTCGAAGAAGACCAAATATGTGGCTTTTCGCTGTCGAGTCGGCTGGCATACTTTTGTTCTTCGTCCCATCGGAATTCCCAAAGCTTGCCTCTTTCTACGATCAGCATCGTGAACGACTCCATCCCTTCGAAATGATAATTGCTGAAAAAGTCTTCAGCTTTCTCGAAGGAGAAAAAGTCCAATACCATAAGCCCTCTACTTCTCCGGTAGGGAGGTTTTCGGTCATGCCTTTTGAAAGCGCCATTGAGTAAACACACTACCCGATTGGCATCTGAGGAGGCAATCCAGGTTCCTCCTGCAGCTGTATCCCTAGGAAAAAGCAAATTTTGTCCATCCTGTTCCACTAAGGTCAATGACTGAGGGGACCTTGAAGCATTTTCATCCCGGTTTGAAGTAAGAATGAAATCGCCCTTTTGCCGCGGAATGTAAGTGACCGTACACATGCAATAGCAGTTATTTTAGTGTAAACGTTAATTGGGGAAAAACTAAGTCATTGGGCATAGGTCGTGGAGGGCTTTTCAGTTTTTGATCCGTAAGTTTTGGCTTCGCTAGCGAAGTGCGGCCTACTCCAGTGTGGCTATGGAGGATAAGAATTGATCCATTCAATTAGCCAAACAGGTCAGTGAAATAGCCGTTTTTCCACGAATAATAAATAGGAACTTCCTTGCTGGACTGATACGTGAAATTTTCTTGCTTGTCTTACAAAGGAACAGCTAAAGATAGAAATCAGTTTTGATTAGCCTTATACTGTGGTGTGATTTTCTCGTTGCTCGCCTTTCAAATGGCTGCCTATTAGTACCATTTTGATACCTCTTTTAATGTTTTCCGCTTGATATCAGGAACGGTGGCTTTTTCAGCTGGATAGCCAACTGGGATCAGCAAAAAGGCTCTTTCATTTTCTGGCCGTTCCAAGATATTCTGCAGAAAATTCATAGGACTTGGGGTATGAGTTAGTGCAACAAGTCCCGCCTGATGAATGGCAGCTAACAGAAAACCGGCCGCAAGGCCAACGGACTCATTGACATAGTAATTCTTTTCTCGTTGATTGTCGGCCGTTAAATCATATGGCTTCTTAAAGACGATGATCAAAGCCGGGGCAATTTCCAGAAAACCCTTTTCCCAATTAGTGCCAAATGGCTTTAGGTCCTCAAGCCAATCATCAGACATTCTTCCGTGATAATTCTCGTACTCTTCTTTTTCTGCCGCTATCCTTATCTTCCGCTTAATCTCAGGGTTTTGCACCACACAAAAGGTCCAGGGTTGCTTATGTGCTCCAGAAGGCGCGGTAGAGGCAGTCAGGATTAGATGTTCAATAACCGCTTTGGGAATAGCTTGATCGCTAAACATGCGAAGCGACCGTCGCCTGTCCATATAATGATAAAAGGCCAAAGTCCTTTCCACCATTTCTTCCTCAGCGTAAGCTGGACCTTCATAGGGGATGAATGCTGATTTCGTAGAATGCATACCAGTAAAATATTATTATTTCAGTTAGGTGATGTTATTAGGGGGTAGAAATAGAAACAGGAAGAATCTTGCCATTAAAAAAGGCTTTTCCTTGAACGGCAAACCAAGCCACCATCTCGCCCATTTGATTGCTTTCTACGGGAGCTTGGTAGCCAGGGAAGGCCTCTGCTAGCATTTCAGTTTGGACAGCTCCCAGGGCAAGGCAATTGACGCTTATCTTGTCCTCTTTTAGCTCTTCTGCCAGGCACTCCGTCAGGTTGGCAAGAGCTGCTTTACTGGCACTATATGCCGACAGTCCTTTGAATTTACTACTCCCCTGCACACCACCCATACTGCCCATGTTGATAATATGCGCCCCTTCTTTGCTCCTTAATTGGGGCAAAAGCAGCCGAATCAAACGGGTAATGCCAAATACATTGACTTCGAAAATCTCCCACCAATCCTTATCCGTCAGTTTAGCAAATGGCTTATTGCGTAGCAGGCCTGCATTATTGATTAGAATGTCTACACTATCCCAACCCGCTATCTTTTTGACTAGGGCATCTTTGTTGGGGCGACTGAGATCATAGGCGAGGTAGTCGACATTTTGTAAGGGACTGCTTTCGGCGAGTTGAGCTAGTTTTTCCTCATTACGAGAAATGGCTAAAACCTTATTTTTTGGGTCTTTTGCGAGCTGTAGGGCCGTATCGTATCCAATCCCGCGACTAGCTCCGGTGATAATGATATTCATAATTTGGTTTTTGTACTGATTGAAATCCCTTGGCCGAGGCTTATAAATCTCCAGCTTGTGGTCTCAATACTAATTCTTCCACTACGGTTCTTGGACTAAGTTGCCAAACATCCCAGATCGCTTGCGCAATATCTGAGGGAGGCATGAGGCGCTCCTCGGGAATGGTGGCCCCTTCCCATGATGCGGTCCAGGTTGCCCCTGGTAAGACGGCCGTCACCTTAATTGGACTAGCCAACAGTTCTTGCCGCAATGCCTTTGTAAAACCTAAAAGCGCGAATTTGGTAGTTGCATATGCCCCTGAACCGGGGAAAACTTTTTTACTGGCTACCGAACAAATATTGAAAACATGTCCCTTACCGGCGGCCTGCATTTTGGGGATAAAGCCTCGACAGAGGTGATAAGGGGCGTGAAGATTGACCTGCATCATTTGGTCCAGGTGAGATTCTGCTTCATTAAGCAATTCTCCTTGCAAAAAAATCCCGGCATTATTAATAAGTACATCTACCTGCGGCCAAGAGTTGTTCACTAACTCCATGAATGCTGTCAATTGAGCACGCTCCGATAGGTCGGTTGTTTTGGCGATTACCTCTATAGTTGGGTACGTTTTCCGTAGCTCTGCGGCTAAAGATTGTAGATCTTTTTCCGTTCGGGCAGTGATGGCCAAATGGAATCCTTTGGATGCAAAAAGTTGGGTGATGGCTCGTCCAATCCCTTTTGTAGCACCAGTGATGACTGCTGTGTAGGCCATGAAATTTAATTTTGGCCCGAAAATAAGCCTTCTATAGGATACTC
The DNA here is from genome assembly GCA_019634045.1 of Saprospiraceae bacterium. Taxonomy (GTDB): domain Bacteria; phylum Bacteroidota; class Bacteroidia; order Chitinophagales; family Saprospiraceae; genus DT-111. Next base: position 10,789 of record JAHQWA010000453.1, read on the forward strand.
CCAAACAACCACTTTTGGTTTGGCATTGTTATAAATCCTTTGAGGGGTAAACGATTTACGGAAATTTACCCTAATTTTGGCCGTTCCCAGCAAAATCAGGGAGAGCCGCATCATTTCGTGGTTTATAATTAATAGTAGCTCCTGTTTTTTTCAATGAGCTGCTTCAGTGTGATTAAAGCGTATTATGGGTATTTCAAAATTTTTGTATCACTTCGGTCGCTATGTGTTGATGATGCGCACAGCCTTTTCCCGTCCCGAAAAACTGTCGATGTACTACCGTGAAACGCTTCGACAGATGAATGATATTGGGATTGGCTCATTGGTCATCGTAGGCTTGATCGCAGTATTTATTGGAGCAGTAACGGCCGTACAATTCGCCTATCAGCTGGAAGGCTCTTTTGTGCCTCGCTATTATATCGGTTACATTGTACGCGATAGTACGATCATTGAATTGGCACCGACCATTTCTTGCCTGGTGCTGGCAGGTAAGGTGGGGTCAAATATCGCAGCGGAGATTGGAGGAATGCGGCAGAAGGAACATATCGATGCGATGGAGATCATGGGGGTGAATACCGCTGCATACCTGGTTATGCCAAAAGTGATTGCAGCTTTGTTCGTGATTCCTATGTTGGTCGCACTAGCCGCCTTCATTAGTATCATCGGCGGGTATCTAGCCTCTGTACCGGCAGGTTTGATGTCCGATGCAGAATATGTACTAGGTGTGCGATCCTTTTTCGAACAGCGCAACATCACCATGATGTTTGTTAAGTCTTTGGTGTTTGCCTACATCCTGACGACGGTATCTTGTTACCAAGGTTATTACGTCAAAGGCGGAAGTATCGAACTAGGAAGAGCAAGTACCAACGCCGTAGTTTTTAGTGATATCTTGATCCTACTGGCTGACTACCTAATCGCTATCATATTAACCTAAAACTATAAGGACATGAACAGTTTCAGCCTGAAGGATGAAAGGTACTCATGTTCTAAAGATTTCCCTAGAGGGACAGTCCCGCTTTTACCTAACTTGAGCTTATGATTCGCACGGAAAATGTATTCAAATCTTTTGGGGAGGCAGAAATTCTTAAGGGTATCTCAACTGAATTTTACAGTGGAAAGACCAATCTGATTATTGGCCGTAGTGGTGCTGGTAAGACGGTTTTGCTGAAGTTGTTGGTAGGTTTGTTGACGCCTACTTCGGGTAACATATGGTACAATGATGTGGACTTTTGCAATTTGAACAAAAGGGACCTACGTGCCATTCGGATGAAGGTAGGTATGTTGTTCCAAGCTTCGGCCCTATTTGACTCCATGACTGTAGAAGAAAACATCCGCTTTCCTTTGGATATGTTCACTAACATGACCAAAAAGGAGAAATTGGATCGAGTCAATTATTGTTTGGAGCGCGTTAGCCTAGAAGGCGTGAATAGTAAATTTCCATCAGAAACCAGTGGAGGAATGCAAAAGCGGGTAGGTATTGCGCGAGCAATCGTCCTTGACCCAGAATACCTTTTCTGTGATGAGCCAAACTCTGGGCTTGACCCCAAAACCTCCATCGTAATCGATGAATTGATCCGCAGTATTACAGAAGAAAAGCAGATCACAACCGTGATCAACACCCACGACATGAACTCCGTGATGGAAATTGGGGATAATATTATTCTCCTGCATCAAGGAGAGGTGGCGTGGCGAGGAAATAAAACGGAGGTCCTAGAAAGTGAAAATCAGATCCTGCGCAACTTTATCTTTGCCTCTCCTTTCTTACAACGTCTTCGCGATACGGCTTTGGAGAAGTAGGCGTTCCCTTCCAAATTACCTCGGTCTATGGCCAGTAAACGAAATAATTTTGATCGATCAGACCTGATTGCGGTATCAGCTTTGCTGATGAGTATGCTGGCTTTGTTTGTCTCTATCTACGAGGCTAGAATTCTCAAGGCCCAGCATAAAATAATGGTTTCGCAAGAACGCAACGCGGTTTGGCCGTATGTTGATGGTCATCTTATCTATCAGTATACCGACAAAATTTTGATTCAGTATGAGCTGGAGAATAAGGGCATCGGGCCGAGCCGGATTGATCAAACCCAGCTGTCCATAAATGATAAGGTGATTGAAAACTATGATCAACTGAGTAAACAGCTCTCAGCTTATTTTCCAGATTCCGTCGAAATCGATCTTGCCTTGGTTGATATGAGTAATCAAATCCTTTCGCCGGAAGAACAAGTCCAGATCCTAGGAATACAGATTAGTAGATTTAAGAATGATATTGAAGTGGTCCGGAATTTTAAGGTAACTGCTCAGGTCTGCTACTGTTCGATCTACAATGAATGTTGGTACTTTGAAGACCGCAATGAGGGAAAAAACCTACCTTGCTCAGATTGATCAAAGAATCGACTATTCTCTTAGGAATGAGGGATAAATAACGTATACAAGTAGGAAAAATATTTTTTCGGCAGACAAGGCAACAAAAGCCGAGTACCTGTCGAGGCCAGGCAGGATAGCCTAGCTATATGAGGTTTTTGTTAACACAGTAGGACGGAAAAAGATGAAGCATAGTTGTGTTTTTTATTTGTAGTTTATTCCTTATCTCGTCTTGGTAAAGACAATTTTGTCGCGCTGCTTACCCTTAAATTTGACACAAGAGTGAGAATATAAGCACTTGTAATTCATAGGATTGTTGGTATTTTGATATCTTTACTCAGTGTATTTCTTGCAATAAGTCTTTGTAATTGTCCCAAGTTGGAGTCGCAGGAAAGCCTAATTTACGGCACCTGCAAGTTATCTCCAGTCGATACCTAAGTATGTTTGGCTGAATTCAGAACTAGCTAAGTTGGCCAGAGGTATAATGCATTTCTCTTTAAAATAGTTTTTCGAAAATTAGGTTCCCTTTGTAAGAAGGGGCTTGAAAGGCGTATGGAAAGTACCCTTACAAATAAATCAAACATTATTTTGAGTCCTCAACCGTATCAAAGGTGCAGCATGGCTAGGGGATGGACATGGCTTGTCATGCTATGCCTGCTATGTCCTACTGTGCTTCCGGCTCAGTTGAAGGATAGCCTAGCCACCTTCTTTCCGCATCAAGCAGCGGAGAACACCGGTGTGACCCTGGACGAGATGCAAGAGGTCTATCGCCTAATTGCCTCCCAATTAGGACAAAATCTCATTCTGGAACAAGTTTGCCCATTGGATCAATTACAATCTGAACTTAGTAGTTCCAAAGTTGATCTAGCCTATTGGCTGGACAGAAGCTTTGATCTTCGTCGATTTGGCCAAATGGATTGCAGTGTACAGCTATTGCAAGAACTGAGGACCTACGCGGAAGCTTATTCATTGGAAGAGAAAGTAATACTGGAAAGTCATTTGGCTTTGACTTGGAGCGAGTATTTAGGGGATTACCAAATAGCCTTACAGCACGCGGAAGCAGCGATGGATTTGGTCCAAGGGGAAGATGAAGGGGCTGCTTGGGCGCATTATACACTTGGGCGTATCCAACATCGCTTGGCAGAGTTTGCGCCAGCCTATCAGCATACGCAGCAATCCTTAGCACTAGCGAGGAATTTGGGAATCCAGACTTTGGCAGCTAAATCGCTTGGCTCATTGGCTTTGATCAATCGGGATGTATTTTTTGGAGAGACCTTAAAAGCGGTTGATTTTCACGAAGGAGCCATTGAAATAGCAGAAGCCATTGCTGATACGTCCATTCTGTTGCACGAGCGCTTGTATTTGGCTGCTAATTATGGAGAAGCGGGGCAACATCCAACGTATTTGGAACTCATCCAGAACGTGACAAATATGGCCTCCACTTTTAAGGATGTTCGGATGGAGGAAAAAATCCTAATCAGTTATGGTGCCTTCTTGAGTTCGAAAGGCCTGTATAGGGAAGCTGAGCACTTATTTAACCTGGCTCTGGACTTGGCTCGGGAAATTAACAAGCGATCCATCATTGGTCATTTGCATTACCAATTATTCGAAATACATCTGATGCAAGGCGATCTGGAGGAAGCTCAGCAAATTCTTTCGGCTGGTTTGTCGGAAGGCGTCTTAGATTCGGCACTGATTCAGCAGCAGTTGTATGCGATGGAAAGACTACGCGGAGATCGAGCCAGGGCACTGGAGCATCTGGAGTCCGCTTACAATGCCGTCAAAGGACAATATATGGATAGGAATGCGGCGATGCTTTCCTTTTGGGAGACTCAGTTGAATACCCAAGAAAGTCGACTAGAGCTAGAACAACAGCGCACTCGCCTGGAAGCTGAACAACAACAACGTTTATTGTATACCTATCTGCTTGTAGCTGTAGGCTTACTTCTGATGATGGCGATCTACGGCTTTTATTACCAAAGAAAAAGTTCGAGAAAGCTGCAAAAACAAACGCTACAAATTCAAAAACAAGCAGAGGAGCTGAAGCATCTGGATGATCTGAAATCACGATTCTTTACCAATGTATCTCATGAACTGAGGACTCCGCTTAGTCTGATCCTGGGACCAATTCGATCTATCCTAAGTCACAATTCTTTGACGGAGGAGGAACGGCACTTGCTCTCGATGGCCGATAAGAATGGGACTCAACTTAATCAACTAGTAAATGAGATTCTTGACTTCAGTAAACTGGAGTCACAAAGAGTAGAAATACAAGAGTCACCGGTCAATTTATATCTTTTCCTACAACAATTAACGGATCGCTTTGAATACCTGAAGCACTCCCGGAACATAGACTTTACCTTTGATTTTCAAGGAGATAAAGAAATAAAGGTGGAGTTGGATCAGCATAAATTTGAGAAGGTCATAAATAATTTGCTCTCCAATGCTTTCAAGTTTACGCCACCGGGCGGAAAGATCAAATTTCGTCAAATTGACGAAGAAGATAGCCTGCTTTTTCAGGTAGAAGATACGGGGCTAGGTATTGATCCAAAAGATTTACCCAATGTCTTTAAGCGGTACTACCAAGCTGCCAATAAGCCCACTGCTCAGGCAGGTACAGGGATCGGGCTGGCGTTGAGTTATCAATTTGTCAAATTGTTTGGTGGTGAAATGTGGGCGGAAAGCGAAGTAGGAAAGGGGAGTCTTTTTCAGGTGCGGATCCCAAAGAAACTGAGCTCCTTCAATGCAGGGTCTACAGAGTATGCAGAGGTCTATACCGGACCAGCTATCGAAGATCATAGGGCCTCAGCTAAGGTCACCAAGGAACGTAACATACTAGTGGTTGAGGATAATGAAGATCTTCGCTCCTACCTTTCGTACATATTAGGTAAGCGCTACGAAATGCAGATGGTGTCAAATGGGGCAGAGGCAGTTGAATATCTTGAACAGCAGCAAAAGCTTCCTGATCTGATCATTACGGATTTAATGATGCCTATAATGGATGGCTTTCAGTTGCTGGCCCAACTACGTAGTACCCAACAATACAGTCATATCCCGGTGATAATGCTGACGGCTAAGACCAATATGCGAGATCGGCTGACGGCCTTGCGTATAGGCATTGATGATTATTTGGTTAAGCCATTTTTAGAAGAAGAATTGGTGGCTCGAGTGGACAATTTACTTCGATATGTTCGACCGCAAAGCCAGGTTGAATCTTATGCTACAGAACCAGGCAATTTGATAGAGCCACACTATGGCGAAACGATTCCGAAGAACCAAGTGGATTTAGAATGGCTCGTAGAATTAGAAGATGTAATCCTACAACAGCTCGGAGACTTTAATTTGACGGCTGATGTGATCGCGAGAAAGATGTTGATTAGTCGAACTCAATTGTTCCGCAAGATTAAAAAATTGACCGGCTTAACCGTTAATCAATACATCCAGGAAATGCGATTTCAAGAAGCCAGGAAGCTGCTCGAAGACCAAAAGCACCGCAGTGTAAAGTCGGTGGCCTTGACCGTTGGTTTTAAGCACGTTAAGAATTTTTCTCAGCGGTTTAAGGATCGTTTTGGGCGTCTTCCGTCCAGTTATTTCTAATATTTTAACACATTTGATACGCTGATGTACCTAGTATGGTACGATCATGTACCCTCTGGTTTTTTACCTTTGAGCCAGGATGTTTAGTTTTATTTAGGACAAATTGAATCCTCCGTAGAGGGAGTCCTGCATACAGTATTTTGGGTTATTCTTCCCACTCAGTAAAAATCTCAACAAATTCTGACCGACCAAGGCATTTTTTCTTTGGATGGTATTGAAAGTAGTCTCTCCACTGTAAAATAACCGCATTCATTGTTAATGAATAACCCGTGTAGGGTATCCCACTTTTTAACCCTAATACTAAACATATCTAAAATCCTAGTTATGCGAAAACAAATTACGCTTGTTCTACAACCTATGTGTTCGAATCATAGGCAATCCAATCACCGGAGTACACTCTTTATTACAGAAGAGATAATAGACTCCTAAAGAAAAAGGGAGGCGCTTAAGCTGATAAGGCTTAAGCGCTGTTTTCCTTTACCAATTGACCTGATTTTTCCTTCAGCCAGTTTTGGCTGATGAATTTCTTGTCGGATTCGAGTTCTTGTGTCAACCATAGATGGATCGTCGCCCGGGGCTCACGGTCAAATAGTAGCTGTGCCAATTTACGAACCAATCTCATTGTGTTCAGATGGGGCTCTAGTCTTGGTTTGGCCAGGAAGTCGTTGCGCAGGATATATTTTTCAAAAGCATCACATTGTGCTTGCAGTAGATTGTAGATGCTCTCATCTTGTAAAAATTCTTCAAATAAGGCTCTTACAATCATGATTCTAACCCGTGGCTGATAAGCCGGGGAGAAGCGGTAGTTTGATAGTTGATCCACTGCTTGATCGAATTTCTTCTCATAGAAGTATCGAAGGCCCAAAGCATGTGCTCTGGCATCCTCTCTTATCTCTTCCTTTAGATAACTATAGTACTGTTCGATAAAGCCATCGACCCAGGGAAATTCTCCGGCTTGACAGCCCAATAGGATGATGTTGCTGTAGGTAGCCTCTCGTATCCTGCCGTTTTCCAGCAGGAGGCCCAAAGAAAGCCCCGTTTTATAAAGATCTAGCGCTTTCTTGTAAAAGGGAGTTTTTCCAGAATTGATTTGCCTAGCGGCAAAATTGATTAAGTGGTGTAGAATAAAGAATTGATCAGGCTTTCGAAGAGCGGTAATATTTTGATTAAAGAGTTGCTTGAGTTCGTCAAAAACGTCAATCGTCGCAGGCTCTTCGAAGAGTTCATAAATCAGTTTATACATCTGGTACACGGAGCTGTTGTTGGTCATTTCCTCGCCCACATCTCCCAAAATCACTTCTTCTAGCCGATTCTTATATCGGATATTAAGCATCTTTTCCCGGTTCTTAAGTTCACTCCCAATTCTCAACTTTGCGAGCACATAATAGTTGTCGAGGCTTTCCGTCAACTGATGTAAATGATTGTTCTTTTTGGAATGCCGATTGGTAAGTGGATGGAAGTAAAGGCCGTAATGCAATCCGATCAGGCTTTGAAAGTGCTCCACATCCAAAAAAGGTTCCGCTTCAACTTCATCTAGCACTTGTAGCGTACCGCGTTCAAAATAAGGGTAAACATTCCTACGACCTAAGGCCCGTAATAGAAGCCGCTGCTTTTGACGTCCTTTATGACTATCCAAGGTTTCCAGGTAGATTAAGAAATGTTCTACTACTTTAGTCAATTCAGAAAATAAGCGTCGCAACTTGTAGTCATCATATTCTTGTTGCTTAAAGATCTTATCGTAAACCCGGTAGTAATGCTTTTCTGATAAGTCGAACTTAGGGTGGAAAGGTTTCAGCTGTGTATAGAGGGTATGAAGGTGTTCGTTGGTGTTCCAAATAGGAGATCTTACCGCTTTGTGCAGAAGCTTGTACTCTTCTTCCGATAAACTCGAAAGCAGGTGGAACAATTTTTTTCCTTTCATGGGTTAGGATTATAATCTGTTTTACTGGGGCTAAATCTTGGCTTTATAGTACGGTTTTCAAGTAGGATACGCTAAAAACTCATCCTTGTTCTCGAGGACAGTCTTAGTTTCTGCGACATATATTTTCTATGTAAGTTGTTGTTTTATAAAGGTTTATTTTTGAAATGTTTTTTAATTTGATGCCACAAATGTACAAAATTGTCTCTGTTATTGAAGGAATAAATCTGTTTCTTTGTAATGTAATCAGAGGATATTTATTGCTTTGAACTCTGATCCAACCTTTGAGGCCAGCTAAGCTTACCAAAAATCGAAAAAGAACTTTTGTGGACGACCATCTGTAGTGGAACAATATTTTTATTGTTAGCTGTAGATAGAACTTGCTTGTTTCTTTCGCAATGATCATACATCGATCGTTGAAAAGAAGAGGGATAACAGAGGCGCAATATGGCGAGTTTTCATCCACACCTTAATTTGCCTAATTATACTTAGGGGGACATTATTTTATAATGGCTTTTGGGACAACCCAAAAGCCTTTTTTTATTCCCAAATAATTTTACGAACTTCGATCTATACTGAGAAATTGTCTATCGTGATTGCTAAACCTTCCTTTGAGTCATATGGCGATCGGCGAGTAAATCAGTTCCTCAAATAACTTGTTAGCAGTACTATTCGCTTCCAAAAAATATTAGTAACCTTTGGCTGTGAAATTTCGTACACCAAATAATTGATGTAGTCAATTAGTAAATTACACCTAATAAGCATCCAATCGTACGTTCTCTAAGCCTAGCGTAAAGGAGACTGGAGATTGCTTATAGAAAAGACATTCTCATCTATCCCAGTGCATATCCAGTGAATAAGTCTAAGATTATTCAGGATTGACTTAATAGCTATATCAGTCTATTGGGTTAGCTGATCTTCTTAATCACCCAATTCTACACCTCAATTGTAAAACCATAGTTGAACTGAGCTAATGCAACTTAGCTGACGGTAAAATTGAGGCGTAATCTATTGATTCTGATATCGTTCTAGAACTAAGACTTAAATCGAGGGAGTGAAAATAACCCAACAGATAGCTAGTTGTACGCTTTGGCGAAGATGGATGAGTTTGATACTTTGCCTTAGCGGACTTGCCTATGCCAATATGGTGGCACAGGTTTCCTCTCCTGCTATTCGATTAGGTCAAGTTGTTTATCCCGAAGGTTTTTTCAATGATCAGTTTACTACCCTAGATGGGGAATGGGAGTACTATCCCAATGCCTTGCTATCTCCTGAAGAACTGCGACGCCCTGTGGGAGATAGGACTTATGTAGATTTTCCGACTACCTGGAATACCTTAGAAGGTAAGGGCTTTTTCGAGCCTGCTTTTGGTTATGCTACTTATCGACTGAGGATTGGCGTGCTTGATCGTGAGATAAATTACGCACTATCTATTCCCGATTTATACACCGCTTATCGTCTTTTTGTAAATGGGAAGGAATTTGCGGTCAATGGTCAAGTCGGGCGAAATAAAGAAACTACTAGACCGTATTGGGTACCTATCACCAAAGAACTGGAAACTGGAACAGATAGTTTTGAGTTGATCCTGCAGATCGCCAACTTTGATCATCCTACGGGCGGTCCGGGAAAGTCACTTTTCTTTGGACCTTATGAAATGCTAGAAGCGCGATCCACCAATATCGATAACTTGGCTTATGGGCTCTTTGGGAGTTTTGTCATGTGTGGCCTCTTTGTCTTAGGATTCTATGCCTTTGGCCAACAAGAGGGTGCTTTGTTGGCTTTTGCGCTATTTTGCCTAACGCACAGTTATCGGATGATTGGTTCGGCGGATTATCAAATCCATGAGCTATTTCCCAATCTGGATATTTATTTATCTGCTCGATTGGAGTACTTGTCCATGTATGTGAGCTTTATTTTCTTCTGGGAATTTTGCTATCAAAGTTTTAAGGAGATTATTTCTGCTCGTTTTGCTCGTGCGATGCAAATTGGGACGTCGATCTGCGTGCTTATGGTATTTGTTTGTCCACTTTCTATATATTCCTATACCCTGAGTGTATTTCATCTGATCTTTTTCGGGAGTGTAATTTATGCAGTAGTATTCATTATTGATGGTTTGCAGAAGGATTGGAGTAAGGTCCTGTTTTTTGCCCTTGGCTTAGCTTTCTTGGCATTGAATGCCACGGCCATTATTGCTAACTTACGAGGGTGGTGGAATACGAATTTGGTTTTGATCCTCATCGGGTATATCTCCTTCCTGTTCTTTCAAACCCTGCACCTGTCACGTCGCTTTGCTTTGAATTATCGTCGCTTGGCCCAGGCTGCAGAGGCAGCTAATAAGGCGAAATCCGAATTTCTGGCTACGGTAAGTCATGAGATTCGTACGCCAATGAATGGGGTGATGGGAATGACGGACCTCTTGGCCAAGACCCCCCTAGATCAAGAGCAAAGGCAGTATCTTGAAACCGTACAGGTTAGTGGAAATAGCCTATTGTCGATTATCGACGATATTTTAGATCTATCGAAGATAGAGGCGGGGCGTATGGAATTAGAAATTCAACCTTTTGCCCCTAGAAATCTCTTGAAAGGTATCCTTAAGCTCCTAGAGCCTAGAGTCAAGGAAAAAGGACTGTCATTAAATACCAGGGTGGCGGATGAGGTAGACAAGGTCCTATTAGGGGATGTCCAGCGAATTCGGCAAGTCCTATTCAACCTTGTCGGAAACGCCATAAAATTTACCGAAAAAGGAACAATAACGATAAGAATGGAGCAGGAGAGCCGAGCTGCTGATCGTGTCCTCTTAAGATTCCAGGTACAAGATACCGGGATGGGGATCCCACGGAACGTTCAACGCAAGCTGTTCAAACCGTTTTCGCAAGGAGATACCTCTATTTCTCGCCGCTTTGGCGGTACAGGTTTGGGGCTGGCTATTTCACAGCAACTCGTGGAGCTAATGCAAGGTGCCATCTCTGTAGATAGTGAGGAAGGGAAAGGGGCTACTTTTTCATTTGAAATTCCATTGCAACGAACTAATTTACCAGTATCAGCGGCTGAAACCCTCACTCCGGACATTGGAGAGGAAGACCGTTTATTAGCAGAGCGCGTACCTTGCCAGATATTATTGGTAGAGGATCACTTAATCAACCAAAAACTAGTACTAACCTTATTAGGGCAATTGGGTTATCACGTAGAGGTAGTTGGAGATGGCCAGGAGGCAGTAGAACTGTTGAAAGAAAGAGATTTTGAGCTGATCTTGATGGATATTCAAATGCCAAAAATGGATGGACTGGAAGCCACCAAGCTAATCCGAAAGATGAAGAAGGGAAAGCACTTGGTGATTATCGCTATGACTGCAAATGCCTTGCAAGAGGATCGGCAAAAGTGTCTTAGCGCAGGCATGGATGATTATATTATGAAGCCACTAAAGTCAGGTATCTTGGAAAAGATGATCTTGAAATGGGCTAAAAATCAGAAATCAACAACAACTGATTAATAAGTTACCTACTGCAAAGTAGGTAGCAAGGAAGCATGTGTCGAACCCTGAGTATATTAATTCTCTTCTGTAGTCCTCTATGGGCTTTCGGACAAACCTCATCCTACAAGATCGTGGACGGTGAGCTGGACTTGTCATGGCTAGAAGCGAAGGAATGGAAGACACTGCTCAATGGAGATTGGGAGTTGTATTGGGATACTCTATTGACCCCAAGCGACTTCGATACCAGCACCACTCTAAAGCCCATGATCGTATCCTTCCCTACTACCTGGAATGATTTACGGGGCCAAGGATTACCGGTGGAAGCTAAAGGAGTGGGAACCTACCGACTCCGGATACACTTTGGTTCTAGTCATCCCCTCCTCGGATTTTCTATGCCGGATTTCTATACCTCTTATAAAATGTGGACCAATGGAGAGGAATTCCTGGCTAATGGTACGGTGGGGAAAACTGCTGCAGAAACTACCCCCTATTGGCTTCATCATACGAAAACCTATGATCTGGAGCAGGATACGCTTGAGATCGTATTGCAGATGGCCAATTTTACCCACCGAAAGGGCGGGCCGTCAGAGCCTATCCGCATGGGGAGCAATGAGTTGATTATCGAGGATAAAGCCACCGTAGATAACTTCGCCTTCGCCCTCTTTGGTAGCCTGGTGATGTGTGGTCTATTTCTTCTAGGCCTATTCTTTTTTGGTCAGGAGGACAAAGCCGTATTGTTTTTTGCCCTGTTTTGTTTAGCGCACAGTTATCGAATGATTGGGGCGGGAGAATATCAGCTACATAGCCTTATTCCAGGGCTTTCATTCTTTTGGGCAGTAAAACTAGAGTACTGGTCTCTCATCTTAAGTTTGACGTTGATCTGGGAGTTTGTGTACCGGAATTTTCCAGAATTTATCAACAAGAAATTCCTTCGTTTTGTAGAATGGACAACCGGAATATTGTGCCTGGTAGTCCTGTTTTTGCCCCTTTCCGTGTTTAGCTATTCCTTGTACTATATTTTCCCGATGATCTTTATCAGCATTCTCTATGGATTCATAGCATTGCTTGGGGCGCTAAATGCCGACGGAAAAGAGGTAGCTTACTTAGCCGTAGGCCTTTTTGGAATATTGGTGGTGGCTATCCTGACAGTGGGTGAAAACCTCGGTTTGTGGAATGATATTCAAGTGTGGATCTTTCTGGCTTACCTCTTCTTTTTGTTCTTCCAGACCATGCAGCTATCGCGAAGGTTTTCTTATTCCTTCAAGAAAATGGCGAAAGCTGCCGATGTAGCCAATCAGGCTAAAACGGAATTCTTAGCGACCGTTAGTCATGAGATACGTACGCCAATGAATGGCGTGATCGGCACTGCAGATTTACTGGGGCGAACATCCTTAAGCGAGGAACAACAACGTTATGTAAATATCATACAATCGAGCGGCGACAACCTGGTAAGAATTATCAACGATATTTTAGATCTGTCTAAGATCGAATCGGGGCATGCTGAATTGGCGGAAGCCGATTTTTGTGTAAATCAGTTATTAGATGAAATCATTGGCCTTTTGCAGGCGAAGGCGGATCAGAAGGGCTTATTCCTTAAAAAAGAATTGCTTTCAGATATTGATGTCCGTTTGTATGGAGACATTGGCAAGATCCGACAAGTATTGATCAATCTAGTCGGGAATGCGATTAAGTTCACGGCTGAAGGAGGGGTCTGTATTCAGACCGAGCTCCAGCGAAGCGAAGACAGTGCCGATGCACAATTACAGTTTAAAGTTGAGGACACGGGGATAGGCATTGCAAAGAATCAATTGCGTGAATTGTTCAAGCCTTTTACCCAAGCTGATGCCTCGATCTCTCGTCAATATGGGGGAACCGGACTAGGTTTAGCCATATCCAAGAAACTGGCTCTATTAATGAAAGGGCAGCTAGGAGTGGAGAGCCAGGAAGGTAAGGGAACCGTCTTTACCTTTACCGTACCTGTAGAAGTCCGGCCTTTGCAGGATGGGCAGGAAGTTGTTGAGGTAGAAGAATCCTTACTTAGAGAAAAGCTTCCCTTGCGGATACTTCTGGCAGAGGATCACCCCATCAACCAAAAACTTATGCAAATTATGCTGCAACGATTTGGGTATGCTGTGGATCTGGCTCAAGATGGTAGCGAAGCGGTAAATTTGATGCAGCAACATATATACGACTTGGTTTTCATGGATATTCAAATGCCAGTCATGGATGGATTGGAAGCCACGCGTAGAATCAGAAAAGGACTAGGTCCAAAAAGACAACCCGTAATCATCGCCATGACGGCCAATGCCTTGCAAGAAGATAAAAGGAATTGTATCAATGCTGGAATGGACGATTTTATGGTGAAGCCGATCAAGTTGGACATGGTTGAAAAAATGATTGTGAAATGGGGCGAATCCTAATCTTCAGCCTTTTGCTGATAGGCCCTATCTTTTTGTATGGACAATTTGAGCGTGCAGATAGTAAAACTGTACAAAAAGGAGGCTTAGTAATCAATGCATCCGCATTGGAGGATGGGCCTATTCCGTTAAGTGGCGATTGGGAGATCTATTGGGGGAAGTTACTGGAACCGGTCGATATTACGGGCTCTATCGAAGGGAAGGTACAGTATGCCGCGTTTCCGCGCTTATGGAATGATCTGGTTTTGAATGGCGAAGAATTACCCGGACAGGGAGTAGCTACTTACCGACTGCGCATATTATTTGATCAGCCTCCTCCCATGCTGGCACTTAGTCTGCCTGATTTTTATACAGCTTACGAATTGTGGATCGATGGCGAGCCTGTAGCTCATAATGGACGAGTAGGTGCTACAAAGGCAACCACCGAACCGCATTGGCTACCTCAAGTTGTGCCCGTGGCAACAAGCGAGAAAGAATTGGAGATTGTATTGCAGGTCGCTAATTTTCACCATATTCGAGGAGGAATTGGAGAACCCATTTTGTTGGGTAAGAGTAAGGTAATATATGATCAGTTTGCTTCTGTATTCAACCTCTCCTGGGTCATTTTTGGTTGCCTCTTCATGTGCGGCTTATTTCTGCTGGGACTTTACAATTTCAAGTATGGCGATAAAGCCACGCTCTTTTTTGCCCTATTTTGTATTGCCCATAGCTATCGAATCATCGGCGCTGAGCATTACGCTTTACACCAAGCCGCACCATGGTTGCCTTGGTGGTTTACTGCCAAGTTAGAATATCTATCCCTGTTTCTAAGCATTGCTTTCTTTTGGGAATATGGAAATGAAATCTTGGAAAAGGTCATTCACACTAAGGTTATCCAAGTGGAGCGTTGGATCATTGCTATCTGCTCCCTCATGGTCTTTATTTTGCCATTGCGTTACTATACCTTCACCTTGGAAATTATCAAGCCGGTATTGGTTCTTAGTGTATTCTTGGGGATATATTATCTTGCTCGGGCTACTTATCGCGATGGTCAAGCCATGGTATATCTTAACCTTGGGATCATGGCACTCCTGGTGGTTTTAGTGGGTACGCTCCTCGATTTTATGCGCATCTGGCAACCGACTCCTTTTCTGGTACTCACGGCTTATATATTGTTTTTGTTTTTCGAAACCCTACACCTGTCTCGCAGATTTGCTAACAAGTTTCGACTGATGGCCAATGCTGCGGACCGAGCTAATCAGGCGAAGACTGAATTCTTAGCCACTGTGAGCCATGAAATCCGGACGCCTATGAACGGAGTGATTGGAATGGCCGAATTATTAGGTGAAATGCATTTGGAGGAGGAAGCACAGCGATATGTAGAAACCATTAAGCTAAGTGGGAATAACTTAGTGGATATCATCAATGATATTCTCGATCTGTCCAAGATCGAAGCCGAGCGAATGGATATTGAGCTAGTTCCCTTTGAACTACCCGAAATGCTGGGTCAAATCGTAGAATTATTGAGCCCTAAAGCAGAAGAAAAGGGATTAGAGATGGAACTGGAAATACAGAATACGGTGCCAGAATTATTAGAAGGAGATGTGGCTCGTATTCGGCAAGTGTATACCAACTTGGTAAGCAATGCGATCAAGTTTACCGAAGAGGGCCACATTAAGCTCCGGTTTAAAATAATACAACAGAATCTCCATAATATACTGGGGCGTTTTGAAGTAGAGGATACAGGAATAGGTATCCCCAATAATCGATTGAATGCACTGTTCCAACCTTTTTCACAATTGGATCCTTCGATCTCTCGGAAGTATGGTGGGACAGGCTTAGGCTTGGCTATTTCTAGACGCCTGGTGCATTTGATGGGCGGCAAGGTAAAGGTGGAAAGCGAGGAGGGGAAAGGATCTACTTTTACGGTCACGCTTCCGATGAAGATCAGTCACTTAGATGTCGAGGAATGGAAGGCAAGGCAAACACCAGTCATCGAAAAATCGGCCGGTTTATTAGCCGAGGAATTACCATTATCCATTTTGGTGGCAGAAGATCATCCGATCAACCAACAATTAATGCGGATTGTACTGCAAAAGCTTGGCTTTGAACCCACCTTTGTTTCTGATGGAGTAGGGGTGCTAAATACGCTGCAGGGGCAGGCCTTTGATTTGATCTTCATGGATGTGCAAATGCCTATTATGGATGGATTAGAAGCTACTCGACAGATCTATTCCATTTTCCCGCTGGATAGAATTCCGACCATCATTGCCATGACGGCTAATGCGCTTCAGGGAGACCGTGAGCGATGTCTAGAGGTGGGAATGCATGACTATGTAGCAAAGCCACTGAAATTGGCCCAGATAGAAGGTATGATCCGGAAGTGGGGAATGGAAAGGAAAAGTCGAACGCCCGCCTAAAAAGGGAAGCCTAGAATTGAATCTTGCAGTAAACCGTTGTGCCGGTATCTCGGTAAGCGGGTTCCAATTCCCATTTCGTCAGTCGAACTAAACGTATGGCCTCTTGATCCAAAAGCAATCCCTTCGATTCCACAATCTTTACTTTGCTAACCACATTTCCAGGATCCACATTGAAGGTGACACTAACAGACTGACCGGCTTGGGAGTAATGAATGTCTAATTTGCTCGCATTTCTACGAATAGTTCGGTTGAGTTGCTTCACGCCTCCTTTGGGGGACACTCCGGGCGCATTGAGTCCTAGGATGCTGCTAGCCTTAATGGTGAGGGCTTTGGCACGGGAGTCCTTTTGACGCTTCTTAGCTCGTTCGTCACCGTAGTCTGCTACAACTACCTCATTTAGAACCAGTGCACTTGAACTCAATTGGATATTATAGGTATCAATGTTTGGAATGGGGACTTTGGTTGACTGAAAACCTAAGGAACTAAATTGCAATTCTTGGGCATTACGATCTAGAGATAGGCTGTATTTGCCGTCAAAATCAGTTAGCGTTCCAATACTTGAATTGGGAACGACAACTTGTGCCCCCACTAAAGGTTCGCCACTCGAATCCATGACTACCCCACTAATTAGACGAGCTTGAACATTTGCTTGACTAGGACTAGCCGGGAGTGTCGGTGTGAAACTATCAGCTATTTCCTCTGCTTTTGACTCCCTGGTCTCAGCGATGACACCTGGGCGGGTAGGCGGTGGAGTTACTGCGGTAGAACGACTGCGTACCCTGGCTGGCTCTGCTTCTTTGGCACTAGGTTTTTCTTCTTCTATTGCGACCACGGCTCTATCCTCCAAAACTTCTTCCTCCTCAGCTATATCGGCTGCTATGATCGGTTTAGACAATCCCTGATCTTCGACTACTTTTGTTTTCTTCTTTTTAGAAAGCCTAGGTTTAGGTGAGCTAGGACTTGATTTATGTTTCCCCTCTTTTGGCGACCTCACGACTTCAGCTGCTTCTGCTTGTTCATTTGCAGTGACAGCCGCTGTCTCCGTTTGATCAGGCTCATTCTGCAGTCCTGCAGCTGTGGAGGCATCCTGTTCTGCAGCGATTGAAGGTGCACTTTCTTCTATACTTTCGGTCGCGGGATTGGATTGGCCTATTTGATTGGATTCGCTGGAATTTACCAATCGCAAGGCAAAGAGCGCCGCAATTAATATAGCTCCACCAGCCGCTATTCTCAAAAAGATCGGAAGGCCTCTTTTCTTTTCCTCTTTTACTGCCAATTTTTTCCGGAGCTTCTGCAAGCGTTGATCATGATCTTCTCCCGCGGTACTTTGATATCCATCTAAAGCATCCGCTATAAAAGGATCATCCTGAGCTAACTGACGCAGCTCACGTTCTTGTTGTAGACCAGCGTCTCCACTGATCCAGCCCTTTAGGGCACGGATGAAGGTTTGATCCTTTTTCATAATTAGTTGATCGCCTAAAGCAAACGCTTAAAGGCTATTCTTTTCCGTCTTTTTTTCAAGACAGTTTTTTAAATTTCTCCGACCATTTTGAATGAATGAACGAATTTTCCCTACCGCTTGATTCTTCATCAATGCAATTTCTTTGTAGGATTTATCCTGGTAATAGAACAAGTCGATACACTCCTTTTGTTCGACCTTTAACTGTTCCATGCAATGCTTCAAGTGCACTTCGCGCTCATCCTCTTCATAGTCTTCATCAATAGGATGCAGAAATCTGTCAGATTGCATAAAGTCACTATCAAAAGAAACGTGCATCTGCTTGTTTTCCTTGCGAAGCAACATCAAACAATGGTTTTTCGCCAAGACATATAGCCAACTTCGAAACTGCTTGATGTCATGTCGCAAGACTTTTTCTGATAATTCCTCAAAGATATTCATTACGGCATCTTCCGCGCGACTTGCACTCTTGAGATACTTCAAGCATACACCATAGGTCAATTCCAAGTATCGATCATACAGTTGTCCCAAAGCCTGCATATCCGAATGCTGCCGGTATTTCGACAACAACTCCTCATCGGAGAGATCTGCGCTTTTGGAACGTAAGAATCGAAGCATGGACTAAAGGTAAGGGATGAGGCACAAATAAAAAATTCAATGATGCCTTATCTTCTGCCAGCCTACTGCCTTGCCAAAAGCCTCCCGTAGCTAGGCTATCCTGCCTGACCTGGACAGGTACTCGGCTTTTCCCGTCTTGTCGGATGAAAATACAATTTGCCTAATTGTACCCTTTATGTACGCCTCATCCCTGAGCAGTGCCCTGCAAGTATTTAGGACTACCACCTGAAGCCACTTGCGGATGACTTAATACCTGGTCGTAGTACTTAAGAAATTGGTGTGATAAGATACTCGATTCCCATCTATCCAGAAAAAATAGATTTTCATTTATGCAATTCTTAGGGCCTCCGCATCCTATCCTAAAAAACCGCACATCATGAAAAAATTATTCTTCTTTATCGCGCTCTCTGCCATGCTCTCGGCTTTTGAAATGGCTACTCAAGTTGATCTTGTTTATGAAATAAAGGGAGAGATCCTGGAAGATGGGTCTGGCTCACCATTGATTGGAGTAACAGTAATGGAAAAGGGGACGAATAATGGGGTGATGACAGACATCGACGGGAAATTTATCTTGAAAAGCCCAGACCCTTGCCCAACCATTGTGCTATCCTATACAGGCTATTTGAATCAAGAACATTCAAAGGTGTGTAGTAGTAAAGAACATAGATTTACCTTGGTATCTGATGCTATAGTCCTGAACGAAGTTGTAGTAACCGGATATGATCGCAAGCCGAAGCGAAAGCAAGACCGGAGAAGAGACAGGCGTAGCTATCAGGCAGCTGGTAAAACGATGTCCGCAATGGCACTAAACAGCCCCGCTCCCGCCCGCCCCTATCCTCCCCAAGCGCTGCAAACGGAAGATTACAGCACCATCACCGAAAACAGGTTTCTAAGCCCGCTTAGCGAACCCCTTTCTACTTTCTCCATTGACGTAGATGCCGCCTCCTACAGCAACATCAGACGCTTTATTCAAAACGGGGCCCTCCCGCCCAAGGATGCGGTACGCATTGAAGAAATGGTCAACTATTTTGACTACGAATATCCCGCCGCTACCGGAGAACATCCTTTTACCGTAATCAGTGAAATGGGAGCGAGTCCGTGGGCGCCAGAACATCGCCTCTTGCACATCGGCATGAAGGCCCAGCAAATCCCTTCGGGAAATCTGCCTCCTTCTAATCTCGTATTCCTGATTGATGTTTCGGGAAGTATGAGTGCTAGCAATAAACTGCCGCTATTGAAATCCGCTTTTAAGCTATTGGTGGATCAATTGAGACCCAACGACAAAGTGTCCATCGTCGTCTATGCAGGAGCGGCTGGTGTAGTACTCCCTAGCACAAAAGGTAGCAATAAACCTAAAATCAAAGAGGCCTTCGATCAGCTCCAAGCTGGAGGGTCGACAGCCGGAGGAGCCGGCATTAAGTTGGCCTATAAGATAGCTCGTCAGAACTTTGCACAGCAGGGCAATAATCGTGTGATCCTAGCAACGGATGGCGATTTCAATGTAGGAGCGAGTTCTGATGCAGAGATGGTGCGCCTGATTGAAAAGGAACGGGAGAGTGGCGTTTTTCTAACTGTCCTGGGATTTGGTATGGGTAATTACAAGGATAATAAGATGCAGCAATTGGCCAACAAAGGAAATGGGAATCATGCCTACATTGATAACCTACAAGAAGCAAAGAAAGTGTTGGTTAATGAATTTGGTGCAACGCTATACACGGTAGCTAAAGATGTGAAATTGCAGATTGAGTTTAACCCTACTAAGGTGCAAGCCTATCGCCTCATTGGTTACGAAAACCGAATGCTCAATAACGAAGATTTTAATGATGATACCAAAGATGCGGGGGAATTGGGCGCAGGACATACCGTGACAGCCATTTATGAGATTATTCCGGTGGGTGTGAAAACGGATTGGCTGGCGAAAGCCGATGAGCTGAAGTACCAAGCTACTAAAAAGACAAGTTCGACAGGGTCGGAGGATTGGTGTCATGTGAAATTGCGTTACAAGCAACCCGATGGAGCCAAAAGTAAATTGTTGGAACAAAGTGTGGCACCTACCGCCGAGCTAGCAAGTACTTCGGACAATTTCCGCTGGTCCGCAGCAGTGGCGGGCTTGGGACTTTCATTGCGAGATTCGCCTTTTAAGGGAGATGTCAATTATGATATGATCAGGAAGCTGGCAAAATCAGCTAAGGGTAAGGATGTCAATGCTTATCGCAAGGAGTTTATAAATTTAGTGGATAAAGCAGAGCGATTAAGTAGTAAACTTACAGCTGATAAATAGGCTGACCCCTTCCCCGCTTCTACTTCTACTAATGAGGGCTTACCCCTCTAGCGCTACTTGGATAAGAGTATTCAAGTAGCGTTTTTTATTTAAATTAAGGGAACTTAAAGTTAATAAAATTGGTTTTAGGCATGATTGTTGTTGGTAGGTTTGACGTCCTCTGACTTCATGTTTGGTGGTCGCTTTTGGAGGAGAAAATGACCCTTTCCCACCCAAAGTGTGATGGCCAAATATGCACTTAAAGGCGCAACACGCTTACCCAACGCGCAAATACAAGAACTACAAACAAACTGCCTTCTCTGACAATTTCTGTGGTTCTATCTGGCTAGCTAGACAGGCAGCGTTTTAGCTGGAAGGATTGCGACTAGAAGAAGCAGGGCTTTTAGTTAAGGCGCTGACTCAAAACACAAAAATTGTCAGAGACCCAAACTGAACAAGAATAGATCTCCCCGCGTTCCATTAAGGAAGCGCTAAGGAAAGTAATATAAACATAATACTCCCTTTCCTAGTGGCAGGTCTGCCCTGAACATAACAGATTCGTACATTTTTGCTAACCATCAAGTACTAAAGGACTGTAGCAGCCAGATGCCGTAAAATCGCACCACATCGTCAAGTTTCGATGTGTTTGATAGGGCGTAAGGTGTAATGCTGACCGAAAATTAAAAGCTCTTTAAAAGCTACCACGCTCTTTTATGGAAAGGGGAGCAGCTGGGTAGCGCCAACTCTACTTGGGAAGTTGAATCACAGTTACTTGCACTATTTCTACAGCATTATTTTAGACTAAATCCAATCAAAACATGTACACTGGAAATGAAAAGACGGTAATCACTAGGGAAACGGCGGTTTCTAACATTAGTGAAACTATTCAAGGCCGGCACCTAGATTTTGATTCTACCTATCTCAGTCAACAGGCTCTGGGAGATCTCTTGAAAGTACCTAATGCCGTAGGCGTCAGATTCTACATGGGTAAAGTGGTGGAAGATGGAAAGATCTTTAAGACTTTGATTGCAGTATCCGTAGATGCAGATGGCAATGACCTTACGGAAGATGGAGAGGTTGTTTTGGGCGATCAGCCTTGCCCAATTCACTGTGGGGGTGATGGTATGTGGCCATAGGCGGTGAATAGTATGTTATTCTATTAAATATTGTGGGAAAGTTCTGATATTTTTACTTTCCCACTTTTTTGTTTTGTGTCTAGCCTAATAGCTTCTTTGCATGTTCAGACAATTGAGACCTTTGACCCGATCTGCTCTTCTGATACCTATCGTAACTTTGATGTTACTCTCGGTTACTCAGGCACAGGAAAATATAATCTCTATTCCTTTTCATCATCTGGCACAGAAACAAGGCCTTCAGGATCTAAACAATGCATTTGTAAAGAAGGATTCCAAGGGGTACATTTGGATTAGTAGTTTCGAAAATGGCCTAATTCGCTACGATGGCCGATCATTTACGACCTACAAGGCAGATCCGACAGATTCAACTTCCGTAGCTGCCAATCATATTACTGGGCCCTGTTTTGAGGACGAAAATGGCAACCTTTGGTTTTCGAGCTATGATGCGATTAACTGTTATGTACGGAAGCGAGGGATCTTTAGAACGTATCGGATTAGGGATTCAGAGGGGAAGGAGCTGAAGAACTTCTATTCGGCCTTTCATCTGGATCAACAAAATAACCTCTGGGTTCGTTTGGCAAATGGAGGTGGCTCCTTATACCGATTCAATACTCAATCAAAGCAAGCCACCTTCCAACATCAAATGTCAGGACAGAGATTCAAGGTCGTAGAAGATGAAAATGGAAATGTGGTGAGTGTGTTGTCTACCATGCTCTTATCTGAAGGAGGTGCCAGGCTATACGACTACAATAGGTCGGGGCTTCTGACTTCGGAAGTCGCTTTACTCGGATCTGGAGCCGCACAAAAAGAGGTCGTTACTTATCAATCATATCTATCTGGATCAGACCCTGCTTGGGTGGGTACCTCTGCGGGTTTAGCCAGTGTATCTGGTATGAGGTCTGAGCTGCCTCAGGTAGAATTTTTTCCAACTTATAAAGGAGATTCTCTAGGCTTTGCTTGGTCAATTGTACCTATGGAAGATCGATATCTATTGGTCTCTACCAGCAGGCAAGGACTATTGCTTTTTGATGTAGAGCTGCGGCAATTTGTTCAGCGTATTGCTAATGACGATGTGGACGGTTTCAACCTTGGTGCACATCCCTTATACGAGTTATATTTGGATCGTGATAACATACTGTGGGTTACGAGCTACAATAATGGACTTTACTATGGCAGCCCAAGTAAGAAGAAATTCGAAGTACTTAGATCGGGAAAACCGGCGACTTCAATACCTGCAATCCGATATTTGGCAGAAGCGGCTAATGGCGATGTTTGGAGCATGTTACCCAAAGGTAAACTGTTGCGGTTTGAAGCAGACGCCAGTAGGATGACAGAGATAAAATTCCCTAATGCTAGTTTTCAAAGTTTAGGAACACCTAGTGCGCTCTTTCAGGGGCAGAATGGAAAAATTTGGCTGGCTGATGGTGGGCACCTCTTTCTTTTACAAAATGAAATACTGGTACCCATAGATACCATAGATAAACCGATAGGGAGCCTGATTGAACTAAAAAGTGGCAAGGTCTTGTTTAGTTCTCCCGAACAAATCTATGTTCTCGACCCTGTTGGTCCTACTAAATATAAGCGGGCACAGTTTCCGGAGACAGGAAGTGGAGGAGAAATCTGGTTTACAACAGCAATTCAAGATTCAGAGGGCCGAATCTACTTGTCTCTAGCATACAACCGCATAGCTGTTTTTCAGGAATCTTTAGAGGGGTTGGAACCAGTTGTTGAAATTGAAAACCCATCGCATTTCTGGGGAGCCTATGATGATGTAGAAAAGGGGGATATCTGGTTTACCACTCCGATCGGTTTAGGGAAGCTAGACAAGCGCACTTTTCAGTTTGATAGGGTTGAATTGGATACAGACCTTGGGACTTGTTGGGGGCTGTTGTCGGATCAAAGTCGGCATCTCTGGTTGAGTAATAGCGATGGACTGCATCGGTATTCAATGGAGGATGGAGGCTTTCATTCGTTTACCCCTACTGATGGTAGCTTTGGGACAGGGTATTCTCGGTTTGCATATTTGCAAAGATCCAACGGTGAGATGTGGTTTGGAGGGAGGGAAGGCATTAGTGTTTTTCATCCGGAGAATGTACAGTTTATTTCTAGTACTCCTCAAATTCATTTGACTAGTTTAAAGGTCAATGGCAAACCCTATCGAATGTCGGATTCTACGTTGATTAACGAAGTTAAATCCTTCGATTTAGGACCAGGACAGAATTACCTGGATTTCGAGTTTATTGCCCTAGAGTTTAGCGATCCGACAGCCATTAACTATCAATATAAGCTGCATCGCTATGATCGGGATTGGGTTGATGTAGGTCCATCGACCAGAGCTATCTATCAAAAGCTTCCTCCCGGATCTTACACATTTTCCGTTCGTGCAACTAATTCAGATGGACATTGGTCTACTCCGGTTGGTTTCCCTTTAATGATTCGACCTTGGTTCTACCAAACAATCTGGTTTCGAGCTGGAATGTTGCTATTAGTCTTTGCAATCGGTCTTGTAATTTACTGGGCACAGCTGAAACGTCGCTTACAAGAAGAAGCTGTCAAGAACCTGAAGGAGTTAAATGCCTTTAAATCTCGCTTTTTTACCAATATTACGCACGAATTCCGCTCTCCCTTGAACATTATTCTTTCTTATCTCGATACAGCTCTTCAAAAGAACAATAAGCTGAAAAAAGGGAATCTGGAGATCATGCAAAGGAGTGGTAAGCAGTTGTTGACTCTAGTCAATCAAATCCTGGATTTACGCCGGCTTGAAGTAGCAAAAATCCAAGTGCAGTATGAAGAAATAGACGTGCTGAAATTGACGAATGCAGTAGTAGAAGACTTCCAGAAACTGGCCTATGGTAAGGGGATTCAGTTGGAGCTGGAAAACGACCTGACTGATACACTGATGGCCAGTGATCGAGAGAAATTGCGGAAGATACTCTCCAATTTGGTTTCCAATGCGATTAAATTTACTGCTCGGGGAGGTCAGGTGAAGGTGCAAGTAGATCAGCAAGCTGGAGATATTCGGTTTCAGGTGGTTGATAATGGGATTGGTATTTCTAAGGATAAGTTACCACGTATCTTTGACCAGTTCTATCAAGCGCATGATGAAAACACCAGCAAGTTCGGTAGTGGGGTGGGCTTAGCCCTTTCTCAAGAATTAGCGCAAGCTATGGGAGGGGAAATTCAAGTGAAGAGCAAGGAGGGAATCGGTAGTACCTTTACTTTGATATTGCCGGTGATGGACAGGAGTGCGGCTGTCTTGGAAGGCAACATTGACCCTATTGATCCAACCGAGGGAATGATGACCGCTTCGGACTTGAGTATCGATCCTGTAGATCCAGAGAAAGATACGCAAGCACTCGCAGCGCAACTGTACCTGGAAGCGGTCGAAGATCGAGAAGAAAAGCAATTGGTATTAATCGTTGAGGATAATCCCAACTTCAGACAATATATCCAGGAAACTTTATCCCCATACTATCGAACAGTCATCAGAAATAATGGAGAAGATGGTCTGGCGACAGCAAAGACCCTCGTGCCGGATTTAGTAGTGACCGATGTGAAAATGCCTATCATGGACGGATATGAGTTGACCAGCGCCCTTAAATCTGATGATGCCACTTGCCATATTCCAATCATCTTATTAACGGGACTAGAGGATATTGATGCACGCGTAAAAGGAATACAAAAGGGAGCAGACATTTACCTCAACAAACCCTTTCATGAACAAGAACTGCTGTCTTGGATACAAAACCTGCTTCGACTAAGAGAAAAATTGCAGAGTATCTATCGAGGACTTGGTGCTTCTGTGAGTGATGAGCCCCAGGAACAGCACGAGCCGAATGACCCAGATCGCGAATTCATACAGAAGGTGAAGTTGGCGATCGATACAAACTTTCACAAGGAATCTTTCTCCGTGAAGAAACTCAGTAAAATGATGAATATGGAGTATGTGACCTTTTATCGAAAGTTCAAGGCGATTACCAGTGAAAATGCGAAGAAAACGATCCAAGATAAGCGTATTGGGAAAGCCAAGTATTTATTGCTAAATGAGCCATCTAAGCGAATTCGAGAAATTGCCTTTGAAGTAGGTTTTTCGGATCCAGGGTATTTCGCTAAGGTTTTTAAGGAAGTAGAAGGATTGACACCAAAGCAGTTTCGCGAAAGAAAATCCTCCAAACAATAAGCTAAGAACCATTGATTGGGTCCTCATCCCATTACAATAGGATGGGCTGAAAGAAATTTACCATTTTTCACCTTGGCCGAAGTGGAAAAATAGCTTTATTCTGCCCTCGTGAAAGATTATTACCATGTCTTGAAATAATTCTTACATCTTTCCTCAAGTATAATCCAGACTTTTACAATGTTTTGAACATGCATTGAGCGCTTTCGAAAAATTGGCCTTGGTCAGTACAAAAGTTTAATGAAGTCCAGGGGTGAGCTTGTCTCACTCCAAAAAACCAAACAGACGCTCCCCCAATGTGAAAACTAGACCCCAGCAAAACACAACAGATAAGAAAGAAAGGTTTGAATAAAATGTCTCTAAAATTGGGTTTGCTCTCTCCTTATCCCCCCCAAATGTAATTTTATTCCACCTTTCTGTAAGAAATCTCCCCTTAAGGACTCATGAGTTATCGTAACTTGTGGTTCGCACAATAACCCCAAAGTTGTTAATCAAAGGTGGTTTACCTAGATAAGCATCAATTGGATGTGAGATCTACTCAAAAAACCAGATTTTGTTTTGACGACCAACAGTTAAAACCCTATTTGTTTGTACGCCGGATAATGTAGCCAATTGATTTAACCCCAAGTGCTTTACATTATCCGGTTCTTTTTTTCTACTCCCGCCCTGGTATCATTCCTAATCTACTCTAGGCTTACTTCTTGACTGCTTTCTTTCTGGTAGCTCGTTTTACCTTTTCCAAAACTACTACAGACAAGGGGGGTAGGGTTAATTGCAGAAAGTGAGGTCGGCCGTGCCAGGTCCCCTGGGTTGATTTTAGCTTATTGTCGGTATGGTCTCCGCTACCACCATAGGATTCCTCATTGCTATTTAGTACTTCCTTATACGTGCCTTTGAAGGGGATCCCGACCTTGTAGCCCTCGCGCACAACCGGAGTGAAATTACAGATTACAATGAGTGACTGATCCTCATTCTCTCCTTTTCGGATAAAGGAAAGAACGCTATTCTGGTGATCGCCGAGGTCTATCCATTCAAAACCGTCCTGATTAAATTGCTTTTCGTATAAAGCTGAAGTTGTACGATAGAAGTGATTGAGTACCTTGACCCAAGTTTGCACCCCTTTATGGTAATCAAACTCAAGCAGTCCCCAATCTAAGCCATTTTCCAAACTCCACTCACTAGTCTGGCCAAATTCTCCACCCATAAATAGTAACTGTGTTCCTGGATGCATGAACATGTAGCCGTATAGCAAACGCAGATTGGCAAAGCGTTGCCATTCATCACCGGGCATTCTAGAAATAATGGCTCCTTTACCATGCACGACTTCATCATGCGAAAGCGGTAACTGGAAGTTCTCGGTAAAGGCATAGACTAGGCTGAAAGTAATCTCATTGTGATGATAGCGACGGTGGACGGGGTCCTTTTTGAAATAATTAAGGCTATCATGCATCCATCCCATCATCCATTTCTGGCCAAAGCCAAGGCCTCCTGTATAGGTAGGACGAGAAACGCCAGACCAAGAGGTAGACTCCTCAGCGATAGTGACTGCGTCTGGGCATTCTTTGTATACCGCTTCGTTGAATTCCTTCAAGAAGGAAATGGCCTCGAGGTTCTCATTTCCGCCATATTTGTTTGGAATCCACTGTCCTTCTTCCCGAGAGTAATCGAGGTATAGCATGGAGGCAACGGCATCAACACGAAGCCCATCAATATGGTATTGCTTTAACCAAAACAAGGCATTTGAAATCAGGAAGCTTCGTACTTCATTTCGGCCATAGTTGAAGATGCAACTTTTCCAATCTGGATGAAATCCTTGACGTGGATCAGCATGATCATATAGATGTGTGCCGTCAAAATCAGCTAGCCCATGCGCATCATTAGGAAAGTGCGAAGGTACCCAATCCAATAGTACGCCAATCCCGGCCTGATGAAATTTGTCCACCAAATACATGAAGTCTTCCGGTAGACCGAAGCGCGAGGTTGGGGCAAAGTAACCAGTAATTTGATATCCCCAAGACGGAAAGTAAGGGTGCTCCATGACCGGCATAAACTCAATATGCGTAAAGCCCATATCCTGCACATACTTGACCAGGTCATCGGCCATCTCACGATAGCTTAAACTTTCGGTTCCGCCTGCTTTTTTCCGCCAAGAACCAATATGACACTCATATACAGAGTAGGGCTTGTCCAAGCCTGCAATGTCCTTTCGCTTTTTCAGCCAATCTTGATCTTGCCACTCATACTCTAGATCCCACACAATGGAGGCGGTATTGGGAGGGATCTCCCAGAATAAGGCAAAAGGATCTCCTTTTTCCAATGCACGGCCATCTTTAGCTAAAATGGCATACTTATATAATTCACCACGACCAATCCCCGGAACAAAACCTTCCCAGATACCAGAATGATCCCATCGGGAACTCAAAGGATGGCTAGTTCTATTCCAGCCATTGAAATTCCCCATGACGGCAACTCTTTCAGCATTGGGCGCCCAGACCGCAAAATAGGTCCCCCATTGACCATCTACTTCGATGATATGACTGCCTAGTTTTTCGTAAGCCTTGAAGTATTTTCCCGCCTTAAAAAGGTTGGTGTCGAAGTCGGTGAGAAGACTATGGCTGATGACATTGGACATATGTGCAATTGGTTTCTTACATTAAAAGAATCGGGAGATTAAAAGCCCTCTTCTTATAGAAAATCGGTTCGCTAACAATTTTTGTGTTTTTGAGTCACCCCTTTAGCTGAAAATTTTGCTTCCGTTGGTTGCAATCCCTCTCGCTAAAACGCTGATCGCAAAAATTGTCAGAGAAGGGGAAAATTTCGTTTTGAAGTGCTGCAAATGTACTATTTATTGTATAAAAATCACTGGTAATGCGAGTGAAGACTAATCTAGTGTTAGGGGATGGAGGATCGATCCAGCCTAGTGCAATTAATCGGGACGAAAAAAGAGGTAGCTGTCTACGATTTTGGAGTCTATCCGGACAAAATGAAACTTTGAAAAGAAAAAGTCATTCTAGGTTTCTACACCCGGAATGACTTTTATTGAAGTATCTTCATACAAAAGTATGATAATAAGTAGATAGCTCCGGTCATGACCAAATTGCATGAACCGCCATCTTTTGTCTGTTCTAGTTCAAAGCGCTTACCACAGAATTTTCCACACCGAATGGGGTAGGAGCGTAAGCATCAGCTTCGAAATCATTTTCCCACTTCTGGCCGTCAATTAGGTAGCGGAATTGGTATTCTTTACCGCTTTCCAATTCAACTAGTGCTTTGAAAACACCAGCTCTCTTCTGCTTTTTCATTGGAATAGCTTCCTCCACGTTCCAGTCGTTGAATTCACCAACGATAGCTACAGAAGTGGCTTCTGGAGCCGCTTCTAGAGGAAAAGAGAATGTAGCCTTACAAACAGGCTTAGACTTAAGGAATTGCTTTTTGATCATGACTATGTTTTATTTAAGAGGTTTATCAATTGAATGCATCGTTTAGCGGTTTCTTTCCGACCCAAAGGGTGCTCGCCAAATAGGCACTAAGAACGGAAGCATTACTTCCCTCCTTTTAATTCATCCTGAAGTTTTGTCAACTTTTCCCAATCACCCTTGGCAGCTAGCTTAGCTTGCTTCGGCCAAGTTCTGGGTTCATGCATTTTGTAACGAGGTCCTGCCTCAGCCAAGAATTTTCTTAGACTGGTAATTTTGGCTTTACCTAGATCAGCAAAAGTTTTGATGCCATTCTCTTGCAGGATCTGGGCGATTTTGGGGCCAATCCCTTCAATCTTCTTCAAATCGTCCTTCTTAGCAGCTTTGGGCGCTACTTTCTTAGTTGCTGGCTTTTTGGTTGCTGCTTTCTTTGCAGGAGCTTTAGCCGCTACGGGTGTAGCTTTTTTCTTTGGAGCCGCTTTTTTAGGTGCAGCAGTAACCATTACTTCTTCTAAGGCTACAACACAATTTTCAACACCGTATGGTGTCGCCAGGTAAGCATCAGCAGCCCAGTCATTTACCCAAGTGGTGCCATCTATTAAATAGCGGAACTCATATTGGCGTCCAGCGTCTAGTTCAACGCTAGCTTTATATTCGGCTTTTGCGGCCTTCATCGGAACACCTTGCTCCCACGTCCAATTGTTGAATTCGCCCAGCACGCGTACCTCGCTTCCTCCATTAACTGCTTCCTTCGGAAGGCTAAAAGTAACTTTGCAAGTAGGTTTGTTTTTGAGATATTGCTTCTTAAGCATCCTTTGATTTATTAGGTTTCTAGAATAATGTT
Source organism: Saprospiraceae bacterium (assembly GCA_019634045.1). Taxonomy (GTDB): domain Bacteria; phylum Bacteroidota; class Bacteroidia; order Chitinophagales; family Saprospiraceae; genus DT-111. The sequence goes on from JAHQWA010000453.1 coordinate 40,860, forward strand.
CGTGTACAAACAACACTAAGTGTGGTTTCATTACAAAGTTATGCTATATTTAACTGATTTTCAAAGAAAAATACTTTAAGGAAGGATCGGGGCGAATTGTTCAAAACAGCTTTATTTCGGGTTAGAAATTCAAAATCGAAACCAAAAAAAGATAAACTTTGAACGCGCCAAATACGATTTTTAGAAGTTCGAGGATTGCCAAATTATTTGAAAACTAAAAAAAATGTGATTTTGGCCATTTTTTTTGAAAAAGTTTGTCTGAAATCCGCACTAGCAGGACTTACTGAAGGTCAATCGACTAGCGCGCTCTTTCGTTTTTTGCGCTTAAACGGGTTAACCCTTGTTTCCTCAGAAGTCTTTTGTTAGAAAGATATCCTGGTAGAATATTTGAAATATTTATTTATATTTGTTTCGTCGGTAAGGGATTTTATTTTTTGTCTCCTTTAGATCCTAGTTTCATCGACGACCTCATTAAGTCTCTTCATTTTCGGAGAACATTCTTCGGAATTTTCCTCCCACTCAATCAGTAAAATTAAAGACTCCTATCCGCAATAGGCACTAAAATGTGTTGTCCCTTTCTATTTCCTCCATAGAAGTTTCAAGGGTTGTGATGCTAGTGCCACTAAACCTGTTATTAACTCATATTTATTCATAATTCAAAACCCATTCTATGGAACCATTTATTGGCATGATCGTAATGTTCGGTGGCAACTTTGCACCGAGAAACTGGGCACTTTGCGAGGGACAATTATTAGCAATTAGCCAAAATACTGCCTTGTTTTCAATCTTAGGCACTACCTACGGAGGTGATGGACGAACTTCTTTTGGATTACCTGACTTGAGAGGACGTGTAGCTATGCATCCAGGCCATGGCCCTGGGTTGACGCCAAGACGTCTTGGTGAAAAAAGTGGTTTTGAACAGGTGGTATTGAACACTACCCAAATCCCTTCCCATACTCATACGCTCAATGCAGCTGGATCTCTTAATGTAGTGAGAGAGGATGGTAACACTGCAGAGCCGGCTGGTGCAGCATTGGCGAATGTCAGCCCTGACACAACCTTAAGCTATAACAATAGTACGGCTCCTGATGCCACCGCTGCGAATAATTCCGTTACGGTTACTGGCAATGCTAATCCAACTGGAGGAAGTCAAGGACATACTAACATGCAGCCTTATACCTGTGTGAATTATTTAATCGCTCTGTTTGGTACTTTCCCATCTAGAAACTAGTTGATTGAATTAAATGATTAAGGATTCTTTGCTCTCGACAAAGTGTCGAGAGTAAAGTTTCTTAGTATAACCTCATTGATTTGTAGTTGATAGAAGCCAATTATCTTATCCTCCCTCTTTTGTTAAAGACAAAAAAATAAACATGCTTAAAGAATGGTGGGACTCTCTAGAGCCACAATGGAAAAAAGCCTTCAATGAGGCAGTACTGGGTAATGGTCCAATTGAAAACCGCCCGACTCGAACTGAAATGGAGTTAATTCACAGTGCTCCGGCTCTACGGTTTGCTGGCCCCAAGGCGCCTTACCCTAATTTGAGCTTTGAGCTAACTAACATGTCGGGCTTGGCAGAATTGAGTCAAATAGAAACTTTAGTTGTTACATTTCATTCTATAGGGAAATTGGGCGACCTGTCTCACATGGAAAACCTTACAAGTCTATTCGTAAATAATTGTCAACTCAAATCATTGAAAGGCATTGAGGAGTTATCGAAGTTAAACACTTTATACGCTTCCGTTAATAAGATTAAGGATATCAAACCCATCAAAAGACTGACCAATCTTGCTGATTTTCAGTTTCCCTATAACAATATCACATCCCTGAAAGGCATCACGAACAAGCATACTTCTAACATGAAGAATTTTGTCTGCCTACCTAATGATGATCTGCCTGATCGCGATATCATCAAAGTGGAAAACCGTCTAGGCATACGTTGTAAACGCGGATAGGTTCGCTACACGCTTGTATTATTCGTACCGTAGGGCCTCTACTGGATTAGCCGTTGAGGAACGCATGGTCTGGAAGAATACGGTCACTACCGCCAGCAAGACTGCCGTGAGTAGGGCCAAGATAAAAGGGATTGGACCCATCGAAGTCGCATAGGCAAAGTCCTGCAACCAGCTATTGACAAACCAGTAGCCTAAGGGGATAGCTAATACCCCTGCAATCAGGACTAGTTTTACAAAATCCTTGATAATCAATTGCACCAAATTCCCCACCGTCGCACCCAATACTTTGCGTATACCGATCTCCTTAGTCCTTTGCTCAATGGTAAAGGTCGATAGGCCGAATAAGCCTAGAATGGCTACAAAAATACTCAGCAAAGTGCCCATCAAAATCGTATTCCCAAATCGTTCATAGCTATTGTACTGCTGCGCAAATTCCTCATCTAGGAAGGAGTAGCGGAATGGGTACTGGGGTTCTAAGCTTTCCCAGACCTTCTCTATTGCTGCCAAGGAGCTAGAAACCTGGGTGGGATCCACCTTAAAGGCTACATTGGTAAACCAAGCGAGATCTTCTCGAGCCGAGATGGCTAAGGGCTCCAAAGCAGACTGTAGTCCCTGATAATGGAAATCCTTAACCACACCAATGATCTCTCCATATTGTTCATCAAAGGAAAATTTCATCCGATAGCCAATGGGATTTTCGATTGCATAGGATCGTACAAATTCTTCGTTTACGACGAATGCGCGAGCGGTGTCGCTGGCAATACTCTCCGAGAAGTATCTTCCTGCCAGGATTTTAAGATCCAAAGCATCTGCAGATTGTGCATCAGCGAATAGGGTATTGATGTAGGTGCCCTTTTCCTGGCCTTCTAATTTCATGCCATAATTGGGAATACGTTGGCCGGGTGTTCGCGCCATGATAGAGCTGGCAGATATTCCGGGCTGTTGGAGTATATCGTTCTTGGTGCGCCGGAGTTTGGCGATCGCATCTTCTGTATTTAGGGTGGCTACTACTACTTGATCTCCACTAAAGCCAAGATCTTGGTTTAGCATAAAATTTACCTGCTTCCACACAAAGCCGACGACAATGATCATGGCGATGGACAGGCTGAATTGCAAGACCACTAAGGACTGGCGCATTTTACCTCCTCTTTTCCCTTTGCTCAAGGCCCCCTTTAGTGTGCTAATGGGACGAATTCTAGACAGGTAAAAGGCTGGATAGCTACCGGCAACCAGACCTATACTAGTGGCCAAGACCAAGAGCCAGATCGGTAATTGGGAATCCAAAATACCAGCGAATGTGAGTTCTCTATCGATTAATTGATTGAAGAACGGTAAGGCCAAATCTGCTAGGAGTATAGCGAAGATCAATGCCATGCCACTTTGTAGGAGTGATTCTGATAAGAACTGGCTAACCATTTGACCAAAAGTTGCGCCGCTTACCTTTCTAATGCCCACTTCCTTGGAACGCTTGGCCGCTTTGGCCGTAGCCAGGTTCATGTAGTTAATACAGGCGATTAGTAATACGATGAAAGCCAGGAGCAATAAAATGCCTATTTGTCGAAGGCTTCCATTTCTGCCATTGTAGCCGCTTACATCAGTGGAGTGAAGGTGTATATCTAATAAGGGCTGAAATTTCCAATTGGGATAGCGCGTAGGAGGCGTATCCCCGTCATCTAGGTATTCTTGTTTTACATAACCGTTGGCCATTGTGGTAGCTTTTTCAGCTGCTGCAAGCGCTTGGCTTTGGCTATTTAGGTTCACATAAACTTCGCAATGCCCTCCGGTCCAATAAGGGGAGAACTCATCTTGACTGATAATGATATTTATGGCATTAAAGTGAGAGGGACCTGCTGGCTCGGCTAGTACACCGGTGACCGTGACCTGACTTTCTTCGTTGATGGTCAATACCTGTCCTACGGGGTTTTGTCGACCAAAAAGCTGCTGAGCGGTTTCTGCTGATAGTACCGCACTGGCTGGTTGGTTTAATACGGTCTGCTGGTCACCCAGTTGGAGGGGTAGGGGAACGGTTTGAAAAAACAAACTATCTGCGATTGCGAAACCATCGATGAAAATGCTTTCTTCCCCCTTTTGTACAAGTACTTCATCAAGCCCACTAAACCTGGTGGCAGACTTAATTTCAGGGACCTCATCCATCAGCGCGGGTGAGACAGGAGCTGGAACGATAGCCATTTTGCGATTATTGGCTGCTGGATACTCTCTGTAGAGACGGTATACCTGCTCTTTATCTGGGATGCTTTGATTGTAACTTTTTTCATGCTGGATATACAGGAAGATCATGATGATCAATGCCATACCCACGCTAAGTCCAAGAATATTGATAAAGGAGAAGAGTCGATTCTTAATGATGTTTCGCCAGGCAATTTTAAGATAGTTCTGCAACATGGTTAGCTTGGTTTGCTTTTTCCTTTATTCAGTCTAAAAGTATGCCATTGGTTTAATGCGCTGATTGTTAGTTTTTTGTGTTGGGTCAGGGTCAGGATTATTGTGCGTATCTGAACAATTAGTGTTCAATAATGAACACTAATTGAGTGTTTTATCTGACTTAGTACTAGCGTTTTCTATATAGATAATAGAGGTTAAGGTGCTCTGAATTAGCTAGGATAATGTCTGGGAACTCATCATCGTTGATTTTCCCCACGGCGACTTGATAGGTCCTGTACTCTTCCTCCGAGAGAGCTTGGCGATCAAACTGCTTTGCTTTGCCTCGATTAAAGTATACGGCCGAAGGAGTTGCGGTATTACCCGTTACGATATCCAGTTCTCCGTCCTGATCGATATCCGCAAGTAGCAAATGGTAAGTACTTTCCTCTGCTGCTCCTAAAACATGTGAACGGGTGTAGTTGTGATCTTTGTCTCCAAAGTAGATGACATTGGGTTCTCGGATGTTTCCAGCTACAATATCTAACCAACCATCTTTATCCAAATCTGCTACCGCCACAGAGCGGGTCTCGTCTGTCCCCGTACCAAAGGCAATACCTTCCTTCGCAAAAGTTCCATCGCCCTCATTCAGGTAAATGTAATTCTGCTGTTTATCTCGGTTGGCTAATACTAGGTCTTGATCGCCATCCTTATCAATATCTGCTGCAGCTACATCGATGGTGGAATCCTCTGCATTACCAAAGGGGATGCAATTTTCAAAGTTGGCCTTGCCGTCATTGAAACAGATTTCGTTTGCTGATCCTCGATTGGTAATCAAAACATCGGTGTAGCCATCATTATTAATATCGGCTAGCAACAAGCTCCGAGTAGGTGCCTCCAACTGTCCGAATAGTCCTTTTTCGCTGAAGTGGCCTTTACCATCGTTCAGGAAAATTCGGTTCGGAGCCATATCATTTCCCGTCATGATATCCAGGTCACCATCGCCATCTAGATCTGCTAGTGGGACGGCATAGGTAGTTGAAAGATTCACGCCTAGGGGCTGGGCGATTTTATACCCTCTCTTTGTCAGAATAAAGACGTAGTTTTGCTCCGGCCAGTGACGGCCATTGGCAACTACTGCATCTAAGTCGCCATCCCCATCTACGTCCCCCATGCTAATGGAAGCTGTTCGATGTTTTGCAGTTCCAAGGGAGTAGAAGTAGCCTCTAGGGTTGTAGAATTGGTGGGTTTGGGCGCTAGCCTGAATCTGCAGAGCTAGACCGAGGGTGACTAGGGAGAGAATGGAGGTGAACGAAATTTGCTTCATCGCAGTTGATTTTGAAGTCTGGAGTGATTATGTGAAATTTAAATGTATGAAAAAGTCGGATAATAGGAAGGATGATCGACCTAAGGAAAAAGTTGGTTCCGCGGCGGAAATAGGAATGCGACTTAATAAATACGTGGCGCATTGTGGGGTAGCTTCGCGTCGAGCTGCTGCTGAACTAATCAAGCAAGGTCGCATTACCGTCAATGGTGAGGTAGAAAAGGCACCCGGTTATCAAATCGAGGAAGGAGATGTAGTGATCTTTGATGGAAAGAAACTACAACCGGAAGGGCGCAAGGTCTATATCCTAATGAATAAACCCAAAGATGCGATAACCACCGTAAAAGATGAGCGAGGCAGGAGAACCGTGATCGACCTATTGAGGGGCAAAATTAAGGAACGGATTTTTCCTGTCGGTCGACTGGACAGGGAAACGACAGGGCTACTGTTGTTGACCAACGATGGAGATCTAGCGGAAAAGATGACCCATCCACGCTACCAAATGAAAAAGGTGTACTATGCTAGCCTGGATAAGGAACTGCATCCAGCGGACCTGGAGAAGATCGAGAAAGGCTTACAGTTGGAGGATGGCCCGGTGCAAGTAGATTGGGTAGAGTACTTACCTAAACAATCAAAAACCGAGGTAGGACTTGAAATTCACGTGGGACGGAACCGAATCGTTCGCCGGATATTTGAGCACTTGGGGTATCAGGTAAAGCGCCTGGATCGAGTTTATCTTGGTGGGTTGACCAAAAAAGACCTAAAGCGAGGCTGGTGGCGTAATTTGACCCAGCAAGAGATTGTCATGTTGAAGCACTTTAATAAGCAGCGGGAATAGTTGCGTCTTTGTGCCTACCTAATCCGGTTGATAAGTAATACGCTTCAATGACACGGCACTGAAGTACCCTAGGCCGCCATTGCTTACATTTCCTTGCAAGTTAGCCGGTTGCGTATCAAATAGGGTTCCGCGCCACTCCGTTTCCATAAATACAGAACGTAAAAAGGCATAGTAGCTACTAGACAATGCTTCCTTTTCCAGAATTACCGTAAAACCCGGATCAAAGCCATAAAAGTGGGGCTCTTCGAAATTGATCAAACCATTTACTGCTAAGCGAGCATGGGTGTAAAAGGTAAACTCATGAATCCCCCCTGAATAAGCCTGAACGCCTTGTTGCAAGCCTGCTCTGGTGCTGTCAAAAGCTGGATTCTTTACTTGCGGTATGACCCACAACCTCCAACGGTTTGGCTCAGTAAAACCAAAAAGATGACGCCGAAATTCAAAATCAAATTGATCAACTTCCGGAATGAATCTAATGGTGTCGACTTGGATGGGGGCTGGGGGCATTTCATCTACAGCGAAAAATAATTTTCCATTCCAGTTTATTTGTAAGGTATATTGCTGTCCAGGAATTCCTGCTAGGCTATCGCTTCGGTATAAACCAGCCTCTGTTTCCACGAAATAGAATTCTTCTTCTCCGCTACTCATTCGAAGTTCAGCTCCTTGGATCGGCCTGCTCTTTTCTCCAGTTGCTGTACTGGAGCTGAGCCGCACTTGATGTTGCTGTAAGCTATTACTGATTCCTCCCTCAACGACCAACTGTAAGGGCGAATCTACCGTCTCCAGGCGGATTTCCTCTCGACAGGACCAGAAAAGCGGACTAAACAAAGTGAGATACCAGAGAAGTTTGATGTTCATAGCTATTCAATTGAAAAGTGATAAGCAATAGATGGAATAATGCTAAAGACATAGACTTTGGTGCCTCTTACATCCCGGGTATCTGAGACATTCCCCGTTTGGCGGTCACGATAGGGTAGGAGATTCACCGATAGAGCATTCTTTTGTGCATACATATTGTAAATAGACAAGGTCCATCGGTCCTTGAAGCGCTTGCCCTCCTCAACGCGGCTCGACAAGCTAATAGACAGGTCAAGCCGATGGAAGTCGCCAAGTCGGGTAGAGTTTCGTGCTCCATAGATGGGGATAAAAGTATCTTCAAACTCAAAACTACCAATGATTGGAGTAGCCGGAAGTCCGGAAGCATATTGCCAAGTCCAATCCAGTTGCCAACGAGCATCAAATTGCTTCTGCATGACCCATTTTACAGTATGTGGTTGATCATGGTAAGCTGGAAATCTTCGGCCATTTTCCACGTCGGGAAACTCCCGCCAAGTTCGGGACCATGTGTAGGCCAACCAACTCTTCCATGTCCCCACCTTTCTTTGCAACATGCACTCAAGCCCATAAGCTTTCCCTTTTCCGCTTAAGAACTCGGAGTTTAAGTATTTATTTTGAACCAGGTCCGCATGATCCCTAAATCCTGTAATCCCCCGTAACTGCCGATAGTAACCATTTACGGAGATTTCCCATTGCGCATTAGAGAATTGTTGCTGATAACCAAAACCATATTGATCTGCCTTTGAAGCAGGAAGCTGCGGATGACTCGGCATCCAAGTATAGAAGGCTGCAAATGGGGTATTGGAGTTCCTTAGCTCCTGTACAAACTGTTGGGTTTTTGTATAGTACCATTGTAGGCGAGCATTGGGACGGACCTGGAAGTCGATTTGTAAGCGAGGTAGTAAAGTCCATTGGGAATTGAAGATAGAGCTGCTGTTATAAACAGTCGAATCTTGGAATAGACCAGTATCATCCAACTGATGTATAGTAAAGGGGCCACGATTTTGGAAGTGATACAGGCGAACACCATAGGATGCGGTCCATCTTTCAGCTAAAGCCCATTGATCCCCCATGTACCAACTGTTTTCCACGGCTTTTGGTGTTGGTAGCGAAAGTCCTTCCGATTCAGAACTGGAACCCGCCTTCATATCATACCAAATACTTTGTCCACCAAATTTCAGGCGATGCTTACTATTGATGTACCACTGGAAATCCGCTTTAGCTTGCCAGTGTTTTACTTGAGAGGCCCATGTGAAATTTGTCTGCTTGTTTAAAATGCCATCCACTTCATACTTGTACTGACTGTGCACTAGAGAAAAGTGACCGAAGAAATTTGGTTGGGAGAGGTAATTCCAGCGTAAGGTGAGGGTGCGATTTCCCCAACTATTTTGAAATTGATTGAAGTAGCTGAAATTGTCCTGGCCTAAGTAAGAAGATAGAAAAAAATGATGCTTGCCAGTAGCTTTCCAATTGACCTTGGCGTTGAGATCTAGAAAATTTATCCGATTACCTCCCTGGTCTTCCATTAGTCTGAAAATGAGGTCGGGGTAGGTGCGCCGGGCTGCCAAGATGTAAGAAGCCTCTCCTTTTTTAAGCGGCCCTTCCAATAACACTTTGCTGGCAAGTATACCTATCCCTCCTGCCATTTGTGTGTTTTCTTGATTGCCTTCCTTGCTTTGGATTCGGATCACCGAAGAAAGCCTTCCGCCGTATTCCACAGGAATAGCTCCGGTATATAGGTCAGTAGACCTTATAAGCTCCGGGTTAAAGATGGAGAAGAACCCCAATAAATGACTAGGGCTATATACCGGGGCATCATCCAGGAGAATTAGATTTTGATCGAGTTCACCTCCCCTGACGAAAAGTGCCGCTGCCCCGTCGGAGCCAGCTTTGATTCCAGGTAGCAGTTGCATGGCTTTTACTAGATCTACTTCACCACCCAAAGCGGGTAGGTTTCGCAGAAGCTGCATATCCACTTGGTGATGACCTGCTTCTTTCTTCGGAAAATAAGGTTGAGTTCCTTCTGTGCCTAAAACAACAACTTCAGATAGCATATTTGGACTGGCTGCCAATTGAAGATTCATTTGGGTATCCCTGCTTAGATCGATCGATAGAATCTTGGATTGATAGCCAAGGTAGGAGACGATACATTCGCAGGGGGTAGGAGGAAGATGTAAGGTAAAGTAACCAAACTGATTGCTACTTGTACCTTTATTTTCTTGACCTTCGCACCAAAGCGTAGCCCCGATCAGTATCTCCCCTGTTTCGGCATCATTGATAAAACCACTTAGTCGTATTTGAGTAGGCGTTTTTATGGAAACTTCTGCTATTAAAATCTGGTTCTTTTTGCTCCGAAATTGAACCACGACAGGAGCGAAGATGAACTGTAAAATCTTGCGAATGGAGGTGGATGGGAAGGAGGTGTTTAGTAGAGTATCTGCTTTCTCCAAGAGATCGGGACTATACACCAAGCGTAAGTCAGCTTCGCTCTTTAATTGCCTCAGCGCTTGCGCGGGGGTTAAGTCTCTAAATTCAATATCTAGCTGTTGGTCCAAGATGGAGACTTGTCCCCAACCCAGCCCGGGGATCAAGAGGAAACCCCAAAGCATCAAACGGAATGGATAGCAATATGGTGGCATCGGTAGCATCGTGTGAAATTGGCTCATCGGGAGGGTACTCACCCGATGAGCCGTTTCCGTTAGTTTACAAAATCAGTAATCTCCTGCCGAAACATTTCGGCTTGATTCAGGTAAGAATCGTGGCCAGCATCTGGCAGTATGATAAGTCGCTTTTTTAGACTATTGATCGACGGGAAGTAAAATTCCAACTCCTGCGGCGGAGCAATATCATCGAATTGACCGGTCAATAGTAAGCAAGGCACTTTGATTTTGTCTATCCCCTCTATGAGTTGAACAGATCGCATATCTTCAAAAAGTCGATTGCTAATTTCCTCTAAACGTAGGCCGTTGAATAGGCTTGGAACAACACTGATCGAACTACTAAGTACCGTGCGTAGAATGGCTCCTGTAGTGATGTGAACATCTGCTTCAAAAGTCGATAATCCTTCAATGACAAACTCATTCCACTGCTGTCGCTGTTCTGGCGTGTCGATAGACGCATTTGCCACGGTCCAAGCTTTAACTTCCTCCCAATAGCTAGTTTGGGTTCCGCCTTCAATCATTACTTGGGCAGTTTCTGCTAGGAATTGATGTCTAAAAGTCCAACGAATTTCATCTTCATCAGTAGTAAAGGGAGCATTGGCCGTAACCAGCCCATCGATCAGGGGCTGCTCATGAAAATGAATGGTGTAGAGGTAACTTAACCATCCCCCAAAACTATGCCCCAAAAGATAAAGTTCAGCATCTGGATACTGAGACCGCAAGAGTTGTATAATCTTGCGGATATCTGTAAGATATTGATTAAGCGTTACACTTTCCAGAGAAAAGCTACCTTGAGCATTGCCCGTTCCTCTTTGGTCATAGTACGCGATAGCCACATCTTTTTCCAGGCCTTCTTTCCAGCCGGGGTAATCTACTTCTGCAAAATCCATCGTATTGAGACCTGGGCCACCTTGTACATAGAGCAGAATTTTTTTACTAGCGGTATTTCCTCTTACGAGAATGGGGATAAAGGCATCGGCCTCTTCTAGGTGGTAGAAGTCATTGGCACTTGCTGAAATATCTGCCTTTTCGGTACAACTGCCAAATACAAACAGCAAGAGGGCAATTATTGAGATATTTTTCATGATACAGTCAGGTTTGAATTTTGAAAAATTGGGATTTGATTACGAGTAAATAAAATAGAGCTTAGGGAATACGATAGGTGATTCCAGCTTCTAATAGAAAGTACTGTGTGCTACCATCTAGGTGGGGCATTTGCCACATCAAGTTGGTCTGCAAATACCATTCAATAGGCACATCTCTACGGAGACTAAGATCTCCACCAAATCGTAGGTGAGGTTGGACCACAAAATGCTGGGTCCCGCGGAAGTGGGTTTGTGCTACTTGATTTTCTATCACTTCGAAGGTAGAAGGAATGATGGTTCTTAAATAGCCGGCGGATACGCCAAAGCCCCATTGTCCTCCTTTGGCCCCGGTTCGGAGCCATTCAATTTGTGGAAGAGCTAGTAAGCCCGTATGCATTCTTCGATGATGATAGAAGCCCAATTGAGCACCGTATCGCCATTCGCGACTGATGATTTTTCCGGAATCTTTTTGTTTTTCTCCGTAGTGAAAGGCCTTGTTCCAACCAACTACCAGGCCGGGATGACCGATTTGCCCACCTTCGTAAGCAATTTTCAAATAGGATGCTCCCGCTTGGCCAAAGCCAATAGATGGTAGCGCTAGTAGGATGCCAAGGGTTAAAATTGAGATTGTTTTCATGATATAATTGGTGATGTAAAAAAATCGATTGAGTAAACGAAAGCCTATCCATCTCTTCATGAATTTAAGTGCTCCGAAGGGCTGTGTCAGCTCTAGCCATAGTAAGCCCAGGAGAAAGGGACCGCCTTTCCCGGCTTTGTATTATTCACCAGTTATGTATTTTGAAAAAAGGACTACTTCCCAAGTTCGGGAGTTACCATAGTCCGGGTAGATTATTTTACTTAATCAGGGCAATTGATGCACTTCCAAGTGTACACGTTTCCTTCCGCTGTAATTTCGATATCGAATAAGAAGCGTATAATATCCATGAACTCCGAAATTGTGGTAGATTTTGGAAATTCACCGTCCATTTTATACTTCTCAAAACTTGAGGGTTCGATCTTTATTTTCACTTTGTATTCCTTCTCCAAGAGATCGGCAACTTCTTTTACAGAAGCCTCCCTGATTACATAGACACTATCTCTAGCATTGATGTAGGACACCCAAATGGAATCCATTTGAGAAAAACTTTGTTTACGGCTGTCAAATATTGCAGATTGCCCAGCACTAAGTTCTACGCTCAAATCGGTTTCCTGATTGGAACTAAATCGCACCTTCCCTTCGTGCAGCTGAACCCAAGCCCGTTGACTATCTGGATGAGCCATTAGATCAAAAGTAGTACCAAGCACTTGCACGGTATTATTAGAAGTCTTTACCGTAAAAGGCTTCTCGGCATTCTGCTCTACGAAAAACCTGCCTTGCCCACTTAATTCTACCTCCCGGGTATCAGTGTCAAATTCTGCTGGGTAACGGATATAAGAATCCGGTGCTAATTCTATCATCGTTCCGTCCTTCAGTTCATGCACCAGCGCATTTTCAACTTGGGTATTCCTCACCTCTATCCAGTCTGAAGACTTTTCCTTAACCAGACTCCAAACTCCAATCGTTAAAAGGGCCATAGCTGCGGTAGCCGTCAGGCGCCAAAGCCAGGATGTCGGTGTTTTACCCCCCTTAGTACTACCTACATCCATTCGTCTTTTTAGCTTACTCCAAACTTCCTCGGTATCCGAATCAGGTACTTGCATTAGCTTAGCTTCCCAAACTCGTTTCACCTGTTGAAACTCCCGTTCATTCACAGAATTAGCGGATCGCCAGCTTTCTATCCCGGCTTTCTCCGTTGTACTGACATCTCCATTTAGATAAGCTATGATCTCTGCGTAATCCATATTTGAGTTAATTGGCTTGATACTGCTTATATCTAGTCAAAATTAGTTTTGAAATGGGAGTTTCTGCCACTAAGCAACTTGCTTTCATTATCTAAGACGAGCGAGAAAAGCGAGAGGGGGAAAAAGTGCAAACTTTTTGTAAAATAAATTAAAAGTTATGTTGATCCTAGTATCCCTAACCAACAGATGGCCTCCCAATGCTTGCCCAAAAAAGCACGCAGCTTTTGTAAAGCAATCTTAATCTGAGATTTTACCGTCTCCTTGCTCACACCGAGCTCCCGTGCAATTTCATCATAGGTAAGACCGCTTTGGCGGCTTAATTGAAAAATCAGTCTACATTGCTTAGGAAGTTGTTCAATCCCTCTTTGTACGAGTTGCATTAGGATTTCTGTATCTGGCTTATCTTCGGATGCGGCTACAGAAGTGGGAGCAGGCACTTCATCAGGAGGGACCATGGCTACTTGCAAATGATAGTAGCTCCGTAAATGGCTTAGAGCCTTATTTTTGACGGCAGTCTTGAGGTAGGCTTGGATAGATGACCGGATTTCCAGTTGAGCTCGATTTTCCCAAATGTGTAGAAAGACGTCCTGAATTAAGTCTTCTACTTGTGATCGATCTTGCACAAACCGATAGCCAAAAGCATAAAGATCCGGATAGTGAGCTTTGAAGAGACGCTCGAAGGCTTCGATCTCTCCATTACGGATAGCATTTATCGTATCGTCCAAGTCGGCCATGGGTAGGGTGGTCTATTTTGTATCGGTAATTTAGCGTTTTTCTTGCTATAATACTACAAGCTTTTACCTTTGTAATGCTGTAAAAACGTTCATCCCGGCACTGCCAAAGCACATAAAAACATTGCAAATGAGGTATTTGATTTTCTTAGCCTTAAGCATAGGGTTACTAGGAAGCTGCAGATCTGGAAAAGAACCCACCAGTGGAGAAACGCCAGCCGTGATCAGCCTGTTGATTGGGCCGGAAAAGGTTGATTGTGTTGGAGAAGGTCCGCAATTATGCTATCTGGTAAAAGAGGAGGAAGAAGCAGAATGGACCAACTTCTATGGGGAGATTGCGGATTTTGAATATCAAGCCGGCTACAATTATGAAATTCTAGTGGAAAAGATCAAAATCCCTAATCCGATGGCTGATGGTCCTGCCTTTAGGTATCGGTTGATGAAAATATTGCAAAAGCAAAAAACGACAGGCTCTATTCTACACGATATTTGGATCGTTCAGGCCTTAGAGGGGGAGCCATTGAAAAGAGCGGGCAGCTTGCCACGTCTGGAATTGATGCCTACCGATGGAAGAATGATAGGATACAGCGGCTGCAATGATCTAAGTGCTCGACTAAAAGTGGCAGCTCTTCGGATTGCTTTTACTGATATTGCTTTTACAGAGAAGTACTGCGAAGGCTTAATGGAGACCGAGCAGACCTTCATTAGGGCTTTAGAAAGGGTGGATCGGTATGAGGTGCGAAACTTAGAATTGATCTTGTTTGCGGGAGAGGTGGAGATGGTGAAGTTGAGGAAGGTGGATTGATGGGAGGAGTGTCTACTGTAGAATGAATAGGGTTTGATGGATAGTGTGGAATATTGTTAATTGGGAGAAAAAGGAGAATAGTTCGTAAAAAATTAAGCTATGGCAGATTCGGATTTACTGAAGATCGGGTTGGGGCAAATGACGCCTGTTTGGTTGAATAGAGCTAAGACTTTGGCGAAGATGGAGGAGTGGGCGAAAGATGCAGGGAAGCAAGGCTGTCAACTTTTGGTCTTTCCGGAAGCCTTTGTTCCGGGGTATCCGTTTTGGTTAGAGCTAACGGACGGTGCTCGCTTTAACAATAAGCGACAAAAGGAACTCCATGCCCATTATTTGGATCAAGCTATCCAGATTGAGCAAGGACATCTCGACGGACTTTGCCAAGTGGCTAAGGAGTTTCAGATGATGGTCGTGCTGGGTAGCATAGAACGCCCTAGCGATAGGGGAGGACACAGTGTCTATTGCTCAATGGTAACGATTAGCACTGACGGTCAAGTGGTGAATGTACACCGGAAGCTCATGCCAACTTACGAAGAACGGCTATGTTGGTCACCGGGAGATGGTCACGGCTTGCGCACCTTTCCTTTGGGGCCCTTCACGGTCGGTGGATTGAATTGCTGGGAAAATTGGATGCCATTGCCGCGTGCAGCTTTATACGGAATGGGAGAAGATTTGCATTTGGCGATTTGGCCCGGGCAGCTCAGAAATACGGAGGATATCACACCTTTCCTGGCTAAGGAAGGTAGGTCTTTTTCGGTCTCGGTCTGTAGCTTCATGCGTAGGGAAGATATTCCAGCCGATATTCCGTATGCGGATGTAATTAAGGAAAGCAGCCCTGAAATTTTGGCCAATGGAGGGAGTTGTGTGGCGGCACCAAATGGCGAATGGATAGTAGAACCTGTAGTAAAAGAAGAAAAACTGATCGTTGCAACCTTAGATCACGCCCGTGTCCGGGAAGAACGCCAGAATTTTGACCCAGTAGGCCATTATTCACGCCCAGACGTAACCCAGCTTGTACTAGATAGAACTCGCCAAAGTACCTTGAAGATTAAAGAATAGACTTATTCAAATTCCTGCCAAGCTAGAGCTGCCGCTCCAAGAATGGCGTCGTGCTCGCCACCAATCTCTGAGATCATGAGCTTCACCTTGCCTCTATACATATGGAAGAGTCTTTCTTCCATGGCTGCTCGAGTAGGGTCTAGTAGCAAATCGCCTGCCTTCGTCAGACCCCCAGTTAAGATGATAGCTTGTGGGCTTAAATAGGCCACCGTATCGGCGAGTTTGGTGCCGAGTATTTCACCTGTATACGTAAAAGCCTCCTGGGCGATGGGGTCACCAGCTAAGGCGGCTTCGGTGATCATGAGCCCCGTGAGTTGTTCGTAAGAATAGGAGCGCATACTGCTGGGCATTGGTAAGTCAGCCAATAGTTTAAAGACAGTCCGTTTTATTCCAGTCACGGAAACGTAGGTTTCTAAGCAACCGCTTAAACCACAATTACACATGCGACCATCAGGACGGACATTGATATGCCCCATTTCTCCTGCTATTCCATCCTGTCCGAGTAAGAGTTTATCATTGACAACAATTCCGCTTCCTAGGCCGGTTCCCAGGGTGAGTACCACAAAATCCCTGAGTTCTTTACCCAGACCGTATAGATTTTCGCTTAGGGCCGCAGCATTGGCGTCATTGGTGATGACCACTGGAAGAGATAGTTTTTCTCCGATGTCCTTGGCTAAAGGGACCCGTTTGCCCCAACTGAAGTTGGGTGGGTTCATCATTTGCCCCGTGAAGTAATTCGCGTTCGGAGAACCAATGCCTACTCCCTTTACCTCAATGTCATCTTGTCCAGATATAATCTCCTCATATACTGTTCCCAATCGATCCACAAAGGAGTCGAAAGGTCCTCTACCTTGAGTGTCAAAGCGTTGTATAGCTACTACTTCCCCCGTCTGAGAAACAAGGCCTACTTTAGTGGAGGTTCCTCCTAGGTCGATACCGACTACCACCTCTTTTTTCATCGGATATTGCTATTTTTTCGAGTGGACTTTAGATCAACAGAGTAGTGTCTCTGAGTATCCAAGTTTCGCTAAGGTTTCATCATTACCAGAACTTCAGCGGAAGTCCTTTTTTTGAAAGAAGGCTAAAGATAGGAGATTATGAGAAAAACTAGGCTCTTTTGCCGGAAAGTCTGGAAACACTTAAAGAAGGTGGCATTTAATTATCAAATTCGTAAATCAGCTGAATAAAGGGAGGGAGAAGAAATACGACAGCCTAGTATTAGGAAGGACGGGAAAAGTATAATTCGAGTACTAGACGACTGGTCAATTTTAACAAAATCTTAACAAATAGCCCTTGATTTACTAGACGGGTGGTCATATTTTTGTGTTGCAGAAGGATAGACAATGAAAATTACAGAAAAATACACGGCAAAGAAGGAAGCCATTCTTGAAAAGGGAATGGAAGTGATGTGGTTCAATGGTTATAATGGAACCAGTGTGAAGGATATTGTCAGTGCCGCAGGAATTCCAAAAGGGTCATTTTACTTTTACTTTGACTCAAAAGAGGAGTTTGCGATTGAAGCTTTGAAATACTACCTGGAATTTACCGAAAAACTATCCGAGCCGATTATGGAAGACCCGACCTTAGGTCCGATGGAAAAACTGCGGAAGCTGTTTAAAGTAAGAGTCGACGCAGCTTTTAACATGTTCGAGTGTAATTGTGATGAATACCAAGGAGGCTGCTTCATGTCCAATTTGGGACAGGAGATGTCTGATACCAATGAAAGGATTCGCGAGGCAGTGAATTACGCAATTGAAGAATTCAAAGGGCCCATCGTGAAGTTATTGATGGAAGCCCAAATGGCAGGGGAGGCTAAGCAAGATTTGGATCCTCAGAAGTTCATGAATTTCCTGGAAAGCACTATGCAAGGCGCTATGATGACGGTTAAAGCAAGCCGTGATCCTCAGCCCCTTCATGATGCAGAACATTTCCTCTTTGATGTTATTTTAAAACCTTAGTTCAGGTTTGGCGATCGCCCTTTACGTGGGAAACGCTTTTTTTGCGATACTACCTTGCTTTCCTTGACCGTATCTTCCAGGTATGGCTTACGAAAAGCGCCTTGTTGCTGCAAAAAAAATGACCCTTTTCAAAAGCAATCACCAAATATGTCCTAGGCTAATCAACGATCCCATGTGGGATCCAGTACACGATACTATTCCAGCTAAACAGTAAAGCAAAACTAACAGCTACTTCCGTAAGGGAGAGTAGGCAACCCTTGGCTGCTTGGTGCATACATCAAGCCTAGCAGTCTATTTGATCATATTGTATTAATAATAGACGACTGGTCAATTATTTCGTGATGAACATGGAATAACAACTATTTCTATGGTGTTAATAGACGACTGGTCAATTACTTAAACTGCATTCATGAAAACAGAAAATTCAAACGATCCAAAAGGATCACCAACCTTCGCAGAGCGATTTGGTCATGGGGTGATCCGCTGGCGATGGCTCGTGCTCTTGGGCTCCTTGCTCGTGGTTATGGGACTTGGTTATGGAGGGCAATTCCTGGCATTTAACGGAGACTATCACATCTTTTTCAGCAAAGACAACCCGCAACTTAATGCGTTTGATGCCTTACAAGAAAAGTACTCCAAGGATGACAATGTCCTCATTGCCATTGAACCCAAGGATGGGAATGTATTTACCGCTGAAACCCTAGCCGCGCTGGAAGACTTGACCGAACAGGCTTGGCAAACGCCTTATTCCAGTCGAGTGGATGGGATTACAAATTTCCAGTACACTCGAGCTGTAGCCGATGATCTCTATGTCGATGACTTAGTGGAAAATGCCGAGGAAAAGACTCCTCAACAATTGGCTGAGATCAAAGAAATTGCCACCACCGAACCCAATCTAGTTCACCGGCTAGTCGACAAGGACGGAACCATTGCAGCGGTTAATATTACCGTGAAATTACCCGGAGAAAGCCAGACGGAAGAGGATGAAATCACCGCCTATGTAAGAAACATGCTGACTGAATTTGAAAGTCAGCACCCGGATCTAAAGACCTATGCCTCTGGTATCGTGATGATGACGGCTGCTTTTAAGGAAGCCGCTTCGGGTGATATGTCGACGCTTATCCCCGCCATGTTTCTGATCATCATCGTAACGATCTTCTTAGCGACCAGAAGTTTTACGGCTACCATTTCAACATTGGTGATTGTCATGTTTTCCATCATGGCGGCCATGGGCTTCGGTGGCTGGATGGGCATGGATCTTACGCCACCTACAGCTTCTGTACCCACGATTGTGTTGACCTTGGCCATCGCGGATAGTATACATATTCTGATTTCTTTAATACAGAACTTACGGGCCGGCCTCGATAAGAACTCGGCCATAGTACAAAGTTTGAAGGTGAACTTCATGCCGGTATTCATTACCAGTTTAACCACCGTAATCGGCTTTTTGACGATGAACTTCAGCGATGCGCCTCCCTTCCGTGAGTTGGGTAATATGACGGCCGTAGGAATGATTGGCGCCTTTGCTTTTTCTGTTACCACTTTGCCTGCTTTGATGTCCTTGCTACCGGTCAAGCCCTTGTCCTTTGGTAGACGCCAGCGGGTAGAAACGACTTGGATGGACCGATTCGCAGATTGGCTCATTGCTCGCCACCGACCAGTCCTGTGGCTGTCAAGTTTTGCCATACTAGGGATTTCATTGTTTGCTGTACAGAATGAAATGAATGATGAATTCGTTAAATACTTCGGCTCCAACATCACCTTCCGTGCCGATACGGATCACATTAGCCAGCGCCTAACCGGTATTTATAACACTGAGTTTTCGCTCAAAGCCGGGGAGAGTGGAGGCATTAATAATCCTGCCTACTTAGCCAAGTTGGAGGAGTTTGAAGGATGGTTAAAAGAGCAGCCAGAAGTGGTGCATGTCAACACTTTTTCAGAGGTAGCGAAGCGCGTGAATAAGTCCATGCATGGTGACACCTTGAGTTATTATCAAGTACCAACGAACCGGGATGAAGCAGCTCAATATTTATTGTTGTATGAAATGTCCTTGCCATTTGGGTTGGACCTGAACAATCAGATCAATGTCGACAAATCTGAATCGCGTTTTACCGTCACCTTAGAAAACATTTCCAGTAATGACATAATTGCCTTCAATGAACGAGCGGAAGGCTGGCTACAGACCAACGCCCCTGAAAGCATGTTCGATAATGGCACCAGTACCACGACTATGTTTGCCCACCTAGGGAAACGCCAAATGAAAAGCATGATCTCGGGTACAGCTCTAGGACTAATCCTGATCACCATCGTGCTCATGTTTGCATTAGGAAGCTTCAAATACGGAATGCTTAGCCTCATCCCCAATATCACTCCAATTACCGTCGGATTTGGGCTTTGGGCAGTGAGTGTGGGGATGGTCAATACCGGAATTGCCATTGTTTTTGGTATGACCCTAGGAATTATCGTGGATGATACGGTTCACTTCATATCCAAATACCTCCGCGCTCGCCGAGAGCAAGGCAAGGATCCGCAAGAAGCAGTGAAATATGCTTTCTCTACCGTGGGGCGGGCCTTGGTGAGTACCACGATCGTCTTAGTGGCCGGCTTCTTTGTACTGGCTCAGTCACAGTTTGCTATGAATTCAGGCATGGCCAAGGTGACAGCTTTGATTATAAGTTTGGCATTGATCATTGACTTCTTACTCTTGCCTGCCTTACTAATTCTACTAGGGAGGGGAGAAAAGAATCCATCACAACAATTGCAAGCGGAACCTGCGAGGGTAACCGCCTAAAACTAATCGGAGAAGCGCTGACATCCATATCTCCAGTGTGGATGTCAACACTATCATTTTTGAATTTCTCACAACCATCATAATATGAAACGAGCAAGATTCTGTTTAAGAATAACCTTCCTCAAGGGATGATTAAAGAAAATCTTGCGAACCTGTCTACCGATCGTAGCCAGGTAGAAGCGCAGTGGTTGCATTTGTGCAGAATTATTTCTGCACAAATCCGAAGCTGCGGAAATAATTTAAACATATGAAAACGAAAAGAATCATTTGGGTAGCATTTTTTGCTTTGCTTGCTACCAGCATTTTCGCACAATCCAGTGCACAAAAAGGAAAAGACATTGCTATCGCTGCCGACAAAGCTGATCAAGGTTTTGAAAGCCTAACGGTAGACTTGACCATGACCCTCAAGAACAAAAACGGTCAAACCAGCACACGTTACCTCAAGAATGAAACACTAGAATTGACTGCGGATGGAGATAAGAGCTTAATCGTATTTAATAGCCCTAGAGACGTAAAAGGGACAGCCACACTTACGTTCACCCATAAATCTGGTCCTGATGATCAATGGCTATATCTACCGGCAGTCAAAAGGGTGAAGCGAATCAGTTCTGACAACAAGTCTGGTCCATTCATGGGTAGCGAATTTGCCTACGAAGACCTTTCTTCTCAAGAAGTGGAAAAATACACTTACAACTTCCTCAAAGAGGAATCCTATAATGGAAGCAACTCCTATTTAGTGGAACGCAAGCCGGTTGATCCAAAATCCGGTTACGCTCGTCAGCTGGTTTGGTACAACAAGGACAAAGGTTATCGGCTAGAGAAGATCGAGTTCTACGATCGCAAAAATGCCCTCCTGAAAACCTTGACCTATAGTGGATATCAGATTTATCTAAACAAACACTGGCGCGCCAAGGACTTTAAGATGGTTAATCACCAAACGGGAAAGGAAACGCTATTGGAGTTCACCAATTATCAGTTCGGCGTCGGCCTGACCGATAATGATTTTACCCAAAATAGTTTGAAGAGAGCGGGGAGATAGTATTTAGAAGACAGATACCAGAGGACAGATGTCAGATGCGAGATTCTGTCTTCTGACCTCTGTCTTCTATCTTCTGTTTCCTGTCTTCTCCCTTTTGATCTAAAGAAACAATCATGAATACCTATAAAAACTGGACCCTACAAGTGCTGTTCCTCTTTGCCACCCTAGCACCGCTAGCCGCACAACTGGATGCACAAGACCCTAAACTCTATCAAGATCTCAACTTAGAGATCATTGGCGATTATCGCTACTATTTTAATGAAGGTGCATACGAAGGGCAACTGCAGCATTATCCGTCCATCGCGCTCGAGCAGGATTACTATGTGGAGTGGGAGGACGGCGTTCATAGTCTTCGATTCACGACCTTCTTTCGATTGGATCGAGATCAACAGCGGACGCATTTTGATGTAAGAGAATTGTATTGGCAATGGGTCAAGCAGGACTGGGAATTGAGTGTCGGGATGAAGAAGATCTTTTGGGGGGTGACGGAGTCTGCCCATCTAGTAGATATCATCAATCAAACGGATCAAGTAGAAAGCTTCGATGGTGAGGCCAAGCTGGGGCAGCCGATGGTACATTTCTCTTACCTCACCAATTTCGGAATACTGGATTTCTTCTTGCTGCCCTATTTCCGCGAACGCCAATTTCCCGGACGCAAGGGGCGCCTACGTCCCCCATTCCTAGTGGAGGATGAAGATTTCCGATACGAGAGCAATGCCGAGCGATGGCATCCCGATCTCGCCCTTAGATGGTCTAACAGTTTAGGTATTTTTGATATCGGGCTCTCTTATTTCTATGGAACAGGCAGAGAGCCCGTTTTTCTCCCCGATGCGGAGAATGCGAGCTTTGATCTGGTGTATCCCATCAATCATCAGTTGGGCTTGGATCTCCAGGCCACGACAGGTCCGGTCCTATGGAAGTTAGAATCCATGTGGCGAGAGAATGACCTCCAAGATCCTGTAGTTGCGGTGGCTGCCGGCTTTGAATATACCTTCGGCAACATCAATGGCCGTGGCCTCGACATCGGCTTGGTAGCCGAA
>JAHQWA010000454.1 GCA_019634045.1 Saprospiraceae bacterium
TAGACCATCCATCGCTAAATTAAGCGCATACTCGGAGGTCGATTGCATCTGCAACGCTTCGTAGATGGCATTGGATTGCTGTAGGTATCGACGACTTTCAGAGACTTGTCCGAGGTGATACAGGATATCAGCATAACTGAAAAAGTGTACCCCCAAGCTATAATCCATAGCAGGTAAAGCCTGAGGTAAGATTTGGTGAGCTAAATCGATATAGAACAAGGCTGAATCCAGTTTTCCTAAGCTTTTGTAGGCCAAAGCAGTGTTTTCATAGTTAAAACCTTCCAATATACTGGCTGGTGGATAGTTGGCCTTAATTCGCTTTAGCCCTTCCTGCAAATACCGAATGGTTTCTCCGTAATTCCCGCCTTCTTCATTGGCAATACCCAGCACTTCCAAGGGACCGATCAAGGAGTAATGCATAGGCGCATAAAGCTCCTTTCGAATGGCAATGCAAGCTTCCAAGTAGTCTTTACAACGCCCATAGTCCCCTAAAAAATAGTGATATATCCCCAGGGCATAATAGGCACTAGAAATGCCTGCCTCATTCTTTAAAACACGATTAATTTGTAAGGACCGCTCACTACAGCGGATGGCTTCTTGGTAATTTTCCTCCGCGCGATAGATGCTGGATAAGTTATTGAGGCTACGGGCGAGGTCCGAGGAGACTGGGCCAAGCTCTTTTTCGGATAGGGCAATGGATTTAAGGTAAAATGATTTGGCTGCGGATAATCGATTGGCTCGTTGATAACAGACCGCCAACCCATTATAGATACTTCCAAAGGCTATGCTAGTACTGTCTACCGATTGTTGTAGAAGGGGATAAGCGGTTTCAGCATAATAAAGAGCGGAATCGTACTCGGTTAGTTTTTCAAAGGTGAGAGCCGTATGGAAGAGTGCGTAGGCATAAACTTCGGGAGAAGAAGGTAGGCCTTTACTCAGCTGAATGACCTTGCGTTGAGCTTCTATGGCTTCCTCAAGTTGAGAGTTTTGAGTATAGAAATTGCCTTTACTGGTCCAAAATTGGCAAAGCCCTAAAAGGTCTGACTTGCTAGCTGTAAGTAAGCGTTGTTCTCCAAGTACCCGCAATGAATCTGCCGCTGCTAGGTCTGATTGCGAGAGGGCCACATTTATCAGGCCAGCCAAGGAGCGGAAAGGGAACTCGCCCTGTTCGTAGGCTTCCTGGTAATATACTTGAGCAGAATCCAGTTGGTCTCGATCAGAAAAAGATTGGGCACGCTCTAGGATGTTGTCAGATGCTTGTCCCTGCCCATACAAAGGCAGTAGCATGAATAGGCTTAATAAGAGAATGAGCTCCTGTTTAAATTTCATCCTTTGGACAGAAAATGAATCGCTTTCCTCATCAAAAACGAATCTTAAACATGAACTTAATTCCTGAAGTCGATTGCGGATAGTACGCATGGTGGCCGTTGGAAATGAAACAAATAAGGAGTTTAGCATTGAATTGTCAGAGAAGGACTTGCGGAAAGCACTTCCCTTTTACTCTGGTAAATCTGTTTGCAATTGCTGGGCATCATTGTGAAAGGGGTGGGCCTCATCCGCCAAAATGGCCGGTAACCGGCTACGAACCTGATTCATATCATCTACTTGTAAAGCGGCTAAAATGGCCAGCCACTCCGCTCGTGCTTGAAATGGTCCTGTTCCTTCGGTCAAGCCTGCTAGACTTTCCATGGCGGCCCTGGTTTGCTCTTCATACAAGTAACTTGCGCCCAGGTAGTAGGCGATGGTATCATTGTTCACTCCTTCCTTTTGAAGGGCAGACAACTTACTAATGGCCGTCGCATAGTCCGCCTCACCATAATAGGTCAGCGCATCGTACATGGCATGATCATCGGATTGACTCATTAGCACCGGCAAGCCAGGATCAACGTATTCATATTTCGCGTACAAACCTGCTTCTTCCGGATTGGGCCAAAAGAAATAGGCCAGAATCAGTACCAAAACGGAAGCGGCAATGGCTAAACTTTGTCGCCAGGGTATCAATCTTCTTACCTTGGGTTGTTGGGTAGAGGCCTTGGGAAGGGTAGCCATTAGTTGATCTCTTAGTCCTGCTGCTTCTACGGCCGTGCGCATATTTTGGATGGAGGTAATTTCCGTATCCAATGCTTCCGGACTAAAATCTGAAAGTGTTTCTCCTAGTTCCTTTCTACTGATCTCCCCATCTAGAAATCGTTCAATCTGTTCAAATTGATCGCCGTTCATCATGACTTAGCTACATTTTTCTGATAAAGAGATCTAAGGTTTTGCATGCAACGGTACTTATTGTTCTTGGCGGTCTTCTCTGTGATTTCCAATTGCTGCGCGATGGCCTTTAACGAAACTTTTTGGTAGTAAAAGAGAGAAAGCAACTTCCTACAGGATTCACCTAGCTGGCGAAAGTGCCTTTCCAGTTCCGAAATCATTTCGTGTTGAGTAAGCATGGCTTCTGTTTCTTCTTTGTCAGAAAGCTCATTGGACTCGTCCAAGGGTTTAAAATCCTTCCGTTTTCTCAGCTTGCTAATCCAGAGGTTCCGACAAAGTGAAAACAGGTAGCTGGATACTTTAGCATTGTCTCTGAGTTGAAATTTCCCTTGCTTAATATTAGTCCATAAGGCAATGATTCCCTCCTGAAAGATGTCTAAGGCATCCTCAACACTTCCACTGTTTTTTTCTACCATTCTTTGGATCTGGCCTTGGTATTCGTTGTACAAGTAAAGGAAGGTGCGATTATCTCGTCGGGCAATTCCATCAAAAATCTCCTGGTTGGTCACAAACGGCGGCTTGATTTAGGTAGGGCGAAAACTTGAGGAACAAGAAGCTCATAGATTTGGCGCTACCAAAGAAGTTTAGCAAGTAATTTCACTGCTAAGATAATTCCGCCGCATCAAGAATCCAAGGAAGATGCGAAGGTAGCCTAAGTCATTCCTTGAATTCCTGCCTACTTTGGTGCCTAATAGTTTTGTGGGCGTTGTACTTTTTTCCATTGTAGGTGATTCATATTCGGGTCCATAGCCGGATTGTAGAATTCATCATTGGTCCCGAAATATTCCCCATTGCTGTTCATGTAGTAATATTTGTAGCCGCTTTGCACTTGCATAGTTTGTCCGCTATAAGGGTTGATGGCATTGTCTCTCTCCCAAATGCCGTTTACGGTTTTTTCTTGCATTCTATCTTCTATCTGAGTTCTTCTTTTCCAACCTTCGAAGTAGATATCATTGACCGAACTCAGATCCGCTTGGGTTCTTTGCCAGCTGTCAAAGTTTCTTTGATTGGCACGCATTCTACTGTTATGGGCAGCCCAACTGGCTTGAGACTTTTGCTGTTCTCTTTGGTTGTGGAGTGCAATGGCTTGTCGATTGACCCCTGCCGTAGCAAGCGCATAGAGCAGGCTATTCTTATCTTTTTCAAAATTGGTGCTTGATTCGCTACTCAACATATTCATATAGTAGTGAGACAGAGCACCGTACTGCGATTGAGTTAGCATGAAGTGCACGATGATGAACCCTGGCTTCCCCTCTTTATCAACAAGATCTATCCCTCTAACCTGATGGAAGTCTTGCATGGGCATCGCCTTCCAATAAAGGTCATAAATTGACTTGTTGTGTTGAGCGAGCTGTGGGAGGTCTACAATTCCTTTCACTTGGGCTCCATACTGCTGCAACTTAGGGGCAAGTTCCTGCTGGATAATTTGATCTGCCGATTGAGGTACGTATTGAGGGGTTGCGTAAGAACCACCCTTGCGAACTTCTGCCTTCGCACCGCTTGGACTAATCCAAGCTTTCTCTGTCACTTTCCAGTTGAGGGGTAGCTGGATGGGGCCTGAATCTAGTCCCGTTTTGGGATCTTTCATCGTATGCGTGACCAATTTGCCACTTGGCTTGGTAATGTTGTGAGCGGGGAATTGTTGGTATCCTACTGGCTGTTGATATCCTTGCTGTTGCTGATACCCTTGCTGCTGGTAATAAGACATGCCCTGATTGTAGGTATTGCCAGCATTCTGACTTAAGGCGATGGAGGTGAAGATGGCGAAAATGAAGGTGATTAAGCTTATGCGTTTCATGACTATATTTTTTTAAGTGGTATTAAAGTCGATTCAATACTGTATCGCAAGGAAGAGCAAAAGGTCATCATGAAATCAGAAAAAAATCTAAAAAAAATTGTTTTTGTCGAGCAATGAGACTTGTTTTTCGCTATAATTAGTTGATATATAGTGGGTTAGTTTTTTTGTTTTTTTGCGATTTAAATTCGATCATTTGGGAAAAAGGATGTCTATGGCTTTGAAAAGACTATTGACCTAGGGCTGCTGATTCATCAGTCTATTCCAGTTTTACCACCACCAATAGGGAACTATTTATTACGGAGTATAGTTATTGGTGCTGAATAAGACACACTCGCATTTCAAAGAAGCCTCACCCATGGCTCCAGAATGCGCGTCTCTAAACGTAAACCCTTCTCCGGCAATTTATGTGCTTAGCGTTTTAGGGGAAGAATTCGCTACCAAAGGCAGCAGTTCTTTCAGCTAAAGGCTGGACTTGCTATGACAAAAACTGCCGGAGGGCAATCTAAACCAAATGTCTAATAAATTGCACGAGATCCTGGCGATTGAGCAAGACCGTAAAAACAAAGCCAATCAATCTATTGGTGAGTCCAAGAAAACCTTCAGCAAAGGGTCTGCTGTGTTTGATGGAATGATCAAGAAGTATACCTCCACCGAAGAGTTTGCTGAACAAATCCCTGACGAGTCTAAAGAATTGGTGACAACTGTAAAAAAGACCCTAGAAGATACCTTGGCTCCAGTCATCGTTGCTATTAATGCTACGCTTTCAAAAGAAGAAACAAATTCGTCCGGAGTGGCCAAGGCAGAACTCAAGTTAGGAGATAAGGTCTTTGGCACTTTTTCTGCAACCACTTTATTGGCACTAGAGTCACACCTTTCAAAAGTGCTAGATCTCTACAAGTCTATTCCTACCTTAGATACTACCCGCAAATGGTTCTTTGATGAGCAAAATGATTTCTATCGTACGCAGGAGGAGGTAAAATTCCGTACCATCAAGCGCCCGAAGGTAATCGTGAAGTATGAGGCTACGGATAAGCATCCCGCTCAGACTGAGCTATTGAATATCGATTTTCAGGTAGGTAAATATGAGACCACCTACTTCTCCGGCCGTTTGACACCTATCCAGCGTCATCGCTTGGTAGATAAATTGGAAGGCTTGATCGAGGCGGTAAAGATTGCTCGTTCCAAAGCCAATAATGTCGAAGTCAAGCAAGTCAAACTAGGTCAAGATATATTTGATTTCATCCATGATGAGATCCTGTAAAAGAGCTATTGGAGATAGACTTAAGCTTAATCTCAGTATGACACGCATTTGGTGTTGACCAAGTGTGGTTAGATTCAGTGTTTCGCTCCATAGCTTCAGTGTAAAAGGTTCATGCAAATTGCAATCGTGCTACAAAGCTATTGGTCAGAGGTTCGAATCCTCTCTCCCTTGCAGCGTCCGTCAGGGATGGACATTCATAAACATACAAGGGAGTAGCTCAGTGGCAGAGCAAGGCTGTGACGTAAAATAGTACGGTTTACATTTCCATGAATTCAAGACTGTTTCTAGACAGTCGGACATTGTAGTTCAAAGGTAGAACGCAGCTTTCACATAGCTGATGTTGGTGGTTCGATTCCACTCAATGTCATGGGTGATTACAAGGCTAGGTAATCACCCAATTTTTATTTTAGCAGTGTGACAATGGTCATCGGGCAATTTTGGGTCGCGTATTTGGCTGCCAGACGAGGCGCGAAAACCGCATATAGCCTAAGCTACATAAGGATTTGAGCAACGAAGCCTGCCTGACCTTTAGTCAGGTATAACCGTCAAATGCACAGCCAAAAAAACGGAGAATCTATTGTCGCATTACTTAAGAGCTTACCAAAGCAAATTTCTCCAATTGTAGGTATTGCTACTTATTTCAATTAACTTTATCAAGCCTGATGTATTTAGGCGTCCTTCTTTTTCAAAATACGGATTGAACCCGCAACCTCAAGTTTTGGGTAACATCTGGTCTCATCCTAAATTCCTCTTCACAGTTCATGTTTGGTGAACGCTTTGGGTGGAGAAATGTGTCATTTCTCCACCCAAAGTGTCATGGCCAAACATGTCTAAGCTTACAGTAATATGCTTGGTGCGCAACCCAAGTATTTTACTGCTTACTACATGAGACATGAAAAAGAAAAAAGATAAAGCCAATTCAAGACTCTTTCTTGCTCCCGCTCTAGAAAAATACAGTACCCTTATTTTATTGTCATTGACCTTTCTTTTGTATGGGAATACCCTATTGAATGATTTCGCACTTGATGATGGCATTTATATTCAAAATCATCAAGCTGTCCAGCAAGGTGTTCAGGGTATACCAGCCATCTTTCTTCAGGGCAGCGCCTACGGATTTAACCAGGTCGGCGGGCAGCAGCCTTATCGCCCCATTCCGCTAGCTACCTTTGCTTTAGGGAAAAGTCTTTTCAATAGTAACCCCAGCCTAGAACACGCCATCAACATGATGCTGTATGGCCTTTTAGGACTGGTGCTTTTCCAGTTGTTACAATATTGGTTGCCTTCCTATAGTATTATTATCCGTCTTGCTATAGTGATGCTTTTTTTAGCTCATCCCATTCATACAGAGGTAGTGGCGAATATCAAAAGTAGAGATGAAATCCTTTGTTTCCTCTTCGGTGCTCTAAGTTTACTACACCTTCATAAGTTCGCTCGAGGTAGAAGTGTGAAATATTGGATCTACAGTAGTTTTTTGTTTACGGCAGCTGTTCTTTCTAAAGAAAGTGGCCTCTCCCTGCTACTGGTCATTCCGCTGGTATTATATACTTTTGAAAAACGCCCGATTTGGGACAGCCTCCGAATCTTGCCTCCCTACCTTTTGGCTACTGCGGCCTATTTTATGCTCCGCCATTTGGTGATTCAAGATCAAGTTGTGGAAACACCGAATGACGTGATTAATAACATCTTGTATGGGGCAGATTCCTGGGCGGAAAGGAGTGCTACGGTCGTAGCCTTACTGGGAGAGTATATTCGACTGCTTGTTATACCCTATCCCTTATCCTGGGATTATTCCTATAATCATTTTCCCTTAGTAGATTGGAGTTCAAGCAAAGCCTTAGGATCGCTGGCTTTCCATCTCGGCTTGGCCTATCTAGCCGCAACTCAGCTGAAGGGCCGGAATGTGATAGGTTTTTGTATCTTGTTTTATGCGCTGACAATGGCCATCACTTCAAATATTTTCTTTTTGAATGGATCTACGCTGGGAGAACGTTTCCTTTTCATGCCCAGCTGGGCATTTTGTATACTTATCCCCATTCTATTGACCAAATGGCTTCGGGTAGATGCCAAGCAATTACGCCCGAAGAAAAACGCCTTGTGGTTAACAGCCATATCTGGTTTAATCATTTTGGGAACGGTCATGACGATTCATCGGAACGGAGATTGGCGGAACAATCTTAGTTTGTTTGAGGCTGGAGTGAAAGCGGTTCCCAATAGTGCTAGAGCTCACGCCAGTTTGGCTTTTGAGTACAAGCTACAAGCGCAGGCTGCCGTGGATGCTGAAACTGGACGCCGTTATTTCCAGAAGGCAGAAGCAGCTTTTGCGAGGAGTCTGGACATCTATCCTGAGTTTGAATATGCTTTGTACAATTTTGGCGTGCTGTATCTAGAGGTAGGTGTCTTGGATAAGGCAGAGCATTATTTTCAGAATTTATTGAAGGTATACCCGAATCATGAAGGGGGCTTAAATAATATGGGGGTCAGTTACTTTCGGCAAGAAAGGTATCCAGAGGCTATCACCTATTTTGACCGCCTATTAAAGGTGAATCCCAGCCATTATCAAGCCCTAACAAATATAGGAGCGAGCTATTTTAATCTAAATGAAATGACAAAGGCCCTCCCGTATTACGAACAATCACTCGGACTGCAGGATAATAATAGCACCATCTATGCTATATTAGCCAGAATTCACGAGGCACTAGGGCAGCCAGAAGAAGCGGCTCGTTATGTCACGTTGAAGGATAATCTAGATTAAACTAAAGAAGCCCAAAGAAATGTATACTAGTAGAAGAACCTTCCTGCAAAATAGTACAAAATTGGCGGCTGCTTTGACGCTGGCCGCGTCCGGCCTTAGTTCTTGTACCAATGCCCAAACAGATGAACGCAAGGATGCAGTAGATGAAAACAAACCACTCAAGATTCTTATCCTTGGAGGTACAAGCTTTTTAGGTCCTCATCAGATCAAAGCAGCACTAGATCGGGGTCACCAGATCAGTACCTTCACTCGTGGAAAGACCAAACCGACAATTCATCAGGACCTCTTTTCCGAAGTCGAAGCCCTGGTGGGAGATAGAGAAAATGATCTGAAAGCTCTGGAAGGTAGGGACTGGGATGTCGTGATCGATAATTCGGGCAGAAGAGTAGAATGGACCAAGAAAACAGCCGAACTCTTACGGGACCGGGTTGGACAGTATGTCTACATCTCCTCCACAGGGGTTTATTACCCCTATTTAACAGAGCATATCAAGGAAGACCAACCTTTGGTCATGGAAGTGCCTAGTCCATTAGAAGATGAAGAACAAAAATTAGAGTATGGTTATGGGGTGATGAAAGCCAACTCTGAACAAGCTGCTAAGGCAGTTTTCGGGGAGGAAAGAACTTTAGTTATTCGTCCCACCTATATGGTAGGTCCGGCAGATAAAACCGATCGCTTCATTCACTGGCCTATCCGCCTCAGTCAAGGAGGGAAAACCCTGGTGCCGGGCAAGACAGGCGATCCGGTGCAGTACATCGACGTAAGAGATGTGGCCGATTGGATGATCCAATTGATTGAGGCAAAGACTACAGGCGTATTTAATGCCGTTGGACCTGCTGAAGCTCAAGATATGTACACCTTTGTCGAGAAGGCTAGCACCGCTTTTGATCTAGAAAGGGAATTGATTCAAATTGATGACTACGACTTCTTGAAAGCCAACAAGATACCTTACCTCATTCCCTGGATACTTCCAGAGGGAAACAACTGGGGCTCCGCACGTGTCAATAATCAATTGGCTGTCGCTAAGGGGCTAAGCTTCCGGCCCTTAGCTGATACGATACGCGATACGCATGATTGGTGGATATCCGATGGTGTCAGCCAGGAACAACGAGACAAAGTCATGAAAGATGCCAAGGGGGTACTGATGCGGGAAGCTGAAGTACTTGCTGCCTGGGAAGCTATTCAGAATAAAGGGTGATGACTGAGTAGTGGGAGATTCATAGGATAAATCAAAGACTCCATTCGTAGGGTAGGAGGGTCAAGCGGAAAAACCTTTCTTGGGAAATCCTGTTCCTTACTATACTTTTGAACAGCTCCCTGATTATTCCTAGAAACCCACAATATGCAGTATAGATTATCTTTCACCATTCTCCTTGGGTTGGTGTTCTTGTCTTCACAAATCCAAGCTCAACTTTTTGTCGAAAAGCAAAGCCGTCACCGCTTTGCGCAATTAACCTTTGGCCTAGATTACCAAATTAGCATGGGGGGGCAAAGCCGATTCCTCAACCTCCAAAGTCAATTGGGGTCTTTTGATTTAGGCCAAACTCAAAAAGCACGCCTATTGATTGGAGGGACTCACTTTTGGGGCCATGCCGATATCTATTTGGCGATACCTTTGGGAAATCCGACCTTTTCGGAAAGTGGGCAAGATGTGTCGTATCTGAGTGGAGTAGAGACTGCTTTTAAGTATTACCCCTGGCGGATCAAGCACAATGCCATCCGGCCATTTATTGGCGTATCTCTTGCCCCATTTTATTTTGAGCAAGATAATGATCTACTTCCTTTTGGAGATGGCCCTGAATTGAATCATACTAGCTTGCCTTTGCTGGCCGGTATTACTTATAATAACAAGGGACACCTGTTGGAAGCTGGCCTATTGTGGAACTACAATAATGAACAAGACTATTACATCAGCCAGGATGTGCAAACCCAGGTTCAGACCCCACCGTTTTATCTCAACTTTTCTTATCGGTACATGATAGATACCACCGTACCAGCCGAGCCAGATTGGGAAAGTGGCAGAACAGCTAAAGTAACAGAAATACTGGCGGAAAAGGGTAAATTGAATAATTTCTACATTGGGATTGGCATGTCTTCGGCCTTCTGGCTGGGTAAGTCTTCGTACAATGAACAGCTGAGGCCCTACATCAATCCTTACAGCACATCCATTATGGCTGACTATGCTTTGGGCTACTATTTCCATCGTCCAGATATCAGTATCGCGGCTAGCTATCGAGCTTATGGGACCTCCACGCTTTCCTATGGAGCCAATCAAAGTCTACGCCGTCAATCCTTGGGTTTGGAAGCCACGCGCATCCTTTTCGATTACCATGGCTTTACACCTTTTGTCGGGCCAGTGGTAAGTTATGAACGCTTACGGTTTAAAGAGTCCTTTGAGCGCCAGCTAACGCAGGATGTTGAAGATACCCGAATTAGCTATGGACTCACTTTCGGTTGGGATATTCGACCAAATCGGATACAAGCCTTTATCCTGCGCACCAACCTAAGATGGTATCCAGATCTCAAGTTGGAGGTGGGGGAAGGTCAAGAAATTTCCTTTAACAATATCGAATTTAACTTTATCCAGTTAGTCCTATTTCCCGACCGGATATTTTAAGGACAAGGATGTTGAGTTTGAATACTTCGGGAAATCTGATCGCCTAGATCAGAGCTAAAAACCTTGACTATACGGCCTTACTTCAATGATATTCACTTTTGCTTATTTATCAATCTACGATGCATTAAGCTTGATGAGTATAGGGTTTTCCAACAAGCGATTGCCCCTAAAACTGCTCTATCACCCCCTTATAAGCCTTACCGATCGGTAGTTCCTTACCCTCCAAATCCACCTGCTCTTTAGAATATGAAAGGATATGATTCCGATTAACAACGAAGGACTTATGAATACGAAGAAATTGGTCACCTAGCTCCTTAAGCATATTCCCAATCGAGGTATAAACAATATGTCCTTTCCCCCTATGATGAATAATGATATAGTTGTTCATTCCTTCAATATAGCTGATCTCCGCTTCGTTGAGTTTAAGTGTTTTGCGATCACTTTTGACATAGATAAACTTAACTGGTTTTTGATGGCTAGCTGGTGTGGCTAGCTCAGATGTCTCATGCAATCTTTGAAACTTATTGACGGCGCGGAGGAAGCGTTCGAAAGAGATAGGTTTTAACAAATAATCTAATACCTCCAGCTCATAACTTTCGTAGGCATATTCGCGGTGGGCAGTAGTAATGATGACGTGTGGAGCCTTCCGTAGTGTTTTCAAGAAGGCCAAGCCTTTCAATTTAGGCATTTCAATATCCAAGAAAAGGAGGTCAACCTCTTGTTGGCGTAATACCTCCATCGCAGCGAGGGCGTTGAGGCAGGTGCCTACTATCTCATAGCCAGTTAGTTCTGATAAGTACTTGGCAATAATTCGTTGTGCTACCGGCTCATCATCCACTATAAGGCATCTGATATTACTCATCAATCTGGATTTTTAGTTGGGCGTGAAAATGGTCCCCTTGGCGAGTGGTGACTAAATGATGTCGGCTAGGATAAAGGAGATCCAATCGCCGCTTCAGATTCTTCAACCCTAATCCCTGTTTTTTGTTGGGAATCGCATTCAAAACCTCGGAAACCTGGTTCTGTACCTCAAATCTAAGTTCTGCCCCATCCTTTGCCAACTGGATTACTATCGGAATCGTCTCAGTTGCCTCCTTAACGCCGTGCTTAAAGGCATTTTCCACTAAAGGAATCAGTAGTAAAGGCGCAATTTCCACCTGTTCATCTACCTCCTCATCAATGTCAAAACTGACTTGCATGCGATCTCCATATCTTTCCTTTTCTAGGGCAATAAAATCTTTGATAAGATGGATTTCTTTTTCCAGACTCACGCGATCTACTGCTGACTCATAGAGTGAGTAGCTTAGAATATCCGAAAGTTTCAAGATCATGCCAGGAACCTTCTCGGACGCTTCAAGGGATAGGCCATATAAATTATTAAGTGTATTAAATAGGAAGTGCGGGTTGATTTGTGCTTTCAGGTATTGCAATTCGGCCGCTTGTTGTTGAGCTAAAATCTGCTTGGCTTTATAACTTTCTTGATACCAGTCTAGCAAGTAGCGAATACCTATGGAAGAGAGTATGGGAAGAGAGATAAAGGCGGCAAACTGAATGAATTTTGGCAATAGGAAGGGCTGCAAGTCGGCTGGGTTCGGCGGGTCTTGCCATAAATAGTTGGGGTAAAACCAGAACAAGCAGATGTACCGTTGTATCACCGTCAGCACAAAG
This sequence comes from Saprospiraceae bacterium, assembly GCA_019634045.1. GTDB lineage: Bacteria > Bacteroidota > Bacteroidia > Chitinophagales > Saprospiraceae > DT-111. Next base: position 12,356 of record JAHQWA010000454.1, read on the forward strand.
ATCAATAAAAGCAATATACCGAGGTAAACAGGCCAGCGCTTCTTGTTTAATAGCCGAGGCATCAGCACCCACCAGTTGAGATAGGTTCCAATCCACCATACCGGCAGAAACACGGCCCGATCCATCACCGCAATCTTGAGATCCTGATAATAGGGATAGATCGTGGCAATCCCTAGCAGCATGATGATCAGCCAGAATAACAAATGAGGTAAAATTCGCTTTGATTGCATTGCCTAAAAATACACCACCTCAGGCATTATCAACTCCTTTTTATGTGAACGAAGCATTTTGCGTGGGGAAACGAATGTTTTTATAGCTTTTAGGGAGAGGTATACTGTTTACCACGAAAAACTATCTGTTAGCATAAAAGCACAGCAAGGGACTGGATTTCGAAATAATTTGCCCCTGTTGATAATCTAAAACAATATCTATGAAAAGCTTAATCCAGTTCTTAACACTCGTGCTTTTTATCACAGCTTGTGCAACTCCTCAAAACGCTATAGTGATCTCCAGTGACATCGACCATTTTTGGGAAGCATATGATAAAGTCCAAACGACCACTGATACGCTTGCGCAAAAGGAGTACCTGCAAACGCTATTTCTAGATAAGGGGACTCCCGGTCTTAAGGCCATCATGAAGGCCAGGCGATATACGATCGACTCCTATTTAGATGCCATCCATGATTATCCCAAGTTTTGGGAGTCGATGCGCCCCAATATGGCAAAGGCCAAAGATCTAGGGCCAAAGATAGAAGATGGGATTGCCGCCTTCGAAAACCTCTATCCCAAGTTGAGACCAGCGAAGGTCTATTTTACGGTTGGGGCCTTACGGACGAACGGTACGGCCATGGATAGCTTGGTGCTCATCGGTAGTGAATTGGCTTTGGCGGATGCATCAGCCGTGACGGAGGAACTACCCAGCTCTTTCGGGTATCTGCGTGCCTATTTTGATAGCAACCCAATAGAAGACGTGGTGTTTCTAAATGTACACGAATATGTGCATACTCAGCAAACTACCCACGGCGGTTATGATCTCCTATCCCAATGTCTATTCGAAGGAATTGCCGA